>ONLG01000023.1 GCA_900318625.1 uncultured Prevotella sp.
AAAGGTGTCAGAGCTTCTGCTCTACCTCTATCTCCATGAAGGTTTCGATGATGTCGCCCTCCTGAATATCGTTGAAGTTGACGAGCGAGATACCGCACTCCAGACCTGCTGCCACCTCCTTCACGTCGTCCTTGTAGCGCTTCAGTGCGTCGATAGGAGCGGTGTGGACAACTATTCCGTCGCGAACCACACGCGCCTTGTCCGTGCGGTGTACCTTGCCTTCGGTGACAAGCGCACCTGCCACGGTGCCCACCTTCGAGATCTTGAACACCTGGCGCACCTCCACCTGGCCGGTGACAACTTCCTTCTTCACCTTGTCGAGCATACCAACCATGGCCGACTTCACGTCGTCGATGGCATCGTAGATCACCGAATAGGTGTTGATGTCCACTCCCTCGCGGTCGGCAGCCTTGCGGGCTTCTGCCGACGGGCGTACCTGGAAGCCCACGATGATGGCATCCGAGGCCGAGGCCAGCATGACGTCGTTCTCTGAAATCTGTCCCACTGCTTTGCTGATGACGCTCACCTGCACCTTTTCGGTAGAGAGCTTGAGGAACGAGTCGGAGAGTGCCTCTACCGAACCGTCGGTGTCGCCCTTGACGATGATGTTCAGTTCGTGGAACTCGCCCAGTGCGATACGGTGCGAAATGTCGTCCAAGGTGAACTTCTTCTGCGTGCGCAGACCCTGTTCGCGTTGCAGCTGAAGGCGCTTGTTGGCTATGTCGCGGGCCTCCTGCTCAGTCTCGAGCACGTGGAATGTGTCGCCTGCAGTGGGCGCGCCGTTGAGTCCGAGGATTATCACAGGCTCAGACGGACCAGCTTTCTCGATGCGCTGGTTGCGCTCGTTGAACATGGCCTTGATGCGTCCGTAGCTTGTTCCGGCAATTACGTTGTCGCCGACCTTGAGCGTTCCGTTCGACACGAGCATCGTCGACACGTAGCCGCGGCCCTTGTCGAGCGACGACTCGATAACCGAACCCGTGGCCTTGCGGTTGGGGTTGGCCTTCAGGTCGAGCATTTCGGCCTCGAGCAGAACCTTCTCCAGAAGCTCGTCAACGCCGATACCTTTCTTTGCCGAGATTTCCTGGCACTGGTATTTGCCTCCCCACTCCTCTACGAGCAGGTTCATCTGGGCCAGGTCTTCGCGTATTTTGTCGGGATTGGCACCCGGTTTGTCAATCTTGTTGATTGCAAACACCATCGGCACGTTGGCTGCCTGTGCGTGTGCGATGGCCTCCTTGGTGGTCGGCATCACGCTGTCGTCGGCAGCAATGATGATGATGGCGATGTCAGTAACCTGCGTTCCGCGGGCACGCATGGCGGTGAAAGCCTCGTGTCCCGGCGTGTCGAGGAAGGTGATGCGCCTGCCGTCGGCCAGCTTCACGTTGTATGCACCGATGTGCTGGGTGATGCCTCCGGCCTCGCCGGCAATCACGTTGGTGTTGCGTATGTGGTCGAGCAGCGAGGTCTTACCGTGGTCTACGTGTCCCATCACGGTCACGATGGGAGCCCGGTGCTGCAAGTCGTTCTCGTCGTCGGCCTCTTCGCTGACAGCCTCCTGCACCTCGGCACTGACATATTCGGTCTTGAAGCCGAACTCGTCGGCCACGAGGTTGATGGTCTCGGCATCGAGTCGCTGGTTGATAGACACCATGATGCCCACCGACATGAGGGTCGAGATGACCTGAGTGACGCTGATGTCCATCATCGTAGCCAGTTCGCTCACGGTGACAAACTCCGTCAGCTTCAGCGTCTTGCTCTCGCGGCTCTCCTGACGGGCCTCCTGCGAGAGTCGCTCCTGTGCGGCTTCGCGCTTCTCCTTGCGGTATTTTGCACCCTTCTTGTTCTGGCTGGTCTTGCTGGTGAGGCGTGCGAGAGTTTCCTTTACCTGGCGTGCCACGTCTTCCTCGTTCACCTCAAGCTGCTTCTGCGAGCGCGAACGGTTCTTCTTTTTCTTGTTCGAGCTCTTGGCCTGAGCAGCCTGTGAGGTCGGTGCAGGGCCTTGCTGGTTTGCAGCGGCGTTGATGTCGACGCGGGCTTTGTTGATGCGCTCGCGCTTCTTGCGCCCGTCGCTGCGCTGTGCTGCCTTCTCTTCACGCTCTTTCTTGCGCTCCTCCTTCGACTTCTTCTTGGGTCGGGTGCTCTGGTTGATGGTGCTCAGGTCAATCTTTCCGAGCACGTTCACCTTCGTTGCCTTGAGGATTTTCTTCTCGCTCTTGGTGGTGAATATCTTGGTTTCAGCTGGCTTCTGCTCTTCAGTCTCAGCCGGTTTCTGCTCTTCGCTCACAGCGGGCTTCTCCGGTTCCACATACTCCGGCTCGGGCTCAGCAGGTTGCGGCTCGGGCTTGGCAGGTTGCGGTTCCGGCTCAGCGGGTTCCGGGGCAGGCTCGGCAGGCTTTTCCTCCACCTCTGCCACGGGTTGCGGCTCGGGCTCGGCAGGTGTTTCCACCACTACCGGCTTCTCTGGCTCCGGCTTCTCGATAGCTTCAGGCTCGTGCTCGGACTCTTCTGGCTTGGGCTGAGGCTTCTTTCCAATCTGGTCGAGGTCAATCTTGCCCATCGGCTTATACTGCTGCCGACCCTCCAGAAGGGTCTTTCCCTTGTGGTCTTCGGCTGGTTTCTCCTTGGCTTTCTTCTCCTTCGGCTTCTTGGGGAACAGCTTCTTGGCATCGGTCTTCACTGTTGCATCGCTCTTGAAGGCTTCGACGAGTGCGCCATACTGCTCGTCGCTGAGCTTGAAGTTGAGGTCGGCTTTCACCTCGCCCAGCTCCTTCTTCTTCTCGAGAAAGTCGATGGCTGTCTGCAGGCCGATGTTCAGTTCTCGTATTGCTTTATTTAATCTGATGCTCATTTACTCTTTTTGTTTGGTTGTTTGGTTGTATGGGGTTTGTGGGCGGAATGGGGTTGTTTGGGCGGAATGGGCGAGATGGGCGGAATGGGCTTTATGGGCGGAATGGGCTTTATGGGTTCTGTGGGAACCAGCTCAAAATATGTTCCTTTTGTCCTTCTGTCCTAATTCCTTTGTCCTTCTGTCCTATCTTAGCTTCTGTCCTTATGTCTTACTGCTCGAACTCAGCCTTGAGCACGTTGAGCACGTGGTCAACCGTTTCCTCTTCGAGGTCGGCTTTCTCGATGAGCAGTGCTCGCGGAGCGTTGAGCACGGCACGCGCGGTGTCGAGTCCGAGGTTCTTGATGGCATCGATAACCCACTGGTCGATCTCGTCTGCGAACTCGTCGAGGTAGATGTCTTCCTCCTCCTCGTTCTCGTTGACCTCGCGGAACACGTCGATGGTGTAGCCAGTGAGCATCGAAGCCAGCTTGATGTTGAGTCCGCCGCGGCCTATTGCCAGGCTCACCTCTTCGGGCTGGAGATAGACTTCGGCCTTGAGGTTCTCCTCGTCGATGTTGATGCTCGACACCTTGGCTGGGCTGAGGGCGCGCTGGATGAAGAGTTTCATGTTGGTGGTGTAGTTTATCACGTCGATGTTCTCATTGCACAGCTCGCGCACGATGCCGTGGACGCGGCTTCCCCTGACACCCACGCAGGCTCCTACGGGGTCGATGCGCTCGTCGTAGCTCTCCACAGCCACCTTGGCTCTCTCGCCGGGCATACGCGCTATGCGCTTTATCGAGATCAGTCCGTCGTGGATTTCGGGCACTTCGGCTTCGAGCAGGCGCTCCAGGAAGGTCGACGATGCGCGCGAGAGGATGATCTTCGGGTTGTTGTTCTCGTTGTCCACGCGCAGTATGACGGCCCTTACGGTCTCGCCCTTGCGGTACTGGTCGCTGGGTATCTGCTCTGCCTTGGGCAGTATGAGCTCGTTGTTCTCCTCGTCGACGAGCAGCACCTCGCGCTTCCACACCTGGTAGACCTCGCCCGAAATGATCTGTCCCACGCGGTCCTTGTACTTGTTGTAGAGCGAGTCGTGCTCCAGTTCGAGTATCTTCGAGGCAAGAGTCTGGCGCAGGTTCAGTATGGCGCGGCGACCGAACTTGGCAAAGTCCACGCGCTCCGATATTTCCTCGCCCACCTCGTAGTCGTCTTCCACCTTGCGGGCCTCGCTCAGAGCCACCTCCTTGTTCTCGTCGTTCACCTCACCGTCGGGCACGACGATGCGGTTGCGGTAGATTTCGAAGTCGCCCTTGTCGGGGTTCAGTATGACGTCGAAGTTCTCGTCGGAACCGAATATCTTTGCAATGACATTGCGGAAGCTTTCTTCGAGCACGCTCACCAGTGTGGTACGGTCGATGTTCTTGGTCTCCTTAAACTCCTTGAATGTTTCTATCATGTTGGGAGTAAGGTCACTTTTCTTTGTTGCCATGTGTATTTTGATTTAGAATTTTATCAGATATTTGCAGTACTTGGCCGTGTCCATGCTCAGCTGATGGTCCACGTCGGCGAGCTGCGGGCGCTTCTTGCCCTCAACCTTCACCTTCTCCTGCGTGGTGATGGTGAAGTTGCGGCCCTCTACGCTCTTGAGTATGCCCTTCAGCTTGCGGCCTTCGCCGTCGACGGCCTCCACCTCCTTGCCTATGAAGTTGTGGTATTGCTGCTCCACCTTGAACGGCTGTCCCAGTCCGGCAGAGCCCACCTCGAGCTCGTAGTCCTCCTCGTCGCGGCTCAGGTGGTCCTCGATGTAGCGGCTCAGGGCCACGCAGTCGTCTATCCACACGCCGTCGGCATGGTCGATTTCTACTGTGATGTGGTCGTCGGCACTCACCTGAACGTCTACCAGGAAGTACTCCTTGTCAGCGAGCCACTCTTCTACGATGGTCTTTACTGTGTTCTTGTCTATCATTTCTTGGGTGTAAGTTAAAAATAAATGAGGAACTCTCGTGGAGTCCCTCATTCCTCTGAACGGTTGCAAAATTACACCTTTATTATGTATTATGCAAATATTTCCACTTTTTTTAGGTGCAGAAGATGGTTTGGGCAGGGGCGAAATGTAGCATTTCGAGGCATGAAAGAAAGCTCGGTTGATAAGATTGTAAAGGAAAATCGCAGTATTTTTGACCTGCGGAAATTGTCGTTTTAGAGTGTGGAATGGCCTTCGGAGGGCATTGGAAAGCACTGTTTTGCCGTCGGATGTTACTTTTTGCGAGCCTGTGTAGGCGTTTTTTGCCGATTTTTATGTGCCGATTGCTCAACTTGCCGTGATTTTACGGGCCGACGAAAAGGGGCTTGGCGAGGCGGACTTTATGTGCGTTCTCTTTCTTGTAGCGTTGTCGTGGGAAATGGAAGATGCGCAGTGCGCTGCGCGTAATGTGCTGTGTTTCAGTTGATGGCGGAGTTTCTTTGTTCTCCAAAAATGCGAAATAAAGGTTTCCCAGGCTGCCCGTAAACTTTCTCCAGAGCCTCCGGAGCAATGTTACGGGAGCCTTGGAGAAGTGCTACAGCTGTCTTGTAGCGATGCTACGGAGGCTCTGGAGAAAGTTTACGGTGTGCTCCGTAAAAAGTGAAATGGGTGCCCTGCGACTGCCCGGAAGCTCCTTTCTGCCCGAAAAAGGGCTTCTTGGGGTGCCGAAAACTCGCATATCTGGCGGCGACAAGCGTTCCGTTGCGAAATAATTGAGTGTCGGGAGCATTGGTGTAAAGACTTTTGGCAACGCAGGCATTTCCCCAGCCTTGCGCCCCATGCTCCTCAAGGCGCAAAAAAAACAATGCCGCCAAACAGCCTGACGCACAAAAAAAGTAGTATCTTTGCCAGCATGAACTGGCTACAACTAATCAGCAACAAGCGGCTGGGGCAGGAGCTGAAGCACTCCGAGCGCCACGACGACCGCTCTGAGTTCCGGCGCGACTACGACCGGCTTATCTTCTCGGCACCTTTCCGCCGTATGCAGAACAAAACACAGGTGTTCCCGCTGCCGGGAAGCATCTTCGTGCACAACCGGCTCACCCACTCGCTCGAGGTGTCGAGCGTGGGACGCTCTCTTGGCGACGACGTGGCGGCTCAGCTCACGGCGCGCCATCCCGAGCTGCGCGGCACCCTGTTCGAGGAGATAGGCACCATAGTGTCGGCTGCCTGCCTTGCCCACGACATGGGCAACCCCCCTTTCGGCCACAGCGGAGAGAAGGCCATACAGTCATACTTCACCGAAGGCCCCGGCAACTACCTGCGCGAGCGAGTGAGCCCCGTGTTCTGGGACGACATAACGCACTTCGAGGGCAACGCCAATGCCTTCCGCCTGCTCACCCACCGCTACCGAGGCCGCCGCGACGGGGGCTTCGTAATGACCTACAGCACGCTGGCCAGCATCGTGAAATACCCCATTCCATCGACAAAGGCAGGGCCGAAAGGCAAGTTCGGATACTTCGAGAGCGAGCGCTCCACCTACGAGCGCATTGCCGCAGAGCTGGGGCTGGGGGCTTCGCCTTACTTCCGCCATCCGCTGGTCTACCTCGTCGAGGCTGCCGACGACATCTGCTACGAGATAATGGACATCGAAGATGCCCACAAGCTGAAGCTGCTGAGCTACGGAGAGACCGAAAGGCTGCTGTTGCAGTTCTTCGACGAGCAGACCCAGGAGCAGATACGGCGGCGAGTGGTCGACGAAGGTGTGCTCGACGAGAACGAACGCGTGGTCTATATGCGTGCCTGCGTAATCGGCAAACTGGAGAACGAGTGCGTCAAAGTGTTCTGCGACAACGAGCAGCAGATACTTGCCGGCACCTTCGAGGGAAGTCTGATTGACAACATCAGCCCCTTGCAGCGCGATGCCTACCGCCGATGCATGAAGGTGTCGCTCGAGAAAATATACCACTCCAAGGTGGTGCTCGACGTGGAACTGAGCGGTTACAAGATTATGGAAACGCTGATGCGCGACCTCATTGAGGCTGCCGTCTATCCGGCTAAGTTCCACTCGCAGCAGCTCATACGCCGCGTGTCGAGCCAGTACGACATAGCCAGCGACGACCTCGAGACGCGCATCATGGCCATCATCGACTATATCTCGGGCATGACAGACGTCTATGCGCTCGACGTCTACCAGAAAATCAACGGTATTTCGCTGCCCGTAATTTGACAGCTACGGGCTTTTCATGTAACTCTGACTTCGTCGAAGTTACTCTCACTCGGCCTTGCACGCAAAAAAGCAAGCTTTTTTGCACGCAATGCACTCGTTTTTACGTAACTTTGCAGGTTGGAAACATAACATACATAAAACATAAACACAATGGCAAAGAAAGCATTACTGATGATTCTCGACGGATGGGGAATCGGCAAACACGGCAAGGGTGACGTCATCTACAACACTCCGACACCTTATCTTGACTATCTCACGGCTGTCTCGGCACACTCGCAGCTCAACGCCAGCGGCGAAGACGTGGGCCTGCCCGACGGACAGATGGGCAACTCGGAGGTGGGACACCTCAACATCGGTGCCGGACGCATCGTGTATCAGGACCTCGTGAAAATCAACCGCGCCTGCAAGGACGGCTCAATCATGGAGAACGCACAGGTGAAGGAGGCTTACGAGTATGCCCGCGAGACTGGCAAGAAGCTCCACCTCATGGGACTCTGCTCCGACGGAGGCGTTCACTCTTCGCTCGACCACCTCTTCAAGCTCATCGAAGTGGGCAAGGAGTACGGTCTGAAGGGACAGACCTTCGTTCACTGCTTCATGGACGGACGCGACACCGACCCCAAGTCGGGCAAGGGATTCATAGAGCAGGTAGAGAAGGTGTGTGCCGACAACGATGCCGCCATAGCCTCGATAGTGGGCCGTTTCTATGCCATGGACCGCGACAAGCGTTGGGAGCGCGTGCGCGAAGCCTACAACCTGCTGGTAAAGGGCGAGGGAGCGCAGGCCACCGACATGGTGAAGGCCATGCAGGACAGCTATGACCAGGGCGTGACCGACGAGTTCGTGAAGCCTATCAACAACAGCAGCGTGAACGGACTCATTGAGGAGGGCGACGTGGTAATCTTCATCAACTTCCGCAACGACCGTGCCAAGGAACTCACCATCGTGCTCACGCAGCAGGATATGCCCGAAGAGCAGATGGCTACCATCCCGGGACTCCGCTATTACTGCATGACTCCCTACGACGCATCGTTCAAAGGCGTGGGAATACTCTTCCCGAAGGAGAATGTAGAGAACACGCTGGGCGAGTATCTCGCTTCGATAGGCAAGAAACAGCTGCATACTGCCGAGACGGAGAAGTATGCTCACGTGACGTTCTTCTTCAACGGCGGACGCGAAGCACCCTTCGACGGCGAAGACCGCATACTCGTGCCAAGCCCGAAGGTGGCTACCTACGACCTGAAACCCGAGATGTCGGCATACGAAGTGAAGGATAAGCTCGTGGCTGCAATAAAGGAAGACAAGTACGACTTCATCGTTGTGAACTTCGCCAACGGCGACATGGTGGGCCACACAGGTGTCTACAATGCCATTGCCAAGGCCGTATGGGCTGTTGACAACTGCGTGCGCGAGGTGATAGAGGCTGCCAAGGCCACGGGCTACGAGGCCGTAATCATTGCCGACCACGGCAATGCAGACAATGCCATCAACCCCGACGGCACACCCAACACGGCCCACTCGCTCAACCCGGTGCCCTTTATCTACGTCACCGACAACAATTCTGCCACCGTGCGCGACGGTCGTCTGGCCGACGTTGCTCCGTCGATACTCCACATCATGGGCCTGGAGCAGCCTGCCGACATGACTGGCGAGAACCTGATCAGCGACAACCGATAGGCAGGAAGCCTGAGAGCAAGGGACAAGGAGCAAGCGAATAGTTCAAGAAAGGGCAACCTTGCTCCCTGAACTTTACCTTACCTATATAAAGAAAGACCGCAGCCTGACAACTATAGTCTGGCTGCGGTCTTTGCGTTGCTTTGTGGGCATCATTCGCCCAGGACGTCCTCGAAGGGATTATAGGACTTGAACTCCCAGAGGTTGCTCGGTTCAAGGTCGTAGTAGTCGTCGTCGAAGGTTGCTTGCCTTGCGAAAGACTCGTCGGTCCAGAGCGAGACGGCGCAGAATTCGTAGTCGAATTGATATGCACCAAATACCTCTGTGGCTGGTGTGATATATGTTTTCTTAGTCATTGTCAGTCCCCCCATGTTTTATTTGATTACCACTTTGCGGTTTTGGTGAATGTAAACGCCCTGTGTGGTGGGCTTTCTGTTCAGTAGGGTGCCCTGCAGGGTGTACCATGCATTGTCCTCTCGGGCTTTGTTACAGCAGCCTTGGAGCAATGCTCCAGGATAGCTGTAAGCTTACTCCGGGGCTGTTGGAACAAATTTACGGGAGGCTCGGTAAAATTCCCTTTCCTGTTGCTGGAAAACAGTTTGCGCCCCGAGGGTTGCCGATTTGCAACAAATCAGGTGCGTTTTTTGGGAGTTTTCTTTTATGTTTGTACTTTTGTATCGTAATTGTTTCAGACAAATATAAATGTATTAAGCCACAATGAAAAGGATATTATTCAGCTTGATGTTGCTGTGCGCGGTGAGTGGAGTATGTCTGGCGCAACATGGATGGCACGCCATCGATGCCATAACGCTCGACCAATGCCCCACGGAGTATGGCGGCATGACGGCTGTGCCAGTGATAGAAGACTATGTGCTGAAGGCTGTAAAGGTGTATCAGAACGGAGATTTGCTGCAAATCATCGCCCCCGAAGACGAGGACGACGTGATAGCCGGGCCTGTTTATGACAGCCCGGAGTACCAGCTGGTACACTTCCCCGATGCCGACAACGACGGCCACCGCGACCTGTTCGTGGGTACAGGAGGCAGTCGCACGCAGAACTCGCTGTATCTCTGGAACCCCGAAACGTCGCGCTTCGAGCGCTGCCGCTCGGCAGCCGACCTGCAGAACCCCGTGTTCTGTCCGCGCGAAGGTGCCGTCTACGACGGCGGAAGCAGCAGTGCATGGGAGTTCAGCTTCTTTCGCTATGTGTGGAAAGGCCGTCAGTTAGAGGAGACCCACACCCTTGAGATGGTGGAAAATCTGGCCGACTACAACCGTAATGCCGACCCGCAGTACAGGAAGACGCACTCTTATGTGCTCACTCCGAAGTCGGGACGCGCGCTGAAGACCAACCGCCGCAGCGAGCTGCCTGCCAAATGGCAGAAGATAATGAAGATTATCCTTGATTGATATTCACCGAAGCAGGATACAGAAAGATGGATGTGAAGATTGAGCCGACATGGAAGGAGCAGCTTGCCGATGAGTTCCGCAAACCTTACTTCGCCCAGCTTGCCGGGGCTGTGAGGGCTGAATATGCGTCCGTAGCGTGCTATCCGCCTGCCCGGTTGGTGTTCAATGCCTTCGACCTGTGTCCGTTCGACAGGGTGAAAGTGGTGATAATAGGCCAGGATCCCTACCATGAGCCGGGGCAGGCCCACGGCTTGAGCTTCTCCGTTCAGGACGGAGTGCCCTTTCCCCCCTCGCTTCAGAACATCTTTAAGGAAATCAGCGACGACCTCGGCAAGCCCGTCCCCCCCTCGGGCAACCTTACCCGATGGGCGCAGCAAGGGGTGTTGCTGCTCAATGCGACGCTCACCGTGAGGGCGCATCAGGCCAACAGCCATGCGCGGCTGGGCTGGCAGCAGTTCACCGATGCCGCCATCAGCAGGCTGGCAACTGGCAGGAAGCACATCGTGTATATGCTATGGGGAGGCTTCGCACGCTCAAAGGGTGCAATGATCGACCGCCGCGACAACCTCGTCTTGGAGTCGGTACACCCCTCGCCGCTATCGGCAAACCGCGGGGGATGGTTCGGACAGCATCAGTTCTCGCGCTGCAATGAGTATCTGAGGGCCAATGGAATAGGGGAGATTGAGTGGTAGGGACCCATCTATGGCTCACTCTACGACCCACCCCCAGCCCCTCTACAACCCACCCCCGGCCCCTCCCCAAGGGAGGGGGGTGTGGATTGGGCGCAGGCAGCAGCAAATATAATATGTCTTTCTGTCCTTCTGTCTAAAAGGTCCTTCTGTTAAGAAACCTCGCAGCAGGCAAAACATGGCTTTATGTCCTTCTGTTAAGAACACCGCAGCAGGCAAAAATGTCTTTATGTCCTTCTGTCTAAAACCTCGCAGCAGGCAAAACATGTCTTTATGTCCTTCTGTCTAAAACCTCGCAGTAGGCAAAATGTATTAATTGTCCTTCTGTTTAAATAATTGTCATTATGTCAAAAGAAAGCAATGAGTTTGTACGCAAGGTGGCGGAGCAGAAATATGAATATGGCTTCACCACCGATGTGCAGACGGATATTATAGAGAAAGGTATCAACGAAGATGTCGTGAGGCTCATTTCGGCAAAGAAGAACGAGCCGGAGTGGATGCTTGAGTTCCGCCTCAAGGCCTTCCGCTATTGGCAGAAGCAGTCTGCTCCCACCTGGGGACACCTCCATCTGCCGCCCATCGACTATCAGGACATATCCTATTATGCCGACCCTTTGGCAAAGAAGAAGGCCAAGGAAGGCGACGACGGTGCGCCAGCCATCGACCCGGAGCTGGAAAAGACTTTCGACAAGCTGGGTATTCCCCTTGAGGAAAGGCTCGCCCTGAGCGGCAATACGGCTGTCGATGCCATCATGGACTCCGTCTCCGTGAAGACAACTTTCAAGGACAAGCTGCGCGAGAAGGGTGTTATCTTCTGCTCGATAGGCGAGGCCATACAGCAGCATCCCGACCTCGTGCGCCGCTATATAGGCACTGTCGTGCCCTATCGCGACAACTTTTTCGCCGCACTCAACTCCGCCGTGTTCTCCGACGGCTCCTTCGTCTATATCCCGAAAGGCGTGCGCTGCCCGATGGAACTGAGCAGCTATTTCCGCATCAATGCGCTCGGCACGGGACAGTTTGAGCGTACCCTCATCATTGCCGACGACGACAGCTACGTCAGCTACCTCGAAGGATGCACCGCTCCGATGCGCGACGAGAACCAGCTGCACGCTGCCATCGTGGAGATTGTGGTTATGAACCGTGCCGAAGTGAAGTATTCCACCGTTCAGAACTGGTATCCCGGCGACGAGAACGGTCGGGGCGGCGTGCTCAACCTCGTCACCAAGCGCGGCGACCTGCGCGGCGAGGGCAGCAAGCTGTCGTGGACGCAGGTGGAGACGGGCTCTGCCATCACGTGGAAATATCCCTCCTGTGTGCTGCGCGGCGACAATTCGGTGGCTGAGTTCTACTCCGTTGCCGTGACAAACAACTATCAGGAGGCCGATACCGGCACCAAGATGATACACGTAGGGCGCAATACCAAGAGCACGATAATATCTAAAGGCATCTCGGCAGGCCATTCGCAGAACTCCTATCGCGGCCTGGTGAGGGCTACGGCCAGTGCCGAAGGGGCGCGCAACTACTCGTCGTGCGACTCGTTGCTGCTCGGAAGCCAGTGCGGAGCCCACACTTTCCCCTACATGGACATCCACAACGACACGGCTATCGTTGAGCACGAAGCCACGACAAGCAAGATTTCAGAAGACCAGCTGTTCTATTGCAACCAGCGCGGAATACCCACCGAGCAGGCTGTTGGCCTTATAGTGAACGGCTATGCCAAGGAAGTGCTCAGCAAACTGCCTATGGAGTTTGCTGTTGAGGCTCAGAAGCTGCTCAGCGTAACGCTCGAAGGAACGGTGGGATAGGCCGGTGGCGGTGCCTTACCAGCCAATGAAGTTTCTCACCACCCACCAGACGACAGCCACTACGCCTACCGCCGTGAGCACAAAGCGGTGGGTGAGCAGCTCGTAGGGCAGCGGATGGCTGCGTCGGAACAGGCTCGTGGCGAGTATGGCTGCTGCCCAGGGCAACAGCAGAGTGAAGTAGAAGTTGTAGGCCAGAGCCGCTCTTATGTCGAGGTGGAGCAGCGAGTGGATGGCGCGTTGCAGTCCGCAGCCTGCACAACGGTAGCCGGTGAGCGAGAGAAACACGCAACGGGGAAAGATGTGAACCTCCTGCGGGTTCACCTTATAATATATATAGACCACCGTCAACACCGCCACTGCGCCCAGCAAGGTGAGCAGAAAGCGTGGAGATGTTGCCGATGGTCTTGTCATTATTAGCTGTCTTGGTCTTGATAGTTGCCTTAGCACATGGCAACGGTCGGGTTGTTAGCTGTTCTTCATCAGGATATCTATTGTTTCCTGGATGTCGCCGTTGGCCGAAGAGATAATCAGCGATAAGATGCTTGCCAGCACTATCCATGCGATACCGCCGATAAGACCCCACATCAGCATCTTCTTGGCATTGGCGGCAGTGCTGAGAGCCATCTCGTTCTGTCCGCTTCTGGCATACTCCTGCGCCTTATTGTTGTTGCTCATGGCGAGGATGCCGAACACTATCAGCGGAATGTTGAACATACAGCAGCAGCATGAGAGGATGCCGACAACCAGCATTATTATTGACGAAGTCTTGTAGTCAGGCACGGGAGTGATGTATGCCTGCTGCTGACCGTATGCTTGTTGCTGTCCGTAAGCCTGTTGCTGTTGCCCGTAAGCCTGCTGCTGTTGTCCGTAAGCTTGTTGTTGCTGACTGTATGCCTGCTGTTGCTGTCCGTAATGTTGCTGTGTGTAGACCTGCTGTTGCTGCTGGCTTGCCTGCTGCTGGGTGTATGTTTGCTGCGGTTGCGCGTATGTCTGCTGAGGCTGTTGCGGCTGAGTGTATGGCATCTGCGTTTCTTCAGCGTCAGTCTGCGGCATTGCCTGCGTAGCCGACGGCGCAGGCTGTGGGTTCACTACCGGGCGTTGCGGCTCAGCCTGCGGCATAGCCTGTGTAGCCGATGGTGCGGCAGGTGTTGGGGGAGGGGCCTGTGGGGCAACGGTGGGCTGCACGGGCTGACTCACGGGAGCCTGTGGAGCAACAAACAAGGTTGCCAGTTCGGGTATGCTACCTGCGGTAGCCCACTGCTGTGAGCCGTTCTGCTGCACCAGCGTCTCGGGAGTGATACCGCGTTGTCTTAGTTCTTCCAGTGTGAAAGGACCTCTTTTCATGAGGTCTTGCATAATATAGAAATCCATGATTAGTATGTATTATGTAATTAGTTATTTGTTCGCAAATATATGTTTTTTAGCAACCAATCGCAAATATTTTTGAAAAAAAGTAAGAGAATCAAGTTTTTTGAGTAACTTTGCACCGCTTTCAGCGGCATTGTATGATGCTGACAGGGCAATTTCACAGATCGGGATGTAGCGCAGTTGGTAGCGCACTACGTTCGGGACGTAGGGGTCGGGCGTTCGAGTCGCCTCATCCCGACCAAAGGCGACAATCGGAACAGTTCGGTTGTCGCTCTTTTTATATTGTTATAGCCCCCGTCAGCCAGCATCCATTGCGCTTTCGTGCTATCTTGCCGTTTTGTTCCTCCGCGGCAAACAAATGTTGCAAGAAGTTAAAACAATATGCTTGTAGCCTTTGCTCTTTGTGAAAAAAACAGTATTTTTGCGCCAAATAGCTATCGGATGAACGGCAAAACACCACAATACAGTGCCGTATCAATGCTCTAAACGAAGTTGTTTTTAATTGCGGAGAATGTCTAATTTAAATATATTTACCAACTAATTACAAATCACTATGGATAAAAATCAAGTAGATCAGTTGATGGTAACGCTTGCAAGCAAGGTTCCATCGGAGAATTTGAACCAGATTCGCCAGCACCTGGAGCAGGCTCAGAACTTAAATGCCGCACAGATTGCCATCGCACAGATGAAAGATCCGACAATCGTATTGATAATATCTATTTTCGCTGGTCCCCTCGGCATCGACCGCTTTTACCTCGGCGACACCGGCATGGGTATCGGAAAGTTGCTCACCGCCGGTGGCTGCGGAATATGGACGATTATCGACTGGTTCTTGATTATGGGCGCAGCGAAGCAGAAGAACATGGAGTTGCTCTTCAACACCGTGAGATAAGACAAACAATAACCCCTCCCGGACGGGAGGGGTTATTGTTTTTATGACCTGTTGTTTGTGATTAGTAGCCTTTAGTATAGATAACTTTTCCTGCGCCCGAAGTTATCTTCATTGCTTCGGGATGTTCCTTTATGAAAGAGTCTATGTGGCGCACTCGCTTCTCTTCGAGTATTTCGTCGACGGCGATAAGTATTCCCGTTTCCTCCACGTCGCCGAAACCGTAGTTGATGGCGGTGCCAAAGAGCTTCATCGTTGGCGAGAGATTCATGTATGCATTGACCAGCGGCGGAATGTTGTAGCCCAGCGCGCGTATCTCTCTATTGAGCACACGGTAGTCTTCCCGGAAGTTGTCGTGGCAGAAAAGGGTAGCTAATTCCTTGGGGTCTTCTTCAATTTTGAGAGGTTTCATCGGAGTTATCAGATTCTCCTTGTCGTCGAAATGCTTCTTGAGGAAGTAGAGAATCATGTCGCGTCCCTTGCGGATGTAGGAGGGATACATGGTCATTTTGCCGAAGAAATACCTCACTTGCGGATTTATCACGGTCAGTGCTCCCAGGCCGTCCCATAGGTTGTCGAGGGCGAAAAGGCTCTTGGCACCCATCCGCGAGCTCTGATAGGGCAGCGAAACGAACGAGCGGCCCAGCTCCACGGTGTAGGGCATATACTCCTTAATGAACTTTTCCGAGAAGTGGAACATATGGCTCGTGGCCAGCTTAGGCTGTCCGTTGTCGCCTATTTCCCATTCCGAGCCGTAGAGATAGCGGTATCCGCCGAGTATCTCCTCCTGTTCGGGGTTCCACACTATGAGCTGTTTGTAGCAGTTGTCACACGTGTCAAACTCGTCGAGGTCGAGCGCCTTGCCAGTTCCTCCGCCTGCTTCGCGGAAGGCTATCTCGCGAAGTCGTCCTATCTCGCGCAGGGTATTGGGAGCATTGTGGGCTGTGATGACGTAGATTTCGTTGTTGCTCTTGTTCGTCATTCGCAGCTGCTTGTCGGGTGTAAGCTCGCTTCGGATTAAGTCCTTGCTGACGGGTTGTATTATTTCTTGTTCCATGATTGTGTTAGGTTCTTCAGTTGGTTGTGTCAGGTTCTACAGCTTATACACCGTGTCTTCAACAAAAAGAGCCCATTCCATCGGTGTTTTTGTGTTGTCGAAGGTCTGCCAGGGAATAGGCTTTCCTATCTTTACGGTGAATGTCTGGTGCGTGTTTTTGAACATTTCATCGGCAAGGAAGAGCATTGCAATGTTGAACTTGATGCCCAATCGCTTGCAGATGTTTGCCAGCCGGTAGAAGAAGTTGGAGTTCTGGCCGCCGAAGTGTATCGGCACCACGTCGCGCCGGTTCTGCACGCTCTTCGTGATGAACGTCTTTTTCCACGGAATGTCGTGTATCTCGCCGTTGATGCGTCTGCTGCACAGGCCCGCCGGGAACATCACCATGTGGTTCTGACTTGCAAAGCCGGCCTCTACCATAGCCGGGAAGTCGCGTCCCTTCTTGCCTGTTTTGTTGATGCCGATGCACAGCGGAGCCAGTCCGGGCAGGTTCATCAGCAGGTCATTGACCAGATAACGGAAGTTGCCGTCGTAGTGATGGCCCACTACTGAGCCTATCGCCACGCCGTCGATGCCCCCGAGGGGGTGGTTGGAGACAAAGGTGTAGAGCTTTCCGTCGTCCTTCGGTGGCAGGTTCTCTTCTCCCTCAACTTTGAGGGTGATGTCGAGGTAGTTCAGAGTGGCATCGAGCCAGGGCACTCCCTTCAGGTCGCGGGCACTGTGGAGGAACTCGTTTACCTGATCCTGATGCACGATGTGCTTGAGCCAAGCCGAGGCAAAGCTCGGTACGTACTTGGCTTTGCTGCCCATCTTCGATTTCAGGATGTTGTCAATGTCGATAGTTTTCTCTATATTCTCTCTCATTTTCAAACCCCTTTGAGCGAGCAAAGTTACAAAATTCTATCAGCAAAGCCACAAAAATAGAGATTATTTTACCCCCAGCCTGCCACGATCCTGCAATAAGCATAAAAGCCCCACTCGGCGAGTGGAGCTTTTATGCTTGTTTCTGCTAAATAATTTTATTCAGGAAGATAGTCTTCCCATCCGGTGTTCTGTACGATGCCGAAGCCGGCATTGATTTCAGCCGCAGGAATTGGATAGACAAATTTTGCCACGTCGAAGTCTGTTGCTGCGCCGCCCATAACATCGATGGTTATGCCCGTGCGGCGGGCATCAAACCAGCGGTGTCCTTCCAGATAAAGCTCGCGTACGCGCTCATTGGCAATGAATGTCAGCAATTCGTCAGACGAAGAAGGCAGGTCGTCAACGCTCGTTATATCCGTGTTGCGCTTCGCGGTGAACAAAAGGGCTTGTTTTGCTTCGCTAATTTGATTGAGTTGCGCAGCGCACTCAGCAATAATCAGATACATCTCAGACTTGCGGAATACAGGTATGTTGCTTACAGACTGAGCTGTTGAGATGCCCTGATATTTATAAGCATACACATCTAATACTTTTGCACGGATGTCGTTTTCTTCAAACGCATCTTCCAGATAGCTGGATACTGTAGCCCCGTATGAGCCATAGAGAGTGTTCAGCGCGTTTGCCGAAAGGTTGTCGTCGTTTGTCTTGCAGACAGAGAAGATCGTTTCATCGTTGGTGGCGATGGACGACCAGCTGCTGACATAGATGTCGTTTGACGGCAAGTCGTAGTTGTTGCCGTTCTTCAGCTGGCTGAGAGCATTCTCTGCGGCTTCCTTGGCATCGGCATATCTGCCCATATACAGGTACACGCGGGCTCTCAATGCCGAAATAGCAGACGAATTAAGGAAGAATCCGGCCTCGCCTGGCAGGAAAGAATCGTCAACGTAATACGACTCAGCATCATCGATGTCGCTCAGCACCTTATCGTAGCACTCTTCGACCGTCTTGCGCTCAGTCTGTTCGAAAGGCTGCAAGGGTTGCTCGTCCAACAATGCAACGCCCAGCTGGTTGTTTGCCTTCGTGGGATTGTATGGCAGTCCAAAGATGTTGGTAAGCGTAAAGGTGCTGAGTGCCCTTAGTGCATAGCACTCTGCAATGCAGTTCTCAACCTGAAGCACCTCTTCTTCGTCAAGCTTTAATTCTTCTTTGCTTTCCAGCACAGCCTTGGCACCTTGTATGGTGCGTGTACACTTGTCGATGGTCTTGTAGCCATAGTCCCATATATTCTCCAGGTCCTCGTCAGTGTCAGTGATACTATAGGAGAAGATGGAATAGAAATGTCCTGAAGAAGCATCTGCCTTTGCCAGGTCGCTGCCTATGTCGCCCAAGGCTACGACGTCTCGTCCGTAGAATTGGTATGAGCCAAACGAGTTGAAGGCACCAATCATTCCGTTCTGTACATCCTGTACGGTGCGGTAGGCATCTGGTGTCTTGATGTTTTGTTCCAGGTCTACGTCAAAATAGGATTCTCCGCATGACACGAGTCCTAATGACAGCGCCGCACTTATTGCCAATATTATATAATTCTTCATTGCGTCTTCTGTTTTTTTGTTGTTACTATAAACTTACATTTACACCAAATACAATGTTACGCGGCTGTGGGAAGTTCCACCACTGCACACCGTCGGCTCCCACGCTCGACGGGTCGAAGCCACGGTAGTTCTTGGCTCCCCAGGTGTAGAGGTTGTCGGTCTGAACATATACTCTCAGGCTGTTGACATAGAAACTTCTGGTCAGCTCTGCGGGGAAAGTGTAGCCGAGTGTGATGTTGCGCAGCTTCACATAGTTGCCGTTCATCAGGAAGCGGCTTGAATGACTGTTGGCGTAGCAGGCTTCATCCAGAGCGTATGAACCATTGATGCGCGGAACGTCTGTGATGTCGCCGGGGTTCTGCCAGCGGTTCTCGTAAACATACTCTGAGAAGTTCTCGCCGAACGAAGCACCGATGTGCTCGTCGTAGCGCAGGTTGTTGCCGTAGATCTTACGACCGAATGAGTAGTTCAGCTGGAGCGAGAAGTCAAAGCCCTTCCATGTCAGGTTGTTGGTCAGCGAACCTTCCACGCTTGGGTTGGCATCGCCTAAATAGCGCTTGGCAGCCTTGTTGTAGTTGGTTGTCGTCTCGTCGCCTTCCTCGTTCAGATACCAAAGGGCATCTCCTGTCTCGGGGTCAACGCCGGCATACTCTTTCATCTTGAACTGGTAGATGGGACGTCCAACCTCTGTAATCTGGTAGACTCCCTCGATAGGCTCGTCGGTAGAGAGCTTGACAACCTTGTTCTTGTTGTGCGACAAGGTCAGCGATGCGTCCCACTTGAAGTCCTTGCTGTCAATAATCTTGGCGCCCAGTGTCAGCTCTATACCCTTGTTCGACAGTTCGCCGATGTTTTTGTAGTACTCGCTGAGACCAGTGACGAAAGAGGTGGGAACCGCAAAGACCATGTCCTTTGTGCGGTGGTTGTAGTAGTCGAACTCGATGTTGAAGCGGTTCAGGAACGAGAAGTCGAAGCCGAGGTTGAACTTTCCCGTGCGCTCCCACTTCAGGTCTGGGTTTCCAAACTGGTCGTGTCCAGAGCCGGGAATGCCAGAATAGTTGTAGCTGAAGCCGAACAGGTCTTGCGATGCAAACCAGCTTCCTCCCACCTCAGAGTTACCCGAAGTACCGTAGGAAATACGGAACGTGAGGTTGTTCAGCCAGCTGCGTGTTGACTCCATGAAGTCCTCAGCCGAGATGCGATACTTGGCACCCATCGACCAGAACGTTCCCCAGCGGTTGTTGCTTCCGAAGCGCGACGAGCCGTCGAAGCGCAGGCTTCCAGACAGGTAGTATTTGTTGTTGTAGTTGTATTCGGCGTTGCCAAACCATGAAGCCAGCGCGTTGCGGTTGATATATGTTGAGGCAGAGCCAGGCACGGCTGCGTTGTCAACGGACGGTTTGTCCTCCACGGGATAGTTTGAGCCTGCCAGATATGCACGCTTGTAGTAGGTGTACTGTGCTTCCTGTCCCAGCATCACGTTCAGGTTATGCAGGTTGTTGAAAGTCTTTATATAGTTCAGCGTGTTGGTAATAGACATCAGCGTGCGGGTAGTGTTCGAGTTCTCGCCCATACCGCGGTAGTCCTTGCCCTGTGGCTGCAGGAACGACAAGAAGCCAAACTCATCGACAATCATAATGTCGGCTCCGGCACGGGTAGTCCAGAACAGGTTTGGAGTGAGGTTCAGCGTGAAGTAGGGCGACAGCAGTATGCGGTACTGCTTTGCCAGGCTCTGGTCGCCTTCCTCGCTGCGGATGGCAACGGGGTTGTAGCCATTGATGGTTTCCATGTTCCACTTGCCCTCTTCGGTGCGTACCGGTGACAAGGGCGACTGCATCATTGCCTGAGTGATGGGGTCGGTGAAGTATCCTCCGCCGGCACCCATGTTTGTTTCCGAGTAAACTACGTTGGTATTGAAGCCATACTTCAGTATCTTGGAAATAGAGTGGTCGAGGTTGAATCGGAACGAATATCTCTTCATGTCCTTGCCAATCACGATGGCCTTGTCGTTCAGATAGCCTGCGGAAAGGAAGTATTTGATGCCATAGGGGTCAGAGCTGCCACCCTGCACGTCAACACAGTATTCCTGGGTAAATCCGTTGCGTGTCACCTCCTTCATCCAGTCGGTGGTCTGTCCGTCGATGGTGTACATTTCCGTACCCCAGATCAGGAAGTCCTTGTAGTCTTCGGCTGTATAGGGCGCGGTCTTGCCCAAGTAGTTGTCCATATAGTAAGAAACGGCACCATACTCACCATAGTCCTTTACCTCGTTGGCAAAAGCCTCGTTCCACAGTTCCTGATACTTGTCGGCACTCACGGGGCCGTATTTGAAATGCTTGTAGGCAGGCATCATCTGCCATCCTACCTTAGCATTGAAGCTTACCTTCGTCTTTCCGCTCTTGCCTTTCTTGGTGGTGATAGCGATAACACCGTTGGCAGCACGCGCACCGTAGATTGACGTTGCCGTGGCATCCTTCAGCACGGTAACGCTCTCGATGTCGTTGGCGTTCAGGCTGGCAAGGGGCGAAATCTCTTGTCCTTCGTCGGAGCGGATACCCACAACATCTGAAGTGTAGGGCACTCCGTCAACGACGTAGAGCGGCTGCGTGCTTGAGTTCAGCGAGTTGCGGCCACGAATGAAAATGGTGGCTGGTGCGCCCGGCTGTCCAGACTCCATTGTCAGGTGCAGGCCGGGAACGGCTCCGTCAAGGGCCTTGATGGGGTTGGCATCGGTCTTGTTGGCGATGGTCTTCGTGTCTACCGACGTGGCGGCTCCCGTAAAGGCGGCCTTGCGCGTCACACCATAGCCGGTGACGATAATCTCATCCAGCGAATTACCCCCCCCAGTTAACGCGATTTTCATGTTCGGGCGTGCGCTTACCTCAAGGGTTTCCATTCCTACATACGAAATCTTCAGGGTGCTCTTGCCTTCGGGCACGGTCAGCGAGAACTGTCCGTCAAGGTCAGACGTCGTTCCAATCTGAGTTCCGGAAACCATAATGGTAGCGCCGATTATTGGCTGTCCGTCCGATTGGGATACAATCGACCCATTTACTTTCATTTGGGCCATCGCTCCTCCCATAAACAGGAAGAGGGATACCAGCAAAAGTGTAAATTTTTTCTTCATAGATGCTTTACTTTTTTGGTTGATTATAGAGTTTTGTAGTTCAATTATTAGTTTGTTTTACTTACGTTATGAAATAAAAGCCGCCGCCATTGTTTTAATTTGCAACTTTTTGGAGGCTTTTCCAGTCAATCCGCAAAAGTAAAGCGTTTGGGCGAAAGAAGCAAGAAAAACGCTTAAAATTTGCAAATTTTTTTTAATTTTCGCCTTTTCCGGGTCTTGTTTCGGCATCAAAGCCGTCCTATGGGTTGGTTTCAGATGCCGTTTACAAGGTGTCCTTTGCGGGGCATTTGCAGTATTCGGAAAATGTTGCGGGCTGATAATCGGCAGTCTGACACCTGCAATAATTCTCATGGGCGTTGGAAATGTTTGTGCAGCAGCCCCGCACACTTTGTTCGGAGCCTCTGCACGACTTGTGCAACTATGCTGCACGCTTTGTTCGGAGGCTCCGCACAATCTGTGCAGAGCCTCCGCTTGTATTTGCACAGCCTGAAGCACTGGCAGCGAGGCAGCGACAAAACCGCTAAATTATGTTAAATCGGCTGCAAAACAATCATATTGTGGAGCAAAGTGGTGGAAAGTGGGGAAATTTGTGTAATTTTGAACGCTCAAACATATATAATGTATGCGCGAGATGGCAGTAAGAAACCAGCAGTTCCCCGTCGGGCAAAGGCTTTCGGCACACAGCCGCAATGGGGCAGCTGCCAAAAAGAAGATAGCGATTTGCGATTTTTAGGAAACATAGAAGGCAAACTCGACGGCAAGGGACGCGTGTTCCTTCCCTCAGTGTTCAGAAAGGTGCTTTCGTCGGCAGGCGAAGAGCGGCTTATTCTGCGTATGGATGTTTTTCAGTCGTGCCTCACGCTCTATCCCGAGAGCGTATGGAACGCGCAGGTAGACACCCTGCGGCGCAGCCTGAACCGCTACAATGCTTCCCACCAGCAGATATTCCGCCAGTTTGTTGCCGATGCCGAGGAGGTTGTTCTCGATGGCAACGGGCGCTTCCTTATCTCCCGCCGCAACCTTCAGAAAGCCCACATAGACCAGGCGGTGCGCTTCATAGGCATGGACGACACCATTGAAATCTGGAGTGCCGATGCCGCCGAGTCGCCCTTCATGGAAGCCGAGGAGTTCGGCAAAGCGCTTCAGGAGCTGATGAAAGACGGCGGAGCATTGCCGTTCTGAGGGTTCCGCCCCCGGCAACAGCACAAGAAGCGAACGCAACACACCCGAAACCTCTTTTTCAAAAACGTAGAAACTGCCTGTTAGAATGACATTGTCAAGCGCAACATATCACATCCCGGTACTGCTCAAGGAAAGCATCGAAGGACTGAACGTCAGTCCCGACGGCACCTACGCCGACATGACGTTCGGCGGCGGCGGCCATAGCCGCGAGCTGCTGTCGCGCCTCGGTGCCGGCGGCAGGCTGTTCGGCTTCGACCAGGACGGCGATGCCGAGGCCCGTGTGGAGAGCGGCGAGTGGCTCGAAGGCAGCCCGCTGGCCGACGGCAATGCAGCGAGAGGCACCTTCACCTTCGTGCGCAGCAACTTCAGATACCTCACCAACTGGATGCGCTACTACGGAGTAGACCACCTCGACGGCGTGCTTGCCGACCTGGGAGTGTCGAGCCATCACTTCGACGACTCCTCGCGAGGCTTCTCCTTCCGCTTCGACGCGCCACTCGATATGCGCATGAACCGCCGTGCCAAGGCCACGGCAGCCGACATCCTGGCCCGTTACGATGAGGAAGAGCTTGCCCGCGTGTTCCATGTCTATGGCGAGCTGAAGAACGCGCGCCGCCTGGCATCGGCCATAGTGAGCCGCCGCCGCACGGCGCCTATCGCCACCACGGGCGACCTCGTTGCAGTGGCAGGAGAGCTGCTGCGCCGCGACCGCGAGAAGAAAGAGCTTGCCAAGGTGTTCCAGGCACTGCGCATCGAGGTGAACAACGAGATGGGCGCACTTGAGGAGATGCTCCTCGCCGCCACCGAGATGCTGCGCCCCGGCGGTCGTCTGGTAGTGATAACCTATCACTCCATAGAAGACCGCATGGTGAAAAACATAATGAAGGCAGGCAACGTGGCCGGCACCGTGGAGCAAGACTTCTACGGACGCATCACCACCCCCTACCGGCTGGTGGGCAAGGTGACGGTGCCCGACGACAGCGAGCAGCAGGCCAACCCCCGTAGTCGCAGTGCGAAACTCAGAATAGCAGAAAAGAAATGACAAAGAAAGACCAAGACATCCAGATAGCTGCCGCCGAGGAAGCGGTGGTGGTGCCTGCAGCCGATGCATCCGCAGGCCAGGAGGCGGCTCCCGAACCCGAAGCAGACACCACCGAGGAGACTGACGACGACGATGCCGCCGAGAAAGCCGAGCGTGACGCCCTGAAAGAGGCCATAGCCCAGCAGGCACGCGAAGACGAGCAGCCCTCGTCGGCCACGTTCACGCTGCGCAAGATACTGGGCGGCGACATACTTACGGCGCACCTCATGCGCAGCCAGATATGGCTCGTAGTGCTGATTGTGTTCTTCATGGTGGCCTACATATCAAACCGTTACAGCGTACAGAAAGACCTGTTGGAGATCGACCGCCTGAACAAGGAGCTCAAGGATGCCAAGTACAAGGCCCTCTCGAGCAGCAGCCAGCTCACCGAGAAATGCCGCGAAAGCCACGTGCTCGAGGTAATCCGCCACAGCAAGGACAGCATACTGAAGATGCCCAGCCAGCCACCATATATAATAACCGTTCCGAAAAACAAATAGTCACTACCAATGAGCAGCAAGTTCAACGAACACAAGATAATGCCCCGCTACAGCGTCATAGCCATAGTGATGACTATGATAGGCGTGGCTGTGTTGGTCAAGACGTTCTACACCATGACCGCAGGGCGCACCTACTGGATGAAGGTGGCTGCGCGACTGAAGGTTGACAGCATGGAGGTGAAGCCCATCCGCGGCAATATATACAGCAGCGACGGGCAGCTCATGGCCAGTTCGCTGCCCGAATACAAGCTCTACTTAGACTTCAATGCCATGCACGAGTCGAAGACCGACACGCTGTGGGCAGAGAAGCTCGACTCGATAGCAGTGGGGCTGAACCAGATTTTCCCCTCGCGCTCGGTGCAGGCGTTCAAGGACTCGCTCGAGGCCGGGCGCAAGCAGCTGAGCAAGCACTGGCCCATCTGGAAGCGGCGAGTGGACTACAGCACCTACAAGGAGGTGCAGGCACTGCCCATCTTCAACATGATGAAGTACAAGAGCGGCTTCCATGTTGAGGAGTTCAACGCGCGCCGCCGCCCGTTCACCTCGCTTGCCCAGCGCACCATAGGCGATATGTACGGAGCCAAGGACACGGCACGCTGCGGACTGGAGCTGTCATACGACTCCATACTGCGCGGAACAAACGGCATCATCCACCGCCGCAAGGTGCGCAACAAGTATCTCAGCATCACCGATACGCCGCCCATCGACGGTGCCGACATCATCACCACCATCGACGTGGGTATGCAGGACCTGGCCGAGAGAGCCGTCATCGACGAGCTTCGCGAGATCAACGGCAACGTTGGAGTGGCTATCGTCATGGAAGTGGCTACCGGCGACATCAAGGCCATCGTCAACATGGAGAAGGTTGACGAGGGAGAGTACCGCGAAATCAAGAACCACGCGGTGAGCGACCTGCTCGAACCCGGCTCGGTGTTCAAGACGGCGAGCATCATGGTGGCCCTCGACGATGAGGTGTGCGATACCAACTATGTGGTGGCTACGGGCGGAGGAGTATATAATATGTACGGGCGCGACATGAAAGACCACAACTGGCGGCGTGGCGGCTACGGCACCATGAACCTGCCGCACACCCTCGAGGTGAGCTCGAACATCGGTGTGAGCCGCATCATAGACCACTTCTACCACAACAATCCCGAGCGCTTCGTGCAGGGTATCCACGACCTCGGTCTGGCCGAAGACTTCCACCTGCCCATCCCCGGCTACTCGCCTGCCAAGATACGTATGCCCCGCAAGGACAGCCGAGGCAAGCAATATGTCAACTGGAGCAAGACGGCACTGCCCTGGATGAGCATCGGATACGAGACGCAGGTGCCCCCGATAAGCACCCTCACCTTCTACAATGCCATAGCCAACGGCGGCAAGATGATGCGCCCGAGGTTCGTGAAGCAGGTTGTCAAGGACGGCGAGGTGATCATGGACTTCCCCCCCGAGGTGGTGAAGGAGCAGATAGCCAAGCCCCGTACCATAGAGCTGATAACGACCATACTGACCCACGTGGTGAGCCAGGGACTCGGACGCAAAGCCGGTTCGCCGTCGTTTGCCGTCGCCGGAAAGACCGGTACGGCGCAGATGTCGAAGGGAGCAGCCGGCTATCACAGCGGTGTGATGAACTATCTGCTCAGCTTCTGCGGCTTCTTCCCTGCCGACAAGCCACGCTACAGCTGCATCGTCTGCATACAGAAGAGCGGTCTGCCCGCCTCGGGAGGCGGCATGAGCGGAGTGGTGTTCCACCATATCTCCGAGGGAATAATGTCGCAGAGCCTGAAGCTCGACGTGAGCGACGCACGCGAAGAGGGTGCGCAGTTCGTGCCGGGAGTGAAGGCCGGCAACCTCGTGGCAGCCGACTATGTGCTCAGCAAGCTCGGCTTTGAGGTGAAGAACGGCTGGGAAGGCGGCAATGTCTTCGGCCCTCCCGTATGGGGAACGGTGCAGGCGGCAGGCGGCAGCAAGCTCAGCCTGACCAAGTCGGCAACTCCGCAGAAGCACCGCGTGCCCAACGTGATGGGCATGGGAGCGCGCGATGCCGTCTACCTGATGGAACAGCATGGCATCAAGGTGCGCCTACGCGGACGCGGAAAGGTGGCTGAGCAGAGCCTCCACGCCGGCGACACCATCGGAAAGAACACAGTATGTATGCTCAGATTGAACTAAAACAATATATCAGATATGAAACTCTCAGGAATACTCGCTGGCATCAAGCCTCTGGAAGTAAGGGGAAGCGTGGATGCCGAGATAGCAGGAATACACATCGACAGCCGTAAGGTGGGCGAGGGGTTTGCTTTCATAGCAATGAAAGGCACCCAGGTCGACGGTCACAAGTTCATTGACAAGGCCATTGCGCAGGGTGCGAAGGCCGTGGTGCTGCAAGACTGGCCGACGGAGCTGGCCGACGGAGTGACCTATGTGCAGGTGGAGAACACCGAAGTGGTGGCGGGGCAGCTGGCTTCGACCTTCTACGGCAACCCAAGCTGCAAGCTGAAGCTCGTGGGAGTGACCGGAACAAACGGCAAGACCACCATCGCCACCTTATTATATAATATGTTCCGCAGCTTCGGCTGCAAGGTGGGGCTGCTCTCCACGGTGTGCAACTACATCGACGACGAGCCTGTGGCAGCCTCGCACACCACTCCCGATGCCATAGAGCTGAACCAGCTGCTGGCACGCATGGTGGAGGCAGGATGCGAGTATGCCTTCATGGAGTGTTCGAGCCATGCCATACACCAGCACCGCATAGGCGGACTGACCTTTGCCGGAGGCATCTTCACCAACCTCACGCGCGACCACATGGACTATCACAAGACCTTCGAGAACTACCGCAATGCCAAAAAGATGTTCTTCGACGGCCTGCCCAAGAAGGCTTTTGCCATCATCAATGCCGACGACAAGAACGGTATGGTGATGGTGCAGAACTGCAAGGCCACAGTGAAGACCTACTCTACGCGCCAGATGGCCGACTTCCGCGCCCATCTGCTGGAGTGCCATTTCGAGGGAATGTACCTCGAAGTAGACGGTCGTGAGGTGGGAGTGCAGTTCATCGGCAAGTTCAACGTGAGCAACCTGCTGGCCGTCTATGGTGCGGCAGTGATGCTTGGGCGCTCGCCCGAGGAGGTGCTTGTGGCCATGAGCACTCTGAAGAGTGTCAACGGACGGCTCGATCCCATCAGCTCGCCCGACGGCTACACCGCCATCGTTGACTATGCCCACACTCCCGACGCGCTGGCCAATGTGCTGAGTGCCATCCACGAGGTGCTGCAAGGCAAGGGGCAGGTGATAACCGTGTGTGGAGCAGGTGGCAACCGCGACAAGGGCAAGCGCCCGCTGATGGCTCAGGAAGCCGTAAGGCAGAGCGACCGCGTAATCATCACCAGCGACAATCCGCGCTTTGAAGAGCCGCAGAGCATCATCGACGATATGCTTGCCGGACTCAATGCCACGCAGATGAAGAAGGTGGTGAGCATCGTTGACCGCCGCGAAGCCATACGCACAGCCTGCATGATGGCACAGAAGGGCGACGTGGTGCTCGTGGCAGGCAAGGGTCACGAGGACTATCAGGAGATAAAGGGCGTGAAGCACCACTTCGACGACCACGAGGTGCTGCGCGAAATATTCGGAATAGAAAACAAATAAAGACATAACAGCAATGCTTTACTACATCTTTCGCTTTCTCGACCAGTTCGGAATAAGTGGCAGCCACTTGTGGAGCTACATCTCATTCCGTGCATTATTGGCGATGATACTCGCTTTGGGCATCTCCGCATGGTTCGGAGAGCATTTCATCAAGTACCTCAAGCGCAAGCAGATTACCGAGACGCAGCGCGACAAGAAGCTCGACCCGTGGGGAGTGAATAAGATTGGAGTGCCGTCGATGGGCGGCATAATAATCATCGTGGCACTGCTTGTGCCGGTGCTCTTGCTCGGGCGCTTGCGCAACGTTTATCTGCTGCTGATGATTGTCACCACCGTATGGCTCGGTTTTCTCGGTGGAATGGACGATTTTATAAAGATTTTCAAGCACGACAAGGAGGGCCTGAAGGGCAAATACAAGATTGTGGGACAGGTGAGCATAGGTCTTATCGTGGGTCTGGTGCTCTGGTTGTCGCCCGATGTGAAGGCCAATCTCAACCTTGAAGTGCAGAAACAGGGGAGTGAAGTGGTGGTGAAGCACGAGAAGAAAGCCGAGAAAACGCTCAAGACCACCATCCCCTTCGTCAAGAACCACAACCTCGACTACTCGGAAGTGGTGGGCTTCCTGGGCAAATACAAGACCGCCGCAGGCTGGATATTGTTTGTCGTGATGACTATTTTCGTGGTAACGGCAGTGAGCAACGGTGCCAATCTTAACGATGGAATGGACGGAATGTGTGCCGGCAACTCAGCAATCATAGGTGTGGCACTCGGTATTCTGGCCTACGTCAGTTCGCACATAGAATACGCTTCCTACCTTAATATAATGTATATACCCGGTTCGCAGGAGTTAGTGGTATTTTTCTGCGCTTTCATCGGTGCGCTGATAGGTTTCCTGTGGTACAATGCCTACCCGGCACAAGTGTTCATGGGCGACACGGGTTCGCTCACCATCGGCGGTATCATAGCCGTTGGTGCCATCGTGATACACAAGGAGCTGCTGCTGCCGATACTGTGTGGAATATTCTTCGTTGAGAGCCTGAGCGTGATAGTGCAGGTCTACTACTACAAGCTGGGCAAGCGCCGAGGAGTGAAGCAGCGCATATTCAAGCGCACGCCTATCCATGACAACTTCAGAACGGAAGACAGCAGCCTGGATCCGGATTGCAAGTACCTGATGAAGAAGCCGCACTCGGTGATCCATGAGTCGAAGATAACCATACGTTTCTGGATAATTACCATACTGCTGGCTGCATTTGCCATCATAACACTCAAGATAAGATAACGACGGAGGACCGCAGAATGAAAAGAATAGTTGTTTTAGGAGCCGGCGAAAGCGGTGCCGGAGCTGCCGTACTGGCAAAGAAAGAGGGTTTCGACGTGTTCGTAAGCGATATGTCGAAAATCAAAGACCGCTACAAGGAAATGCTCGACAGCCACCAGATAGAGTGGGAAGAGGGCAAGCACACTGAGGAGAAGATACTCAATGCCGACGAGGTGATAAAGAGTCCGGGTATTCCCGACGAGACTCCGATGATGCAGAAGGTGATAGCCAAGGGCATACACGTGATCAGCGAGATTGAGTTTGCTGGCCGATACACCAACTCAAAGATGATTTGCATCACCGGCTCTAACGGCAAGACCACCACCACCTCGCTCATTTACCATATATTCAAGGAGGCGGGATACGACGTGGGACTGGCCGGCAACATTGGCAACTCGCTGGCTTTGCAGGTGGCTGAGCAGCCGCATGAGTGCTACATCATAGAGCTAAGCTCGTTCCAGCTCGACAATATGTACGACTTCCGTGCCAACATCGCCATATTGCTCAACATAACGCCAGACCATCTGGACCGCTATGGCAACTGTATGCAGAACTATGTCGATGCAAAGATGCGCATCGTGCAGAACCAGACGGCAGACGATTCGTTCATCTACTGGAACGACGATCCCATCATCAAGCGCGAGCTGAGCAAGTATGACATTAAGGCTATACAGTATCCGTTCTCCGAACTCAAGGAGAAAGGGTCGATAGGATACATCGAGGAAGGACAGTACACCATCGAGCAGCCGCAGCCGTTCAACATGGAGCAGGAGTCTCTCTCGCTCACGGGCAAGCACAACATATATAACTCGCTGGCTGCCGGCATAGCCTCGAACATCAGCGGCATAAAAAAAGAGAGCATACGCAAGAGTCTTGCCGACTTCCCCGGTGTGGAACACCGACTGGAAAAGGTGTGCAAGGTGGGCGGAGTGGAGTATATCAACGACTCAAAGGCCACCAACGTAGATGCCTGCTGGTATGCCTTGGAGAGCATGAAGACTCCCACGATACTCATCATTGGCGGCAAAGACAAGGGCAACGACTACGAACCCATCAAGGCTCTGGTGAAGCAGAAGTGCGTGGGGCTGGTATATCTGGGAGCTGACAATGCCAAGCTGCACGCCAACTTCGACGATATGGGCATCCCCGTGCGCGACACCCACTCCATGAAAGAGTGTGTTGAGGCTTGCTACGAGCTGGCTAAGCCAGGCGACACGGTGCTGCTGAGTCCCTGCTGCGCCTCTTTCGACCTGTTCAAGAACATGGAAGACAGGGGCGAACAATTCAAGACACTGGTAAGAAACCTTTAACTACAGGGAGCGTGGGGGAGTGCCACGCTGTAAGACATAATGAACAAGAAACTGGGAAACATATTCAAGGGAGACAAGGTGATATGGATGGTATTCTTCTTCCTGTGCATGGTGAGCATCGTTGAGGTCTATTCGGCATCAAGCTCGCTGTCATATAAGGGAGGAAACTACTGGAGTCCTATCCTGAAGCACTGCGGAATACTCGCCATCGGAACCTTTATGATGGTTGTGGTGCTCAACGTGAAGTGCAAATACTTCAAGTTGGTTACTCCCTTTCTGCTCTTCTTCTCCTTTGTCACGCTGCTATGGGTGCTCGTGGCGGGGCAAGCCACCAACGATGCCAACCGCTGGATGAATTTCCTCGGCATACAGTTCCAGCCATCCGAGATAGGCAAGGGAGCCTTGGTGCTGGCTGTGGCGCAGATACTTAGTGCCATGCAGACCAACGAAGGGGCCGACAAGAAGGCTTTCAAATACATACTCTTTGTGAGCGCGTTCATAGTGCTGCCTATCGTTCCTGAGAACCTGTCGACGGCTATGCTCATATCTGTCACCGTTGTGCTGATGATGTTCATAGGCAGAGTGCCTTTGCAGCAGATAGGCAAGCTCCTCGGAGTGGTAGCACTGATAGGCGTTGTGGGCATAACGATGGTGATGCTCGTGGGAACCGACGAAAAGAAGGCAGCCGACAAGCAAGTGCTCACAGAGCAGGTTGCCGTTGAGAAGGAAGAGCCGAGCATGGCAGAAAAGCTGCTCCACCGCATGGACACATGGAAAGCACGTATCAACAAGTTCCTGAGCAGTGAGGAAGTGGCTCCAGAGGACTACGACCTTGACAAGGATGCGCAGGTGGGACACGCCAACATAGCTATTGCCTCGTCGAATATCGTGGGCAAAGGACCGGGCAACTCCAATGAGCGCGACTTCCTGTCGCAGGCTTTCTCCGACTTCATCTATGCCATCATCATCGAGGAAATGGGCATCGAGGGAGCGGCAATGGTGGCACTGCTCTATATTATCCTGCTCTTCCGCACCGGGCGCATAGCCAACCGATGCGAAAACTCCTTTCCTGCGCTGCTCGCTATGGGCATAGCCTTGCTGCTCGTCACGCAGGCACTGTTCAATATGCTCGTGGCTGTGGGGCTGGCACCAGTAACCGGCCAGCCGCTGCCGCTTATCAGCAAGGGTGGTACCTCGACGATAATCAACTGTATATATATAGGTGTTATACTGAGCATCAGCCGTTCGGCTCGCAAGAAGGAGGTTGCGGGCAGCGACAAACAGCAAGGCATGGCATTGGCAGTGGCCTCGTAGATTGAGATAAATCATTAAAAGCGAGAGCCAAACAGTTGAAAATAAAAAAAATAAGTAACTTTGCAACCGTATAAACGAATATTATGATTGACGATAAACTCAGAGTTGTCATTAGCGGCGGCGGCACAGGCGGACACATTTTCCCAGCCGTGTCGATAGCCAACGCCATAAAGAGCAAGCATCCCGAGGCCGAGATATTGTTTGTCGGAGCCGAAGGGCGCATGGAGATGACTCGCGTTCCCGAGGCCGGCTACGAGATAGTAGGGCTTCCTATCTGTGGTTTCAACCGCCAGAACCTGCTCAAGAACATCACCCTTCCCTACAAGATGTGGAAGAGCGACCGCATGGTGAAGCGTGTGCTGCGCGACTTCAAGCCCCTTGTGGCTGTGGGAGTGGGCGGCTATGCCAGCTATCCCACGCTGGCAGCAGCCTCCAAGCTCGGCATACCCTGCCTCATACAGGAGCAGAACTCCTTTGCCGGCAAGACAAACAAGATGCTGGGCAAGGATGCCAAGCGCATCTGTGTGGCCTATGAAGGCATGGAACGCTTCTTTCCGGCAGAGAAAATAATGCTCACCGGCAACCCCGTAAGGCAGAGCGTGCTCAACTCGCAGCTCTCGAAACAAGAGGCAAGAAAGAAGTTCGGACTCGACGAAGAGAAGAAGACCGTGCTCCTTGTGGGCGGAAGCCTTGGTGCCCGCACCATCAACCGTAGCGTGCTGAGCCACCTCGACATGGTGAGAGAGAACCCCGACGTGCAGTTCTATCTCCAGACAGGAAAGTACTACTCGGCCAGCATACAGGCTGAGTTGGATGAAAAGGGCAGGCCCGACAACCTCATCGTCAGCGACTTCATCAGCGACATGGGCGCAGCCTACCGTGCTGCCGACCTCGTCGTGGGACGTGCCGGTGCCAGCAGCATCAGCGAATTTTGCCTGATAGGTATGCCGGTGATACTCGTGCCGAGCCCCAATGTGGCTGAAGACCACCAGACCAAGAACGCAATGGCGCTTGTCAACCGCCAGGCAGCCATTCATGTTGCCGACGCCGATGCCGAAGCAACGCTGCTGTCGCTGGCTGTCAGCACTGTTCGTGATGATGTAAAACTAAACGAATTGACACAAAACATAAAGTCGATGGCATTGCCCGACTCAGCTTCCATCATTGCTGACGAGGTTGTCAAGCTGGCTTTGAACAAAGAAAACAAGTAATGGAACTGAAAGAAATAAAAGCAGTTTATTTCGTTGGAGCAGGTGGAATAGGCATGAGTGCCCTGGTCCGCTACTTCATCAACAAGGGAATGGTCGTTGCCGGCTACGACAAGACACCCTCTGAGCTGACCCGCCAACTTGAGAGCGAGGGCGCTCTGTTGCACTACGAAGAGGATGTTCAGCAGATACCGCGTGCCTGCAGGGATGCCCGTCAGACCTTGGTAATCTACACTCCGGCTGTTCCCGACAGCCACAAGGAACTTGTCTACTTCCGTTCCAACGGCTTCGAGATACAGAAGCGAGCTCAGGTGCTCGGCACGCTGACCCGCACCCACAAGGGACTCTGCGTGGCAGGAACCCACGGCAAGACTTCCACATCGAGCATGTGTGCCCACATCATGCACCAGAGCCATGCCGACTGCAATGCTTTCCTTGGCGGAATAACAAAGAACTACGGCACAAACTACATCCTTTCCAAGTCGGACTACGTGGTTATCGAGGCCGATGAGTTCGACCGCTCGTTCCATTGGCTCCGTCCGTGGATGACCGTTATTACCGCCACCGACCCCGACCACCTCGATATCTACGGCACAAAGGAAGCCTACCTTGAGAGCTTCCGCCACTATACCACCCTTATCCAGCCCGGTGGAGCGCTTATCATACACAAGGGACTTGAGATGAAAGCCGACGTGCAGCCCGGTGTCCGCACCTATGAGTACGGCCTTGACGAGGGCGACTTCCATGCCGAGAACATACGCATAGGCAACGGCGAGATTGTTTTCGACTTCGTCTCGCCCATCGAGAATGTGGCTGATGTGAAGCTCGGCCACCCCATACCCATCAACGTAGAGAACGCCGTGGCAGCAATGGCAATGGCCCAGCTCTGCGATTGCGATGCCGAAGAGCTGCGCTACGGCATCAAGACCTACAAAGGAGTGGACCGCCGCTTCGACTTCAAGGTGAAAAACGACCGCCACGTGCTCCTTTCTGACTATGCCCACCATCCGCAGGAGATATATCAGAGTGCCAAGAGTATGCGCGAGCTCTATGCCGACCGCAAGATAACAGCCATATTCCAGCCCCATCTCTACACCCGCACACGCGACTTCTACAAGGACTTCGCTGCTGCGCTGAGCCAGCTCGACGAGGTGATACTCTGCGACATCTATCCTGCACGCGAGCAACCCATCGAGGGCGTAACCTCGAAGCTCATCTACGACAACCTTGCGCCGGGCGTAGAGAAGAGCATGGTAAAGAAAGACGACGTGCTGAAACTCGTCAGCGAGCGTGACTTCGACGTGCTCATAGTGCTCGGAGCCGGCGACCTCGACAACCTCGTGCCCCAGATGGCAGAGATTATCAGCAAGAAATAAAGTATAAAGAGAACAAATCCAACAAAGTCAACCCCCATATATGAGGCTGTCGCTCAACATAAAGAAGACCATAATAGCCGTGTTCGACGTGCTGCTGGCTGTATATCTGCTGCTGGCCGTCACCTCGTTCAACAGTCCCAAGGCCGAGACAACGGTGTGCAACAAGGTAGATATCAACATCTCCGATGCCAACAACGCCGGTTTCCTCAGCGCAGGCGAGATAAAGAACATCCTCGTCAGGCACAAGCTCTATCCCTACGGCAAGCAGCTGAGCAACGTTGACCCTCGTCGCATAGAGGATGTGCTCAAGGTGAGCCCCTTTGTCAACACTGCAGAATGTTACAAAGCCAAGAACGGCAACGTATGCATCACCATAACGCAGCGTATGCCCATCGTCAGGATCAAGAGCATCACAGGCGACGACTACTATCTCGACGAGAAAGGCGGACCGCTGCCCAACTCCAAGTACACCAGCGACCTCATCATCGCCACGGGCTATGTCAACCGCTGGTTTGCCAAATACTACATTGCTCCGCTGTCCAAGGCCCTCAACGAGTCGAAGTTCTGGAGCAACCAGATAGAGCAGATCAACGTCCTTGCCGACCGCGGCATCGAGCTTGTGCCGCGAGTGGGCGACCATGTGATATACATAGGCTGTCTGCCGCAGAACGCAGCAGCTGCCGACCGCGAAGCGGAAATCAAGGAGTTCGTCAACCGCAAGCTTGAGCGTGTGGACAAGTTCTACTGCTACGGGCTCAGTGTCGCCGGGTGGGACAGCTACAGCTACATCAACGTGGAGTTCGACAACCAGATAATTTGTAAACGAAGAAATAACAACATAACAGAGTAACGCGTATGCCAGCAAAGGAATTTATCGTAGCCATTGAGTTAGGCTCATCGAAGATTACGGGCATTGCCGGACGCAAGAACCTCGACGGCAGCATCACCGTGCTGACCGTGGTTAAGGAAGATGCTACGCAGTGCATCCGTAAGGGAGTCGTGTATAACATCGATAAGACAAGCCAGTGTCTTACCAATATAATAACCAAGCTGAAAAACCAGCTGAAGTGCGAGATTGCACACGTCTACGTGGGAGTGGGAGGCCAGTCCATACGCAGCGTGCGCAATGTGATTGTCAAGCAACTGCCCGACCAGACCATTATCTCTACCGAGATGATCAACGAACTCATGGATGCCAACCGCAATATGTCGTATCCTGAGCAGGAAATCCTCGATGCCGCAACACAGGAATACAAGGTCGACAACCAGTATCAGCTCGACCCCGTAGGCATCAAGGCCAGCCGTCTCGAAGGCAATTTCCTCAACATCCTCTGGCGAAAGGCTTTCTACAACAACCTCAACAACTGCTTCGACAAGGCTGGCATAGGCATCGGCGAGATGTATCTGGCTCCTCTGGCATTGGCCGACAGCGTGCTCAGCGAGGCCGAGAAGCGCGGAGGATGCGTGCTTGTAGACCTCGGAGCCGACACCACCACCGTCTCGGTCTACTACAAGAACGTGCTGCGCCACCTGGCAGTCATACCGCTCGGCGGTAACAACATCACCAAGGACATTGCTTCCTTGCAGATGGAGGAGCGCGATGCCGAGAAGATGAAGCTCAAGTATGGCAGTGCCTTCACCGACAACAGCGACATCGACAACACCCTGAGCTTCCCCATTGACCAGGAGCGCTCGGTGGAGAGCCGCAAGTTTGTCGAGATAGTCGAGGCGCGCCTGGCCGAAATAGTCGAGAACGTGTGGTATCAGGTGCCTGCCGAGTATGCCGACAAGCTGCTGGGCGGACTCATTCTCACCGGCGGAGGCTCTAACATGAAGAACATCGAGCGTGCCTTCCGCAACCACACCCACGTGGAGAAGGTGCGCATTGCCAAGTTCGTCACCCACACCATCACATCGAACAATGCCGACATCATTGCCCACAACGGAACCATGAACACCGTACTGGGACTGCTCATAAAGGGCGACGTCAACTGTGCCGGTGCCGAGATCAATCCCAACCGCGACATCTTCGGACAGGACAAGCAGCCCGTCGACCCCTCTACCACTGCCGGACTCCACGACAAGCCCCGCACTGCCGGTGAGATAGCTGGCAAGGGCGTGGTGCTCACCCAGGCCGAGAAGGAGGCTGCCGAAGAGGAACGCCGCCGCAAGGAAGAGGAAGAAGAGCGCCTGCGCCGAGAAGAAGAGGAACGCCTGCGCCGCGAGGAGGAAGAGCGCCGTCGCAACAGCTTCGGCAACCGCACCATGCGCAGCCTGAAAAACTTCTTCAAGACACTCGTCTCGCCCGATGAAGACTAATGCAGAGAGGTGAGAAGTGAGATATTTAGGGGTGAGAGGATAGACCTCCAACCGTCCCACCTCCAACCGTCAAAACAATAATAAAAGAGTATTAACTTATAACAAGAAGATTATGCCAATTGAAATATTAGACTTCTGTGAACCCGAGAAGGAGAAAAGCATCATTAAGGTCATTGGTGTAGGCGGCGGTGGCGGCAATGCCGTGAACCACATGTACCGCGAAGGCATCCACGACGTGTCGTTCGTGCTCTGCAATACCGACAACCAGGCACTCAACGACTCGCCCGTGCCCGTCCACCTGCAGCTCGGCAACGAGGGACTGGGAGCAGGCAACAAGCCCGAGAAAGCGCGCCAGGCTGCCGAGGAAACCATCGATGCCATACGCGATATGCTCAACGACGGCACCAAGATGGCCTTCATCACTGCCGGCATGGGCGGCGGAACGGGAACGGGAGCTGCGCCCGTGATAGCTCGCGTGTCTAAGGAACTCGAGATACTGACCGTGGGCATCGTTACCATACCCTTCCGCTTCGAGGGCGAGCGCAAAATCGACCAGGCTCTCGACGGAGTAGAGGAGATGTCGAAGCACGTCGACGCACTGCTCGTAATCAACAACGAGCGCCTGCGCGAGATATATCCCGAGCTCACCGTGCTCGATGCCTTCGGCAAGGCCGACGACACTCTCAGCGTGGCTGCCAAGTCGATAGCCGAGATAATCACCGTTCACGGACTCATCAACCTCGACTTCAACGACGTGAAGACAGTGCTCAAGGACGGCGGCGTGGCTATCATGTCTACCGGCTACGGCGAGGGCGAGGGCCGAGTGAAGCAGGCCATCGAGGATGCGCTCAACTCGCCGCTGCTCAACGACAACGACATCTACAACTCCAAGAAGATACTCCTCTCCATATCGTTTGCCAGCGAGAAGGGCGAGAACCCCGGACTGACGATGGACGAGATGAACGACGTCAACGACTTCATGCAGCGCTTCGGCAGCGAGTTCGAGCTGAAGTGGGGACTGGCGCTCGATCCCGAACTGGGCAAGCGCGTCAAGGTGACGATACTCGCCACGGGCTTCGGCATCGACGACGTCGACGGCATGAGCAACCACCTCAAGAAGCACTCGGCTGAGGAGGCTCAGCGCATTGCCGAAGAGGAGGAGCGCGCTGCCGAGCGTGAAGACCGCCGCAACCGCTACTACGGCAAGGACTCCAACAACACGCACTACAAGCGTCGCCCGCACATCTTCCGCTTCCGCGCCGAAGACCTCGACAACGAGGACATCATTCTCGCCGTCGAGAACACTCCCACATACAAGCGCACCAAGCAGCAGCTGCGCGAGTTGCAGGGCAACACGGGCGACATCAAGGACGAGGCTCCGGCAAGCGATGCCGTGCAAGGCACCATCAGCTTCGTGGGCTGACAATTTGAGTGGAGAGTGTATAGTGGAAAGTGTATAGTGGAAAGAGGATAGTGGATAATGGATAGTGGATAATGGATAGTGGTGAGACTGCAAGAGAACAGCACACCTGCATTATTCTCCACTTTCCACTCTCCACTTTCCACTTTCCACTCTCCATTCTCCACTCTCCATTCTCCACTCTCCATTCTCCACTCTCCACTTTCCACTCTCCACTTTCCACTCTCCACTTTCCACTCTCCACTCTCCACTTTCCACTCTCCATTCTCCATTCTCCATTCTCCACTCTCCACTTTCCACTCTCCATTATCCATTCTCCACTATCCATTCTCCATTATCCACTATCCAAATGAGGCCAATTCTCCTTACCATCCTCCTCTTTCTCAGCCTGCTCACGGTCAGCGCACAGGACGAGCCGCAGGACGAGTCGCGCAAGCCGCGCTTCTCGGGCTCCGTGGAGCTTACGTCGAAGTACTTGTGGCGCGGTCAGGAGTATGGCACAGCACCCACCATTTTCCCCACGCTCAACTTCTCTGTCGCTGGTCTCAATGTCTATGCCTCCGGCGCTTACTCCTTCAACAACTCGTATAGCGAGGTTGACCTCGGCGCAGACTACACCTTTGCCGACGTCACCATCGGACTCGTAGACTACTATTACCCCTCTGCCGTGGGCGAAAACGACAAGTACTTCAACTTCCGCAACCGCACCACCGGCCACTCCCTCGAAGCTTTCGTCAGCTATGCCCCGTCGTGGGTGCCGCTGACGGCTATGCTCGCCACCTATTTCTGGGGCGACGACAAGAAGGAAGACGGCAGCCAGGCATGGAGCACCTACGCCGAGCTGGGCTACCACCACGACTTCTCGGAGCGCATAGCCCTCAGCGTAGCACTCGGTGCAAGCCTCAACCGCAGCTCCTACAACAATTTCGAGACGGGCTTCTCGGTAGTGAACATAGGGCTGAAGCTCGAGTCCGTGCTCTATAAGGGCAAGCATCTCTCGGTTCCGGCAAGCGTGCAGTACGTCATCAATCCGCAGAAAGAAAAGTCCTACATCTCCTTCGCCGCAGGCGTGGAGTTCTGATTTTTCTGTAGAGAATATTGTTTGCCCATTTCTTTTCTCACACATAGGCATCACCCGCCCTCCCTTTCTTAAAGTGTGAGCTCCTGCAAATAATCTATTTCCTGTCTGTCTGCCTGACAACGGGATTGCGGAGGGTGCCTGCGATGAGCTGGCCAACGTACAGCGGGACAGAAAACAGCAGTATGCCCCTTGTGGGGCTGCCCTTAGTCAGATTTTGCACCTTGTCCTGTTATTTTGCATATCCCACGGGATTGTTCAACAGCGGTGTCTGTGTGTCGTCGAGGCCCAGAAGCTGCTTGATG
>ONLG01000037.1 GCA_900318625.1 uncultured Prevotella sp.
TGTCTTACAAATGTTACTCATACTTGTATGAAATTTGTTTTGTTAATAATCGAAGGCTATGCGTCTCATAGCGGGTGCAAAGTAACTGCGTGATGGAAGTGTGACCAAAGCACCTTTCCATAACCTGTGGATAATTGTACTTTCACGCAGTTGATGCCTATTATTGGGCGTTATTGGAGCCTGTAAGTCCCGAATTGTGCCAGTCTGCTTGCCATTATTCGGTCTAGTTCCTCCTTGACGATGAGGTTCTGCACTCCGACTTTCACCTTCGTGAGGTTGTTCGTCTTGACGATAACGCAGATGTTGCTCTTGGTCATGCCGTACTTCTCGGCAGCTTCGGCTGTGGTGTAATAGGCATCACTCGCCTTCAGGTCGGGACGGAAGATTTCATCCAGATGTTTCTTTGAATAATAGGTCTTGCCATATTCTCGCTTGGTGGGAATATGGCGGCGGTAGGCTTGGGTGCGCAAGGATTCCTTGGTCGTGGAATAGAGTGCCTCTGCCTCATCCGTTGTGAGCCATTCTGTCAAGGCTTCAATCTCGGCAGTAACTCCGAAGAGTGCATCCATGTGCTTGCGGCTATAATAGTTCTTGCCTGCAATCTTGCAAATGGGTACTTGGTTATTCTTGGCAGAAGTGTAGAGCCAAGAACGCTTCACTTTGTAGATTGCCATAACATCCTCGCCAGAGATGTATTCAAGAGGCTCGATGTTCTGAACAGAATCCTCTTTTCTCGCTGACTTACTTGAAGCACGTCCTTTCTTCAACGAAAGGGAAGAAGGATTCATAGGCTTGTATGTAGGCAATACTCTATGATAGGGATTGCCTGCAAGCATCTTCTCGATGTCTGCCTTGCGGATGAAAGCCATACGGCTGCTGATTCGTGATGCAGGAAGTTTACCCTCGTTTACCAACTTGTAAACGTACTGACGGGAGCATCCCATGAGGATGGCAGCCTTGGAGAACGAAAGATACTCCTGGCTGGCGATGTCTATAACAGGCTGGACAGCCTTCAAAAATTCCTGTTGCCTCTTCTTGCGCTGAGCCTTTGCCGCCTCGGCACAATGTTCCGAACAATACCTCTGCGAGCCACTGTTACAAGTGAACTCCTTACCGCAGAAGGCGCATTTTCTTGTCTTTCTCATTTGACTCCTTTTTATGTGGTTTTACAATGAATTTCTTGCAAACCGCCACGGAGTGAACTTTCGTCAATCATTGACACTCATTGTCAACTCATTCCACGATGTCACGTTCTTCAAATGAGGTCACTTCCTTGTTCTTTTCCCTCTCGTTCCTCAGTCAACCGATGTACACTCTTGTCAACCTTTGTCAACTCTGTGCATGAGATAGCAAAATAAAAGCCCTCAAAATTCTCCGCGGTAGAAATGCGTTGCAAAGGTAAGCGGATTTTTGAGAACCACCAAAAAGCAAGTCTGAAGTGTTAAAACACAAAAGTAGCTGATATACAATAATTTATCTCTATGTGTTTTTCATTATTTATAGTTGTTTAGAGGGCTCTAAATACAGCCATAGAATGCCTGGCTGCCGATGCTCGTCACGCTGTTGGGAATGGTGATGGAGGTCAGACCAGTGCAATTATAGAAAGCTTTACTTGCTATTTCCGTAGTTCCTTCTTCCAAATTTATCACGGTATTTTTAGGCATCGTTCCTTTATATTTATACGCTACTTTTCCTAAATAGATCAATCCTTCTGGTTGGTTATTGTACCATGCTGTGTACCATGCAGTACCAAAGAACGCATCAGCACCGATGTTCGTCACGCTGTTGGGGATAGTTACGGATGTCAGACCGCTACAGCCACCGAATGCATAGCTGCCAATGCTCGTCACGCTGTTGGGAATGGTGACGGAGGTTAGGCCACTACAATAATAGAACGCATAACCGCCGATGCTCGTCACGCTGTTGCCGATGCTGACGGAGGTCAGGCTGCTACAGCCCCAGAACGCACCATTGCCGATAGTCGTCACGCTGTTGGGGATGGTGACAGAGGTCAGGCCGCTACAGCCTAAGAACGCAGAACTGCCGATGCTCGTCACGCTGTTGGGGATGGTGATGGAAGTCAGTCCGCTACAGCTACCGAATGCATTGCTGCCAATGCTCGTCACGCTGTTGCCTATTGTGACAGATGTCAGACCGCTACAGCCAGAGAACGCAGAACCGCCAATGCTCGTCACGCTGTTGGGGATTACTAAATCCGTAATCTCATTATTCTCATCACTGTATATATGCTTAGCATAACACAAAGGATTTGCAGAATAACTGCCAAATGAGATATTGCACCAAGCTGCTATATCTGGAACAATTACCTTTTTCAGGCCGCTACAGCCTTCGAACGCAGAACCGCCGATGCTCGTCACGCTGCCGGGAATAGTGATGGAGGTCAGGCCGCTACAATATGCGAACGCATAATCGCCGATGCTCGTCACGCTGTTGGGGATTTCAACGGAGGTCAGGCCGCTACAGTCTTCAAACGCAAACTCTCTGATGCTCGTCACGCTATAGGTCTTACCATTATAGGTTACTTTCTCTGGGATTGTAACAGAGCCAGTATATTCATTCTTATATTCGCTGGAGGATGTTCCTTGATATGTTACGGCAACGGTGTAAGGTGCGGTGGATGAAGTGATGTTGTAATAGATGCCGCCAGACTCAAAGTCGTGGGCAAATGACAGCATGGCTGTCATCAGGAACAAGGAAAGTGATAAAAGTCTTTTCATAATAGATTTGGTTTTAAGTTAATAAAGTGTAGGTAGTCAAAAGCTGGGGGAAAAGACAGAAAAAGAAAACGTGGACTGAAACTTCGTCTACGTTACCTGAGGCATCGCCAAACGCCATACAACCATATACGAGTAAAAGCCCACGTGATTACACGTGAGCGTTAAAACTTTTACTCTTGGTTGTTACTAAATAATTTTGGCGAAATTTCAGGTAACAAGAATAAAGCTAACGCTTCAATTTCAATATGTCTTATAGTTCATTGCTATTTCATAGGCATTGCGGGTTGTGGTTTTACTGTATATGTTATGGTTGTTTCTGGTTCGGCAACTAAATCTTTTTCCACTGGCAAAGATACGATTAAGTGAGGGCAAAACAAAAGGATTGGCCAATATTTTCAGTTGGCAAGTTGCAGCAACTGATTAACACATCGCCCCCTATGCTCTGCGTTCTTCATTGCACTGATACTCCAGATGTCAGTTGCAGAGTCACTTGTACGATGGTTTTACATTCTATTATAGGCAGGTCGGCTGAAGTGCGGCGATGCGGAAGGAATCTTCCAAGGGTCACGGCAGATAGCATCTTTTCCACGAAAGGCTCCATATTGATGACTTCCACTCGCTTTGAGCCGTGTGTCAGGTTGTACAACTCATCAGCGGCTGAGCGTGAAATCTGCTCTATGCCGCGCATGTCGAGCAGATAGTCGTCCTCGGTATTGAGCGATGCGGCAAGCCGCTCCATCATCTGACGGGTGTGCAACTCCCGTCCATATTTCTCCTGCATATTGATAATCTGTTTCATGGTTCAGCTGATGTATTTGTAAAAATCAAACACTGCGGGCACTTGGGCTGGAAATCTCACTATAACCATAGTACCCTTGAAATCAATCTCACGTGGCAGCGAAAGAATTTCTTTCTTGTTGGCAAACTGCACCAAATAACTTTTACCGATAAATACATTGCAAATATACCAAAGTAAATTCAAAGCACATACGAAAAACGACAAAAAGTTTTGAAAGCAAAAGCACAACAAGACCATTTTTTTAGCGCGGTGAATTTTACCGAGGCCTCCGTAAACTTTTTCCAGCAGCCCCGGAGCAATGCTCCAGAGCCTCTGTAAGGATGCTCCAAGGCTGCTGGAGCAATGTTACAGAGCAGCTGGAGTAAATTTACGGGGCATTAGGCGAATTGTGACAGCTTGCCTGTTGTTGATGGATTACTTTATTGCGTTACTGTAAATTGTTATTTTACAGTATGTTGTAGGTGGTTATTAAGTGGAAAATTCAGGAGCGGCTGAGTTTCTTCAGCCGGCGTTTGGCTTCGGGAAAGTCGGGCCAGAGCTCGAGAGCTTTTTTGTAGTTGGCTATTGCCGCCTGCTCCATTCCTTCGGTTTCGCACTCCTTGCCCAGCAGGTTGTACTCGGCAGCGAGTGTCTTCAGGAAGCGGGCTTGCTTAGCCTGTTGCTCTTTGAGGTCGCTGATCTCAGCCTTCAGCTGGTTTATCAGGTTCAGCTTGCGGCGGATAAGGCGCTTGGCCGCAGGCTTCTCGATGTCGTAGCGGCTGTGGATGGCTCGGAAAAAGTAGTTCAGGAAGCGGTCCATGTCGCCCTCGTCGTATGCCTTTGCCGCCTCGTTATATTCGTGGTCGGCCTGCGACTGCTTGAGGGCCTTGTCGATGAGAGGCTGGTTGTTGTATTGCCTGGCAAAGTCGGTGACGTGCGAATTGACGAATATGTCGCTGCGGCGGATGGGTTGTCCGAGGGTGAGACCTTCGAGAGAGGTACACCGCGAGAGTGCCACGTAGGTCTGGCCCCCGGCAAAGGCTCCTCCGCCGAGGTCGATGTTGACGCGCTTGAAGGTCAGTCCCTGCGACTTGTGAACGGTTATAGCCCAGGCCAGACGCACCGGGAACTGTGTGTATGTGCCCAGCAGCTCTTCCTCGATTTTCTTCTCCTGTTCGTTGAAACGGTAGCGCACGTTCTCCCACATCTCGCGTTCCACCTCGTGTTCCTGCCCGTCGTCGGTGATGATGTATAGCCTTTCTGACTCAAGGTCGATGGCTTCAATGATGCCCAGGGTGCCGTTCACCCAGCGGTGCTTCATGTCGTTTTTCACGAAAATGATATGTGCGCCCGGCTTCAGAAGCAGCTCCTGTGGCGTGGGCATACTGCTTTCGGGGAACTCTCCGGTGATTGTGCCGTTGAAGCAGACAGGCTCTCCCGGCAGCTTTTGCAGCTCGTGCGAGTTGATATGGTCGACGGTGTCGCGTCGGGTAGACAGCGTGATGTTCAGGTTTGGTGCCTGAGGGTGTGATTGGGGATTGGTGAGGGGTGATGGGGGAGGGGGCGTTTCGCTGCTTGAGGCGCAACGCTGGTTGAGCAGGCGCAGGTCTGCCTCGCCGATAGAGTTGGTTCGAATGTGGTCGAGTATGCTTATGAAGAGCTGGTCGTTCTGCCGGTACACTTTCGTGAGCTCGATGCTGACAAGCGGCATGGTGCGGAACACGCGTGCATCGAAGAAGTAAGGCGAAGGGTAGTAGGCCGCGAGCATACGCCGCTCGTCCTCTTTCACCACAGGTTCGAGCTGATAGACGTCGCCCACGAAGAGCAGCTGCTTGCCTGCGAACGGCTCGCGCATATTGCGGCAGTAGACCCGGAGCACCTTGTCGATGAAGTCGATGATGTCGGCACGCACCATAGAAATCTCGTCGATGATGATAAGTTCCACCTCGCGCAGCAGCTTGCACTTTTCACCGTTGTACTTCAGGGCCTCGCGTATGTGGCGTATGGAGTAGCGGTTGTCGTCGGGCAGCAGTGGATGGAAGGGCAGCTTGAAGAAGCTGTGGAGCGTTGCTCCGCCGGCATTGATGGCTGCTATGCCGGTGGGAGCCAGTATGACGTGCTTCTTCTTGGTAGTGGCAGCGATATGCCGAAGCAGGGTAGACTTGCCCGTTCCGGCCTTTCCTGTTATGAAAAGCGACTGTCGGGTGTAGTTGACAATCTGCAACGCGTTTTGCAGCTGCGGGTTGTCGAGGTCTATCGGCTGCTTCTTGGCTTCGTTGTTCATGGCTCGTCTTCGTTGTTTTCCTCAACGGGCGCAATGGCCGGAGCATCCATCTTGGGGATGTTTTCGGGCTGTGGGTTGTCTGGCATGGGTTCGAGGTTGCCGGCGGCATCATCGAACTGCTCTGCGTCGGTGCCCTCAACGGTTTCCTCGAAAGGCATCAGGCTGTCGGGAATCTCGTAGCTCGGTCGTTCGGGAGAGCACATATACATATATGGTTCCACGTCCATCTCGTCGGCTGCAGGCCATTGAGCGTGGTATCTTCGGAAGCGGCTGTCGGTCATAACCTTCTGTATGAACATTCCGCAAAGGGGCAGCGCGGTGCGAGCGCCTTGGCCCAAGGCTCCCGAGCGGAAGTGTATGGCGCGGTATTCTCCACCCACCCATGCTCCCACGACGAGCTTCGGGCTGACGGCAATGAACCATCCGTCGGAGTTGTTGTTGGTTGTGCCGGTCTTGCCGCCCCATGAAGTGTCGGACGTAGTGTACTGGCGTATCCGTCCCGAAGTGCCTCCCGGCTCGTTGACACTGGCCTTGAGCAGCTGCTGCACGAGGAAAGCCGTGCGGTAGGAGAGCACCTTGTGGGTGGCCGTGGGGCCTATATAGACCTCGTATCCGTTGCGGTCGACAATCTTTTCGACCAGTACCGGGTCGTGGTGCTTGCCTCCTGCCGCCACCGTGCTGTAGGCGTTGACCATCTCCAGGAGGCTTACGTCGCATGAGCCGAGAGCCAGCGACGGTTCGTCGGCAAGCTCGGAGGTGATGCCCATGTCGTGGGCAGTCTTGATGACGTTGCGTATTCCGACCTCCATTCCCAGCTTTACGGCTATGCTGTTGGTGCTCCGGGCAAAGGCGGTGTGGAGCGACACGGTGTCGCCGGTGAACTTGCCGTTGGCATTGGAGGGAGTCCACATGACCTCCTGGTTGGTCTTGCGGTCGATGACTTTGAGCATAACCCTTTCGTCCATGCGTGTGTCGCAGGGCGTGAGGCCCTGGTTCATAGCCTCGGTATAGACAAAGAGCTTGAATGTGGAGCCGGGTTGCCGCTTTGTTGTCACCTTGTCGTACTTCCATGTGCTGAAATCCACGTCGCCCACCCATGCCTTTACAGCGCCTGTCTCGGGCTCCATTGCCACCATGCCGCAGTGCAGGAACTTCACCATATAGCGTATGCTGTCGAGTGTGGAGATGTTGCGGTAGATGGTTCCGCGGTCATAGGAGAAAAGCTTCACGCGGTGGGGGCGGTTCAGGTAGTGCGAAATGCTGTCGGCATTGTTGTCGTAGCGTTCGGCAAGATACTGGTAGTAGGGCAGGCGTTTGGCAATTTTCTCGATGAAGCCGGGCACTGGTCTGCCCCGTTCGTCGCGCCAAGGGTCGCTCCCTTTCCAGTGTGCGTCAAAACTGTTTTGCAGCTGGCGCATCTGTCTGGCAGCCGAACGCTCGGCATATTTCTGCATACGCGTGTCGATGGTAGTGTATATCTTCAGGCCGCTGCTGTAGAGGTCGTAGCCGTTGTTGCGCGTCCAGTCTTTCAGGTACTCGGCTACGGCAGCACGGAAATACTGTGCCTGTCCGTCGTAGTTCTCCTCGGTGTGGAGCTTGAGCTTGATGTTCTCAGCCGAAAGACTTTCGTATTCGGCGGCAGAAAGGTGTCCGTGCTCGCGCATCTGGGCAAGAACCACGTTGCGCCGCTGGCGCGACTGTTCGGGATGGAGTATCGGATTATATGTGGTTGTGGCCTTCAGCATACCCACCAGGACAGCCGCTTGATTGGTCGTCAGCTGGTCGGGAGTGGTGTCGAAGTAGGTTTTGGCTGCTGTCTTAATGCCGTAGGCATGGTTGCCGAAGTCTACGGTGTTGGCATACATGGTGAGAAGCTGATGCTTGTCGTAGCATATCTCGAGCTTGGTGGCTATTATCCACTCCTTGCTTTTCATGATAAGCATACGCAGTCCGGGGATTGTGCCGAGCAGTCCGGTAGAGTAGTTGGTGCGCACTCGGAACATATTTTTTGCCAACTGCTGCGTGATGGTTGAGGCTCCGCGCCCTCCCTGCAGGGTAACGGCATCTTTAACGGCTGCCGCTACGCCCTTCAGGTCGATGCCCTTGTGCTCGTAGAAGCGTTCGTCTTCGGTGTCAATGAGTGCTTTCCAGAATGTGGGAGCTACGTCGGAATAGTTTACCGGCGTGCGGTTTTCCTTGAAAAACTTACCTATAAGCACGCCGTCGGCACTGTAGATTTCGGATGCTTCGTAGGTGGGAGGTTGCAGAATGTCGAGAAATCCGGGCGATTTGCCAAAGAGCCACAGCACGTTTGTGTCGACCATTCCCAAGTAGAGGAACGATGCTACGACTGTTGACACGATGACCAGCAGCGTTCGTGTGTACCAGGCACGGCCCTGATAGAGTCCCTTGTACCAGGCGACAGCCTTGCCAATGCGGTGCAGGCACGTCTTTATGATGTCTAAAATGCGTTTCAAGGATTCACAAAATGGTTGATATATTGTTCTATTTCGGTGAGCTGTGAGGGCTGGAACCACGCTATGGAGGCATCGCGCTTGAACCATGTCTGCTGCTTTCGGGCATAGCGGCGGCTGTTGCTCTGTATGCGTCGCACTGCTTCGGCAAGGTCGTAGTCGCCGTCGAAGTGGGCGAAGAGTTCCTTGTAGCCTACGGTGTTCAGGCTGTTGAGATTGCGAAGAGGATATACGCGTCTGGCTTCGGCCACCAATCCCTGCTCAATCATTTGTTCGACGCGATGGTTTATGCGCTCATAGAGCTGCTCGCGCGGCAGGGTGAGCCCAATCTTCAGTATGCGGAAAGGGCGCTCCTTGTGGGTGTTGGTGCGGAATGAGGTGTAGGTCTGCCCGGTCATGTGGCATATCTCGAGGGCATGAACCACACGGCGGGGATTGTTGTGGTCGACTATCGCCCAGTGTTCGGGGTCGAGTTGATGGAGTTCTTCCACCAGTTTGGGCAGCCCTTCGCATGCCAGCCGTTGCTTCATCAGCGTGCGTGTGGCATCGTCGACGGTCGGAATGTCATCGATACCGTTGCATACGGCATCGATATACATCATGCTTCCGCCCGACATCAGGGCTAAGTTACCTCTCGTATGCTGCTTAGAGATAACCTCCAGGGCATCAGTCTCATAGAGCGACGCGCTGTAGTAATCGCTCAGATGGTGGTTGCCGACAAAGAAATGCTTTACTCGTGCAAGCTGTTCTGAGGTGGGAGCGGCGGTGCCTATAGGTATTTCGGAGAATATCTGCCGTGAGTCGGCATTGATGACAGGCACATTAAAGATTTCGGCAAGGCGGAGGGTGAGCTCCGTCTTGCCGACTCCTGTTGGGCCTAATATCACTAAAAGGATTTTCTCCAATGTGTTGTTATTTTATGATACCACGCTTAGAACTGCTCACAAAGTCGATGATATACTGTATCTCCGGTGTGACGGTTAGCTCGGCACGTATCTTTTCGATGGCTTCCTGGCGTGTGAAAGAGCCATTGTAGATGATGCGGTAGGCTTCGTGGATTAGTTCGATGGTCTCGTTTGAGAAGCCGCGTCGGCGCAGTCCCACGAGGTTGATGCCTGCATAGCGTATCGGCTCCTTGCCGGCGATGATATAAGGTGGTATGTCCATTGAGAAACGGCTGCCTCCCTGTATCATTACGTAGCTGCCGATGCGGCAGAACTGGTGGGCAAGAACGGCGGCACTGATTATGGCAAAGTCGTCGATGACTACTTCGCCGCCAAACTTTGTGCTGTTGCCGATGATGCATCCGCTGCCGACAATGCAGTCGTGGGCTATGTGCATGTTCTCCATGAGCAGGTTGTTGCTGCCCACACGGGTGTAGCCACGCGACGCAGTGCCTCGCGATATGGTGACATTCTCGCGGACGGAGTTGTTGTCGCCGATGTGGCAAAGAGTCTCTTCGCCTTTGAATTTCAGGTCTTGCGGCTTTGTGGAGATGCTCGAACCCGGGAAGAACTCATTGCCGTTGCCTATCCGTGCGCCTGTGTGAATGGTCACGGAGTTCATTATGGTGTTGTCGTTTCCTATGACAACGTTCTTGTCTATGTAACTGAACGGACCAATGGTGTTGCCATCACCCAACACAGCTTCGGGGTGAACGTAGGCCAAGGGACTTATATTGTTCATAGCTCTGATAGAATTTTGGTTGCTAATGTTGAATGGTTGTGATGCCGTGGCACTCTTGTTGTTACTTGTTTTTGACTATTTGAGCTGTGAATGTGGCCTCTGAAACAACCTTGTCGCCTACGAACATATAGCCTTTCATGGAGCTTATGCCGTGGCGCACGGGATTGAGAAGTTCGACACGGAACAGCAGTGTGTCGCCGGGAACAACCTTCTGGCGGAACTTCACGTTGTCGATTTTGAGGAAATATGTAGACCAACGCTCAGGCTCTTCCAGCTGGTTGAGCACAAGAAGGCCGCCACACTGAGCCATTGCTTCGATTTGCAGCACTCCGGGCATCACTGGCTCCTGTGGGAAATGGCCGGTGAAGAACGGCTCGTTGGCTGTTACATTCTTCACTCCGACGATGGTCGTGGGACCAATAGACGTTACCTTGTCGACAAGTTGCATGGGATAGCGGTGTGGCAGCAGCTCGCGGATGCGGATGTTGTCCATCACCGGTGTCTCGTTGGGGTCGTAGATAGGAGCCTGTATCTCGTGTTTACGGATCTCTTTGCGCATCAATCGTGCAAACTTGTTGTTGATGGTATGGCCAGGTCGGGTAGCGACGATACGTCCCTTTATGGGTTTTCCGATAAGAGCCATGTCGCCGATGATGTCGAGAAGCTTGTGACGCGTACACTCGTTGTCCCAAACCAGCGGCTTGTGCTGTATGTATCCCAGCTCAGTAGCATCCTTGTGGGGCAGATGAAGCATATCTGCCAGTGTGTCGAGACGTTCCTGAGTGGTTTGTCTTTCGTAGATAACGATGGCATTGTCGAGGTCGCCGCCTTTAATTAAGTTGGCTTGGAGCAGCGGCTCAATGTCTCTGACGAAGACGAATGTGCGTGCAGGAGCAATCTCTGTGGCGAAACTGTCAATGTTGTCGAGTGTTGCAAACTGGCTGCTGATGAATTTCGACTGGAAAGAACACATCGCAGTTATTGAGAATTGGTCGTCGGGAAGTATGGTAATGCATGAACCAGAGCCCTCGTCCCTTACTTCCAGCTTCTTACGTATGATGTACCAGTCTTTAGGAGCGTTCTGCTCCTCTATTCCAACCTGCTTAATCTTTTCGACATACATTGCTGCCGAACCGTCGAGGATAGGAAATTCCGGGCCGTTTACTTGTATCAGACAGTTGTCTATGCCCATTGCATAGAGAGCGGCAAGGCCATGTTCCACGGTGGAAACCTTGACATCGCCCTGTGCAAGCACGGTTCCGCGCTGAGTGTCTACCACCTTTTCGGCCACGGCATCTATCGTAGGCTGACCATCTATGTCAATTCTCTGGATTTTGTAACCCGTGTTTTCTGGTGCCGGATTAAACGTAACGGTCAGGCTTAACCCTGTATGCAGACCTTTTCCGAAGAGCGAAAAGCTGCCTTTTAAAGTTTTCTGTTTGTTTGCTTCCATCTTTAATGTATATGGTAAGTAACTTATTTCTGCTGTTTGAGTTCGTCAATCTGTTTCTGCATCTCCGCAATCTGCTTGTAGAGTTCAGGCAATTTGCGATAGACGGCATAAGATTTCATGTATGATTTAGCGTCAATGGCAGGCGAACCGATAACTGTTTGTCCCGGAGTCTTTATGCTGTTGGCAATGCCAGTCTGTGCTCCGGATTTCGTTTGGTCTGCTATAGTGATATGGCCAGCCATTCCTACCTGTCCGCCGAACATACACCAATCTCCAACTTTGGTGCTTCCTGCCACACCACATTGCGCTGCCATCACAGTGTTCTGGCCTATCTCAACGTTGTGGGCTATCTGGATGAGGTTGTCAAGCTTAGCTCCCTTGCGGATATATGTGCTTCCCATCGTTGAGCGGTCTATGCAAGTGTTGGCTCCTATTTCCACATCGTCTTCTATAGTGACTAATCCAATCTGCGGAATCTTGTCGTATCCTTCGGCACTGGGTGCGAAGCCAAATCCGTCTGCACCAATTACAGTACCCGAATGAACGATTACCCTGTCGCCCAATCGGCACGAATTATAGATGCTCACGTTTGGATAAATGATGCATTTGCAGCCTACCTTGACACCGTCGGCTATGGTGGCATGAGGATATATCTGAGTGTTGTCGCCTATCTCAGCACCATCGCCAACATAAGCAAAAGGTCCGATATAGCATCCTTCACCAATTTTTGCGGTGGGGGAGATGAACGCCAGAGAATCAATACCTGTCTTGCGGGGTTTCATTGATTCATAGAGTTGCAGCAAATGGGCAACACTCTCGTAAGCGTTTTTCACCCTGATAAGTGTAGCAGGGGTGCTTTGCTCGAGTTCAAGCTTCTCGTCCACGAGTACAACACTGGCTTTGGTGTCGTAGATATAGTGTGTGTATTTGGGATTTGAGAGGAAGGTGATAGCACCTTCGCGGCCTTCCTCAATCTTAGAGAATGTGGTAATGGCTACGTTTTCGTCGCCTTCAACACGACCTCCTACAAGTTCGGCTATTTGTTTCGCGGTGAATTTCATATTAGTTTATGAAGATTAATGCCTGCAAATATACTCCTTTTTTATGAGAAACGCTGCCAGCAATGATAATATTTGCTTATTTTTTTCGACAAAAGCTGTACGTTCAATATTTCAGAGGCTTCGGTAATGTCTTTCAGTGTGCCGTCTTTATAGAGTATGTCGATATGGTCGTCGTTCACGTCATACATGTCTTTTTGTATCACGTCCATGCTCATAAGGAAGTGTGCATCGTCTTTTGACACCCCGAAATGCTTCGACAGTTGGTCGAGCAGCTGCTCTATCTGCTGCTCGGTGGCCTTTTCCTCGCTTATGCTTACTTTGAAGATGTTGCGGTTTATCAGTCCGCTGGCGAGCAGCGCGAGCACTCGGTCGTCGCTCGAAGCCCACTCTTTCATCGCGCTCCAGATGTCGCTGTCGTCGAGGCGCTCATACATCTCAAGACTTTCGGGATGCGAATTGAACCATGCAGCATCGACATCGTTGTTCAGAAAGTAAGCCAAGGCAGGCGAAGCGAACAGCTTATGCCCGTTGCGGCACAGCTGCTTGGCTCGCAGCAGAGTGTTTACGAGCATCTTCTCATAGGCCACCGTGGTTTTGTGAAGATATACTTGCCAGTACATCAGCCGCCTCGAAGTGAGGTAGTTCTCTATTGAATAGATGCCTTTCTGGTCGATAACAAGTCGGTCGTCGGCCACATTCAGCATCTTGATGATGCGTGCCGAGCCTATGTTTCCTTCGGTAACGCCAGTAAAGAACGAGTCGCGGCGCAGGTAGTCGAGCCTGTCCATGTCGAGCTGGCTTGATATGAGCTGGTGCAGAAACCGCTTCTGATAGTCGCCACGGAAGATTTTGATTGCCAGAGTGAGCTCTCCGTTCATCTCGCGGTTCATCTTATCCATCATCATAAGCGATATGTCCTCATGCGATATTCCGCTCACGAGGGTGTTTTCCAGGACGTGCGAGAACGGTCCGTGGCCGATGTCGTGCATCAGTATGGCTGCTTGCACGGCCTCGGCTTCGGAGTCGAAGATGAAGATACCTTTCTGTTGGAGCGCCTGTATGGCTTCGCTCATCAGGTGGAACGCTCCAAGGGAATGTTGGAAGCGTGTGTGCTGAGCGGCTGGATATACCACTGAGGTCATTCCCAGCTGTTTGATGCGCGTCAGTCGGTGCATCAGCGGATGCTTGACAATGTTCAGCAGCAGTCCGGGAGGTATGCTTATAAACCCGAAAACGGGGTCAATGATGGTCTTGTTGCCTGTCATCACGACGGAGATAGGTGGTTTAACGTGCGAGTAGGAACTGCTTGAAATCATCGAACTGCTTCGACATTGCAACGCTTTGTTTGGTTCCTCGCATGAAGGCGGCAAGCCTTTCGGGTATCTCAACGTCAATTCCGAGGATAGAGTCTACCTTTTCCTTGAACTTTGCAGGGTGTGCCGTTTCGCAGAAGATGCCCGTTTCGCCTGGCTTCAATCCTTCTTTCAGGGCCTGATAGCCACAGGCTCCGTGAGGGTCGAGCACATATCCGGTAAGCTGATGGCAGCTTTGCATGGTGTGCTTGATGTCGTCGTCGCTGTAGGTTGCTCCACTTATGAGAGATGTTATCCGCTCGTGACTGCCGCCATAGAGGTCCAGTATGCGGGCGAAATTGCTTGGATCGCCCACGTCCATGGCATTGGCGAGAGTCTGTCGGGTGGGTTGTGGGTTGTAGACACCTGTCTGCAAGTAGTTGTAGAAGATGTCATTGGCGTTGTTGGCGGCTATGAATCGCTTGACAGGCAGACCCATGGCATGGCCGAACAAGGCTGCGCAGATGTTGCCGAAGTTGCCCGAGGGGACACACATCACGAGATTTGCAGCTGCTGCAGGGTTGCTCTCTTTCAGTCGTGCATAGGCATTGAAGTAGTAGAATGCTTGTGGAAGAAAGCGTGCCACATTGATGCTGTTGGCGGAAGTGAGGCGCATGTGCTTGTTGAGCTGCTCGTCCATGAACGCGTTTTTCACCAATGCCTGACAGTCATCGAATACTCCGTCCACTTCGATGGCTGTGATGTTCTTTCCAAGGGTAGTGAACTGGCTCTCCTGAATGTCGCTGACCTTGCCCTTCGGGTAGAGAACGTACACGTGTATGCCGTCTACTCCGAGGAAACCGTTGGCCACCGCGCTGCCGGTGTCGCCGCTTGTTGCCACAAGAACGTTCACCGTGGAGTCCTGCTCCTTGCCGCTTGCTCCTTTTCCCTTGATAAAGTACTGCAACAGACGTGCCATGAACCGTGCTCCCACATCCTTGAAAGCCAGTGTGGGGCCGTGGAACAGCTCCAGCGAGTAGATATTTTCCTCTACCGGCACTATCGGACAGTCGAAAGCCAGTGTGTCGTAGACTATCTTCTTGAGAGCTTCGGCCTCGATGTCTTCACCGAAAAAGGCTTCAGCCACGGTGTATGCAATCTCTTGAAAGGAGTATTTCTCCATGTTGTCGATGAACTCCTTAGGCAGCGGTTTGATGTTTTCGGGCATATACAAGCCGCGGTCTTCGGCCAGTCCTTTCACCACAGCTTTCTCGAGCGTGGCTACTGGAGCCTTGTGGTTGGTGCTATAATACAACATATATTATAAGGTGTAATTGGTTCTTCTGATTGTTATTGATTTCCGATTACTGCTCAGCCATGAACGTTTTTATAAACTCGTCGAGCTTCAACAGACCGTAGCTGCCTGTCACACAGGCCACCTCGTCGTAGGTTTCCACCTTGTCGGCATCGATGTTGGCGTGCCAGATTAGGAAAGGCACCGGCTCATTGACATGTATTCTCAGCTCCACGGGGGTGGGGTGGTCGGGCAACACGGCTATGCACACAGGCTCGCCAAACTCCCCTTTGGCAGCGGCCTCGTATATGGGACGTATCAACCGTTGGTCGAGATAGTTTATAGCGCGCAGCTTCAGGTCCAAGTCGCCGTCGTGTCCGGCCTCGTCGGTGGCCTCGACATGCACGAAAACGAAGTCGTCTTTCTTCAGAGCTTCGATGGCAGCAGCGGCTTTTCCCTCATAGTTAGTATCGGCAAGGCCAGTCGCTCCCTCAACTTCAATGATGCGCAGACCGGCATAATGGCCTATGCCCTTTATCAGGTCGACAGCCGAAATCACAGCTCCGCTCTTCACCTGTGGGAACAGTGATGCTATGGTTTCCATCGAGGGGCGATAGCCTCCCGACCAGGGCCAGATGCTGTTTGCCTGCCGTTGTCCATTCTTTGCGCGCTCTATGTTCAGCGGATGCTTTGCAAGCAACTCCTGCGAGCGCAGTATCAGGTCGTTGATAAGGTCGGCTGTCTCGCGTGGCGACATACGTCCCGGTTCAGTGGGGGCATCCTTCTCGGGTGTCACGAGCAGCTTGTTCCACTGCTCTCCGGGGTGGTCGTGTGGCGGATTGCATACTATGTGTTTGCTGCCACCTTTTATTATAAGCAGATGACGGTATTGTATGCCGCACACAAAGCGCACTTTGTCTGTAGCCAGATGTTCGTTCAGATAATCAATCAGCACGCTGGCCTCGTCGGTCTGCAGGTTTCCTCCGTTGTGGGTAATGATTTTCCCGTCTTCAAGAGTGATGATGTTGCAGCGTATGGCCATGTCGTCATCGGCCATTTCGTAGCCTATGCTTGCTGCTTCAAGCGGTCCGCGACCTTCATACACCTTGTTCAGGTCGTAGCCCAGTATGGCAGTGTTGGCCACCTCCGAGCCGGGAGGGAACCCTTCGGGCACGGTTATCAGTCGTCCACAGCGTCCTTTGCGTGCCAGCAAGTCCATCATTGGTTTGTCGGCAGCCTGCAACAATGTCTTGCCGCCTAATCTCTCTACTGGGTGGTCGGCCATCCCGTCGCCTAATATAATTATTCGTTTCACGACTAATTCAAAATTAAACAATTAAAAATTTAAACAATTAAATAATTATAAAGTTATTGTTGTTTGGAATTCTTGATGATTTTTACCAAAGTTCCAATTATTTGCTTTATGTCTTAATTCGGACGCTAAAGTTAAAACTCAAGTCAACTATAGGATTGCTGCTGTTTTCAATAAATGCCATTATCTAATTATTACATTGTTGCATTTTTTAATTTTTTAATTGTCGATTGCTAAATATTAGCAATCGACATGATGTTGGCAAACACTCCGGCGGCAGTTACCGATGCTCCAGCACCGTATCCCTGAATCTGCATTGGGTATTGCTTGTAGCGTTCGGTGGTGAGCAGCACAATGTTGTTCGAGCCTTCCAGGTTGTAGAAAGGATGGCCCACGGCCACCTCTTGCAGCGATACGCTTGTGTGTCCGCCTTCCATCTTGGCCACGAAACGCCATCGCTTGCCCTCGCTGTCAAGCACTTTGCGGCGCGACTCGAAGTCGGCATCCAGTGCAGGCAGCTTTTTCCAGAAATCGTCTACGCTGCCCTCAAAGTACTCGTCGGGTACAAACAGATGCTTCTCAACGTCTTCCTGTTCAACCTTATAGCCTGCCTCGCGAGCCAGGATAACCAGTTTCCTGACCACATCCTTGCCGCTCAGGTCGATGCGGGGGTCGGGTTCGGAGTAGCCTTGCTCCTTGGCGCGGCGCACGGTTTCAGAGAACGGCACATCCGCAGCAATCTCGTTGAAGATGAAATTGAGCGTGCCGGAAAGCACAGCCTCGATTTTCAGTATCTGGTCGCCGCTGTTTCGCAGGTCGTTTATAGTTCCGATGATAGGCAGTCCGGCTCCCACGTTGGTCTCAAAGCGGAAGAATACTCCTCGCTCCATGGCCGTGCTCTTCAGTCGGGCATAGCTTTCGTAGTCGCTCGAGGCCGCAATCTTGTTGGCTGCAACAACCGATATGTTGTGCTCAAGGAAGCTCTGGTAGAGCTGAGCCACGTCTTTCGATGCCGTGCAGTCTACAAACACCGAGTTGAAAATGTTCATGTTGAGCACGTCGCGCCGCAGTTTCTCGGGCGAGCTTGGCTCAGAATCCTTCAGTAGCTGGCGGTAGTTGTCGAGGTCTATGCCGTCGCGGTCGAAGATGGCGTTCTTCGAGCTGGCTATGCCCACTACATTCAGTTTGAGGCGGTTGCGCTGTTTCAGCTCCTCGTACTGCTTTCTTATCTGTTCGATGAGGCGTCCGCCGACAGTGCCCACACCGCAGATGAACAGGTTGAGCACGTTATATTCTGACAGGAAGAACGAGTCGTGGAGCACGTTGAGCGACTTGCGGAGGAACTTTCCGTCAACAACAAACGATATGTTGGTTTCCGAAGCACCCTGCGCACAGGCAATCACGCTGATGCCGCTGCGCCCGAGCGTGCCGAAGAGCTTGCCTGCAATGCCCGGAGTGTGCTTCATGTTCTCGCCCACGATGGCTATAGTGGCCAGTCCGCTCTCAGCCGTCATCGGGAACATGGCTCCCGTGGCAATCTCTTTCTCAAACTCTTCGTTCAGCACGCGCACCGCGTCCTGGGCATCTTCGTCGCGCACACCGATAGAGGTGGAGTTCTCCGATGATGCCTGCGACACCATGAACACGCTTATTCCGTTGCTGGCCAAAGCAGTGAAGATGCGCTGGTTCACTCCAATCACGCCCACCATGGCAAGTCCGGTGACTGTAATCAGCGTGGTGCCCTTTATGCTCGAGATGCCCTTGATGGGCTTGCTGTCGTTGTCTATCTTGTTTTTTATCAGTGTGCCGGGGTGTTCCGGGTTGAAGGTGTTCTTCACCTTGATAGGTATGTTCTTCACGCACACCGGGTAGATGGTGGGCGGATATATCACCTTTGCGCCGAAGTTGCACAGCTCCATGGCCTCCACGTAGCTCAGTGCGTTGATGGTGTAGGCTGTCTTTATCACCCTCGGGTCAGCCGTCATGAAGCCGTCCACGTCGGTCCATATCTCCAGCGACTCGGCATCGAGTGCTGCTGCGATGATGCTCGCCGTGTAGTCGCTTCCGCCACGGCCCAGATTGGTGGTCTCGCCAGTGTCGCGGTCGCGGGCAATGAAGCCCGGAACCACGTTGACGCGGTGGCGCATAGGCCGTTGTCCGTCGGGCAGGGCAGAGCTTCCGCCGCTCTCGAGGAAAGCCTCGCGCACCAGCTTGTAGGTCAGCTCGGCATCAAGCGTGTGCTTGCCGTTCTTCTTCTCCGTGCGTATGAAGTCGCGCGAGTTCATTCGGTGGGCACCTCTTATCAGTGTTGCCACTATGTTCGAGGATATGCGCTCGCCGTAGGAAACTATCGCGTCGAGTGTTTTCTTGCTGAGGTCGTGTATCAGGAACACGCCAAAATAGATAGAACGCAGCTGCTCCAGCAAGGCATCAACCTTGCCAAACAGTATCTCCTGATCATGTGTGTCGGTGATTACGGCATCTATCATCCTGTGGTGGCGGTCAATAAGAGCCTGAAACTCGTCTTTCCAGTGTTCGTCGCCACGCAGTGCCACCTGCGAAATCTCAATCAGTTTGTCGGTTACTCCGCCAAGAGCGCTGACTACCACCACTACAGGTTGGCGCTTTGCCTCATTCTCGGCTATACGTTTCAGACTCAGAATACTCTTTACGGAACCCACGGATGTTCCGCCAAATTTTAATACTTTCATTTTAGTTTAGTGTTTGAAGGCACTCTGCCCCATGCCGCAGGCATCGCAGCAGACAGCTGGCGAAGCCGGAGACGGCTGGCTTTACACCTTATTTATAATATTATAGCTGCCCCAGCACAAATGGGGATAGGCATAACTTGAGTGCAAAATTACAACAATAGGCTGATATACACAAATTTTGGTTCATTGAAATAATCACTGCGCGCCGCCGCATACCTATCGCTTGGAGAGGGGGCAGGGATTGGCTGGTAATATGAGTCATATTGGTAGCCCCCCTCAGTCCCCCCGAAGGGGGGATGGCTTATAGGTCTTATAGGTCTTATGGGAATTATAAGCCTTATATGACTTATGGGAGAGCCTTACGGCACC
>ONLG01000026.1 GCA_900318625.1 uncultured Prevotella sp.
GGCTGTCTGTTGCCCTTTGCCGTTGAGTCAGCAAACCATGACAAGCGCTTGATTTATGAGAGAAAAGGTTAGAGACATAGAGCGATTGAAGCATATTCTTCAGGCTATCAATGTGCTAAAATGCTGAGAGGGTTGCTGCATCACGCAGCAACCCTCTCTTTAAAATGAAAAATAACTCTCTAAACTTGCCTTTTCTGATTCTAATTTTCTGTTAGACTTGTTATCTGAAACAATCTTCTTGTCGATATTATCATATCAAGTCGTTTGTCCTTGTGTTTATCTGCGGCCTCCGAAACTTCCTCCGTGGCTGCCACCAGAGCGGCTGCCGCCTCCTCCGAAGCTACCTCCGCGGCTGCTGCCGAAGCCTCCACCGAAGCTGCTGCTGCGTGACGGGCTTGAGCTGAAGCCTGACGAACGCATCGACCTGCTCGATGATGACGAGCCCGACGGGGTGAACGACCTTGTGGGAGCTTGTGTGGCAGAGCGGTTGAAGTTGCTGAAGCTGCCCGTGCTGCGGTTGCCTATCATGCGGTTGCTGCCCTGTGAGCCGAAGGTGACGGTCTGGCGCGTCGAGCTCTCGCGGTTTCCGCGTCCCTGGCTGGTATAGCCTCTGTCGCCTCCGCCGCGGTTATACAAGTCGCTTGCGTCGCCACGGTTGCCTCTGCCGTAGCCTCCACGGTTGTTTCCGTAGTTCTGGTTGTCCTTTCCGCTGCCGCCATGCCATGAACCGTGGCCTCTGTTGTCGTTGCTGTAGCCGTTGTTGCCTCCGCGACCTCCGCGTGCCGATCCGTGGTTAGTGGTGCCGGTGTGCCATCCGTTGTTATAGTGACCCCTGCTGTAGCTGTCGCGCATACCGTGGTGGGCGTGGTGTGGCCTGTGGTGGCCGTAGTCGCGTCCGCGATACCACGAGCGTCCGCCGTTGTGCCGCCACGAGTGGCCGCCGCGATATACCACACAGAATGTAGGTCGACCGAAGTAGAGGTATGTGCGATGCGGATAGCGGGCATAAACTCCGAAATGCCAGTAGCCGGCATCCCAGTAAATGGGACGGAAGAAGTATGATGCTGCGCAGAAGGCAGAGTACTGCCAGTCGAAGAGAACGTAGCTGAAGTCGGTGTTGCGCTGCGTCCATGTGACGCCGTAGACGTCGTCGCGGCTGTCGATGCTCAGCAGATAGTCGAGGTTGATTTCGTAGGCTGCCTCGTACTGCTGCTCGGTGAGGTTGAGCTCGTAGGCCATCTTGTCGGTGAGAAACAGCGCCTGCTGGCGGGCTTGCTCGTATCCCATGGCCGATGCCTGCACCGTCAGGGCGAGAAAGGCTGTGATTGCAAGGATAAACTTTTTCATATTGTTATGTCTTTAATGTGTTATGCTTATTGTCACACTGCAAAATTTGCAATAAAAATTGCTCTTCGGAAAGGATTTTCCCTAAACGGGAGGGGAAATTCCCTAAACTGTTGATTCTGATTTTTGCTGGTTGCTATAATAAATAAAGGTGTGGTTGCGTTATTGTTATTGATGAAACGTTTCAAAACTACTTTTCTTGCTGTGCTTGCTGCTACTGTTGCTACGGCGCAGGACGGTCCATCGGGTACTAACCGCTGGAAGCCGCTCGACGGCTTCGAGTACAAGGTGGAGATGCAGCTCAGTGCTTCCAACGACAAGACTCCTCTGTGGCTTAATGCCAACAAATACGGTCTGAGCTCGCTCGAAGGCACCAACGGCTATCTGCGTGCAGCCGTAGAGCGACCCCTTTCCACCGACCAAGACAGAAAGTGGGGTATAGGCTACGGGCTCGACGTAGCTGTTCCCTTCAACTATACCAGCAAATTCATCGTTCAGCAGGCATACGCTGAGGTGCGCTGGTTGCATGGTGCGCTGACGGTGGGTGCCAAGGAGTGGCCCATGAACCTGAAGAACAACGAGCTGAGCAGCGGTTCGCAGACCCTGGGCAAGAACGCACGTCCCGTGCCCGAGGTGCGATTGTCGTTGGCTGACTACTGGACCATACCGTTCACCAAGGGCTGGCTACACCTGAAAGGTCACATAGCATACGGTCGCATGACCGACGACAACTGGCAGCACAGCTTCACCAACCGACAGTCGAAGTATGCCGACAAGGTGCTCTACCACAGCAAGTCGGGCTTCCTCAAGATTGGCAACCCCTCGATATTCTCTCCCTGGTCTGTCGAACTGGGTCTGGAGATGGCCTGCACGTTCGGCGGAACATCGTATAAGCCCGGTCCCGACGGTATGCAGAAGATTGAAAACAGGCAAAGGTTCAAAGATTTCATACGCGCATTCATACCTGGAGGTTCCGACGTGGTTGAGGAAGGCACCGTCTATCAGAACGAAGCCGGCAACCAGCTGGGCAGCTGGATGGCGCGTGTGAGCTACGACGGCGACTGGTGGAGCCTCGGCGTGTATGCCGACAAATACTTTGAAGACCATTCGTCGATGCTCATGCTCGACTACGACGGCTACGGGCAGGGCGAGAATTGGAACACACACGAACGCCGACGCTATTTCCTCTACAGCCTGAAAGACTGGCTTCTCGGAATAGAATACAACTACAAGCCCGACAACTGGCTCAATTCCATAGTGCTGGAATACGTCTACACCAAGTACCAGAGCGGCCCGCTGTACCACGACCACAGCCAGGGGCGCAGCGACCACATCAGCGGCATAGATGATTTCTACAACCACTACATCTTCACCGGCTGGCAACACTGGGGGCAGGTGATAGGCAATCCGCTCTATCGCTCACCAATTTATAATACAGACGGGCAGATCAACGTTCAGGACAGCCGCTTCGTGGCATGGCATCTCGGACTTTCCGGCCATCCCACAGGCCAGTTCTCCTATCGCCTGCTGGCCACCATGCAGACGGGCTACGGCACATATCACAGGCCCTACGACAAGAAACACCACAACGTGAGTGTGCTCGGCGAGGGCAAGTATGTCATAAACAGCCGCCACAAATGGCTCAACAACACATCTGTGACCATAGGCTACGGCATGGACTTCGGCAGCATACTCGGTGGCACCAACTACGGAGCACAGATTACAATCACCAAAAAAGGATTATTCAAAAATGAAGATTAGGATGAAGAAAACCTTCACACAATACATTGCCGCAACCGTTGCAACGACAGCCATGCTGTGGTCGTCGGCCTCATGCTCCTTTCTCGAAACCGACAACAGCGGCAAGCTCGGAGGCTTCTGGCATCTGGAGCGGATAGACACGCTTGCCACGGGTGGGCGAAACGACCTTTCCAAGGAGAAGCGTTTCTGGTCAGTGCAGGGCAGCATACTCGAAGTGAGCAGGCGAGAGGTTGGAATAATGCAGCCATTCATATTCCGTTATGAGCACAGCGGCAACACTCTGAGCCTAAGCGATGCCCGCAGCAACGATCGCGAGAAGGGCGATCCGGCTGTGGAGAACGTAGAACCCTTGCGTCAATATGGCATCAACGAGCTGCATGAAACCTTCAACGTAGAAGCTCTCGACCGCAGCAAGATGCAGCTCAAGAGCAATACGCTCCGCCTGTTTTTTGTGAAAATGTAATTGATTTCATGTGAAAAGGTGCTGCCTAAGATACCGTCGTGGCAGCTGCATAGTCTTCAGAACTTCTTTCCGAAGACTATGTTCACGAAAGTCTTGAACAATATCTTGAAGTCGAACAGCCACGAGCGATGCTCGAGATAGTAGAGGTCGAGCTCCAGTCGGCGCAGCATCTTCTCTATCGTGTCAGTGTAGCCATTGTAGAGCGTAGCGTATGATGTTACGCCGGGACGTATCTGATAGAGGTAGACGTAGCGAGGGTCGCGCTCCATGATTTGCTTGATGTAGAACTCGCGTTCCGGGCGCGGCCCGATGAAGGCCATGTCGCCCTTCAGCACGTTCCACAGCTGCGGCAGCTCGTCGAGGTGATGGTCGCGCAGAAACTTGCCCACGTGGGTCATTCGCTTGTCTCTCTCGTGCTGATAGAGGGCAGGGCCGTCCTTCTCGGCATCCTCTCTCATGCTTCGGAACTTATAGATGTAGAACGGACGACCGAAGCGGCCTATCCTTTCCTGGCGGAAGATGGCATTTCCGCCGTCTTCGCGCTTAATGGCAATATAACAGATAAGGAATAGAGGTGAAAAGGCAATAAGGCAAACAGCCGCCCAACAGAAGTCGAAAATACGCTTCATGTTGCGCTCAAACTCGTTCATGCCGTCTAAGACATATCCATTCTTTAAGGTCGTCATACCCTATTTCTCAATTCTGCAATACTCCTTGTAGGTATAATCTATATCCTTAGAACGCGAAAGAAGCATTTTTATTGCATATATGTGCATCTTTCTTATACCTATCGTTGGTTAAAACCACGCGAAGGTAGTAAAAAAACAGAAGACTGCCAAACATTGGAAGGTGTATTCGCTTGAATGTATAGTTCTGTTCCTCATAAGGCATGTCCACCAGATACTTTAATGACTTGACCCGTTAGCATTCTCGCCTGCTCACTTGCCAGGAACAAAATTGTTTCTGCAATATCTTCCGGCTGAATCAGTTTACCCATAGGAATGAGTGGAAGAACAGACTGTTCCAAATCGGTGTCAATCCACCCCGTCTGAGTCGGACCTGGAGCAACACAATTTACGGTAATGCCGTACTTGGCCACCTCCAAGGCTATGCTGCGGGTAAGTGCTTCAAGTGTGGCCTTGCTTGCTCCGTAGGTTATCTGCCCGGCAAAAACCTGTGATGCATCGGTTGAAATATTGATGATGCGTCCATAATCACCGTGATGGGTAATCATTTCCCTTGTCATCAGGATACTTCCGCGGACATTGACAGCAAATGTATCATCAATTACCTCCTGCGTAATTTTCTCTATGGTGTCAATACCGTCCATGTCGCTATCAGCCGCATTGTTGACCAGGACATCAACCCTTCCGTATCGTTCAAGGACTTTCGAATAGATTTCCTTAACGGCAACTTCATTGGAAATGTCGCTTTCCAGAATCATATAGTCGGCATTCATTTGCTTTAGCCTGCTCTCAACACGATCAGCATTCCCTGAGTTTGCCTCAAAATACCTGTCCGTGCCGTTTTTTCCAGTCTTCGATTGGTCGAAGGGTCTGTGGATCCTCTTGTATATCAAGACCACCTTAGCCCCTTCACGAGCAAAAGCAAATGCCGTCGTTGCCCCAATCCCCTGTGGGTTATTCGCTCCTGTAATCAGAGTTACTTTATCCTTAAGTCCGTAGTTAACCATAATTTTACCTTTTTTGTTGCTGGCGTTTGCTTACAAACCGAACAACTCTTTTCTAACTAAATAAGACTACAAGGCAAACAGCCGCCCAACAGAAGTCGAAAATACGCTTCATGTTGCGCTCAAACTCGTTCATACCGTCTAAGACATATCCATTCTTTAAGGTCGTCATACCCTATTTCTCAATTCTGCAATACTCCTTGTAGGTATTATCTATATCCTTAGAACGTGAAAGAAGCATTTTTATTGCATATATGTGCATCTTTCTTATACCTATCGTTGGTTAAAACCGCGCGAAGGTAGTAAAAAAACAGAAGACTGCCAAACATTGGAAGGTGTATTTAATCTGAAACTTGAAAGTAATAGTGTCATATTACTGAGCAGATTTTATCATTTCAAAAAACGGGAGCAGCTGCTTGTCTACGTAATCGGGTTGATATTGCTTGCTCTTTTCAAAGTTTCTGCGAGCCTGTCGTTTCATTTCATCCACGGTGAGTTTAGCTACAGCCTTGGCAATATCGTTATGCACTCTTGCCCTTACCGTGAACTGCGTGTCAATCATCTCAGACATTCCGCCCACATTGGTCACTATGCACGGCATGGCGCGGCTCATAGCTTCTGCCACCGAACGTGGTAATCCCTCTTGAAGGCTGGGTTGGATATATATGTCGCAGTCGTCCATGAATTGTATTACTTCCTCCCTGCTTTTGCGTCCGAGCAGATGCACCCTGTCAGCCACACCCTTTTCCTGGGCAATTCGCTTTATCCAGTTGCCCTGACCGTCGCCGATGATGTAATATTGGGCATTGATACCTTGGCTGATTATGGCAGGAAGTGCTCTGACAACGAAATGCTGTCCCTTGAATCCAACGTCTACATGGCCCACGGTGAGCAGCCTTAATTCGTCGTGATTGCCTTCTATCTTATGCAACCTGCGGCTGAGCGTGTCGGGTGTGAAGGGCGGTATGTTGGTGTCTGTGCCGCCAAAAGCCAGACCGCATGTGGGATACCTGTGCTGAAGAAAGTGCTGAGTGACATACCAGACATAGTCTGCATGTCTGACTGTATGTCGTGTCTCAAGAAAGCGTGCAGGGGCCATGAGCCTTGCTTTCCAGCTTCTGTGGTTGGAGAGAGCATCCCAGACACACCCTACGAGGAATGTCATAAACCGCTTGCCTTGCTTTTTCGCTATAGACAATGCCAGGTCTGCCAGTGTGCTGGGTGCATATCCGATGACAAAGTCGGCATCGGCAATGAGCCTGTTGAGTTCGCTGCGGTTGTGCTTTCTGTCGAAATATCTGTGTCTAAGGTCGGTTTCCTTGTCGAGAAAGGTCACGTCGGATGGAAACAAATCCAGCTCAACGTTGAGCGGTTGGGCTGTTTTCCCAATGAACTTGCAACACGCTATGTGAAGCGTTCCCATAGTCTGGAAGCGCCTTATGGTGGAACTTATGGCGAAATCGCTCACAACCTTGTTCTTTTTAATATCCAGAACTTGCTCCGTTACGAGTAGTACGTTCATGCTGTTTATATTTTTTTCATAAGTATTCTCAATGTCCAATAAAGTCGTCGCGCCACTCCTCCATAGGCAAGTCGATAGGAAGGATAGAATGCCAGACGCAGTCTTGAAAGAAACCTGTGGTCGTAGTTGCAGCAGTTGGCTATGAGGCTGATGTCAGATTGAGTCAGTTGCTGCTTGTATCTTTTCAGCAACTGACCGGCTGCCACACCCCTTGGAAATTCTATCTTTTTCTCAATGCGGCGCAGGCTTTTGCCTTTTTCCTCTTCTGTATGTGCCCCAAGCACATTTCCGCCGTGCTGTCGGTAGGCGATATGTGGTGTTGAGTCGTAGACTACCTTGCCCAGAAAGACCGCTGTCAGAAACGCCCATCTGTCATGGTAGACAAACTCCTCGGGCAGGTTTTCCACCACAATGTCTCGCAATCTTCTGTTTAGCACCATGGTGCATCCGGCAGAAAAAGTCTCTATCAGCGCATTGCCTTTGGTTATATTGAGCTCATGCCCAATGCTGTTGCCTATAAACCTGCCCTTCTCGTCGACCAGTGTGGTGTCGCTGAAATAGAGAGCAGGCTCTGCGAGGCCTGCAATGGCTTTGATGCCAGTTGCCAGTTTGTCGTCGTCCCACAAGTCGTCCTGGTCGGCAAAGGCATAGAATGGAGCTTCCGTGGTGCTCAGTAACTCAAGGAAACTGCGTGCCGGTCCGATGTTCTGGCCTTGTGTCAAGTGCAGTGGATGGCTTTCAGCCCAACGCTCCAGTATCTGTAGGGTGTTGTCGGTAGAACCATCGTCGCGAACGAAAAGCTCAACTGAAACTTCTTTCTGTGCAAAGATGCTTTGCAGTTGTTCTTCAATGAAGTGCTGTCCGTTATAAGTGGACATCAGTACGGCTATTTTAGGTATGTCATTCATTGTTGCTTGGTGTAACTTTCTTTATTGTATGGTCGTTCAGCTTTAATTCGCTTGAGCGCATATTGCGTACTGATACTTTGTTGCTGAGGCGCGTTCCATTCCACTTGTTGTTGCATATGTTGGCATTTCTGCAGCTGTCAAGGTCTATGGCTTCTCGCTTGACGGGATGGGGTGGGTAGCTTTTGTCGCTCAGTATGGTGTTTTCTGCGAACGTAAGTCCGTCAACCGAACGTGCGTAAAGCAAAGGGGCATCATTGGTCTTGAATACGTTTTGCGTTATGGTTATGTTGGAATGGAATGGTGTGTCGTACATTTTGGGGAAGTGATAGGGGGTTATGGTAATCACGGCATTGCCCCATCCTGAGCGGTTGCGGTGTCTGTTGCCAGACGTAAGGCAACCGTCGAAGACGTTGTTGCGTATGGTTACGCTCCGGCAAGCTCCCGATTCAAACCATCGGCTGTCGTCGCCCTCAATCAGAATGGCGGCTCCTGCCGTTGAGAAACGATTGTTCTCAATGAGCACTTTGCCCGGCGTGGTAACGAGTATACCTCGTGCGCGGTTGGTGCGTCCTAAGAAACAGCCGCTTACTGTCACGTCGGGCACCCACGTGGCACTCTCAATCATATTGCCTTTGCCAATGCCTTTGGGTAGCGGCGAGCAGAATTTGACTCTGTAGGAGAGATATTTGCCATTGTTGTTGCTCCATCCTGTGATTTGCTTTATCCTCACCGTTGCCACTCTTTGCTTGTTTCTCTTGTCAAGAAGCCACACGTACTCGTCCTCCTTGAGTGTGGCATCCTGAATTCTAATGTCAGCTGTGACAGAGTCTAAGACTTGCAAGATAGGGTAGTTACGTCCGTGTACATTGAGGAAATCATCCCCCATGCCAGTAGCTTTGCAGTTTAACACCTTTATTGTTCCCCTGCAACAGTTGAAATGTGCGTTGTCGGCAATGGTGCTGAAGACTCTTTTCTTGCTTTTGTTTGCCATGGCGCAGGCATTGTCAAGGGTGACATTCTCAGAGTGCTGGGCGCGTATTCCGATATTCATGGCATAATTGATGCGGATATTTCTCAGGCAGATGTCTTTGCTTTCGTTTATGTAAATGCCTTCCATGCCAGTGTATCGCCCTGTGTATATGGCAACAATAGTGCCGCTGGCAGGCTTAATGGGCACGTTTCCACGAAAGCGAATTACACCGTTTCCCATGTCTGTGGCATCCTTGCTGAATATGTCTGCAAGAGGCGCATCCTGGGTGTTATAGACGATTTCACCAGTCTTGGCATCATACAGATTGTTGTATTGGGATGTTGGAGCGAGTATCCAGTTCTCTCCCAGAACGTAGAATTTGCCATTGTCTATACAGAATGGGTATTGGCTGGCATCAATCTTGGCATCAAGATAATTGTCTGTGGCATCAAGAATGGTGGCTTGTATGGTGTATGGACGGTCCCAGTCGGCAGAGAAATTACGCATCTCTATCTGGCTACAGTCTTTGATACCGGCAATCTTGCACCTTCCATGGAAGACAAACTCGCTGTCGTTACCTTCCACAATCAGGTTCTTCAGCGAGTCCAGCTCAATCCCGACGAGTGTGGAACCGTCCGAATAGAAATCGTACCGGCCTTTGGGAAAAGAGAGAATGTCGGCATCTTGCTCCTTACAAGCTGTCAATGCCGCTTTCACGGCAGCTGCAGCATTGCTTCTGCTGTTGGGTCTTGCACCATAGTCGGTAACAAATATGGTCTTTGCTTTCCCTATAAGGGGTTGGGCAAGCAGTAAGATGAACAGAAGAGCTGTGGCGCATGATAGGTCCGTCTTCATTTCAGTGTGTCTTTCTATATATCGTATTGTAAAGTTCCTGATAGGAATCTACCATCTTTTCAGGTGCCAAGTTTTTCTCATAGAAGCTGAATGAATTCTCACCCATGCGTTTTCTCATGTCGTCATTGGTGAGAATCAGGTCAATCTTTTCGCAGAAGTCGTCTGTGGTGTTGTCTACTGCAAATCCGTTCACTCCGTCAGTCACGATTTCTGGAACACCTCCCACGCGTGATGCTACGATGGGTTTTCCAGCACACATTGCCTCTATGAGCACTATTGGAAGCCCTTCATAGTTGCTCGGAAGGATTATCAAATCGGCATGATGGCAGTATCTTGACGCACCTGTTATGTTGCCCATAAGCATCACATTCTGCGGGAGGTTGGGCATTTCGTGCTGATTGCCTATCCATACAAAGGCGTATTGTGGAAGTTTCCGGGCTACTTCGATGAAGAGGTCGAAGCGTTTCTGCTTGGAGATACGCGCAATGCAGAGTATCGTTTTCTGGTATTTATCACTTCCGGGAAAGCTGATGCCCAGTTGCTTTTCTATTTTTATGGCACCGTTGTATATGTATGACACATTGTTGGTGATGCGTTCCTCGAACATATATTTTTGGTCGTGCTTGCTCACTCCCACTATTGCGGCACAGTGTTTTTGCATTTTTCGCTCCAAGGGCAACAGCCAGTGGTGGCCCAGACGCAACGAATCGAAGCCGTGGACAGTATAGATGATACGGTCGCTGGGAAAAGCCAACCGTCCCAACAGCCCCGCCTTGGAGGAGTGGAGGTGGACAATATCTGGCTGAAACGTGCGATAGATCTTGCGCAAGAAGCATATTGTCTTCATGTCTTTGTACAGAGAAATGTGCCCTTTAAGCGACGGACACGTCACTTTCTCAACCCTGTCGTCGATAATGTCCCAAATTTTTCCATCACCTTCGCCAGCGACAACCATAACTTCGTGGCTTTCGCAAAAGCTGTTGGCAAGTGTCGACACGACACTTTGAGCTCCTCCGAGCTCGGATTTTGTGATTATCTGAAGAATTTTCATATATAAATCTAATCAGCTACAGACTTCTGTCGTCGGCAGCCTGCGGTTTTCTGCTTTAGAAATAAAACGTTTTTCGTCCATAAATATTGCTTTCATGCAGCATATATTAGTGCTTTGAAAAATATTGCAGGACAACGGTTGATGGAGTGCGGCAGCCTTTCAAGAAAATAATATTGCCCATATTGGTTGGTAATATGACTCATATTGCTTCGCCGTCGCTTGCTGTCGATGCCGCAATCGAATGTATCTTTGCGAGTCTTTGCTTGTTGCGCTTGTTGCGCCCTACGAGGTAGAACAGCATGGAGAGCTTGCGTGCGCTGTTGCTCGGCATGAAGCGGCACAGCAACTGGTGGGTGAGCATTGTACAGCGAAGTCTGAAGGCTGAGAACTTGTCGTAACGGCCAACGAGGCTTGCGAGTTCTTTGTTGAACTCACGGCTCGTCTGCTGTCGCGTAATAATGGTGTTGTACACCGATAATACCCCCCGGAACAGATGGCGGTCGTAGGTGTGGCCAAACCTTTCGGAGTAGCGCTCGTAGAACGTACGCAGTGCATGGAGGTGGCTGGAGTAGTGCTTCTCGGTCATAATCTGTGCCGACACGCTCGATGTGTCGTACAGTATCCGATAACCATAGTCGGGGCGAGCTGATGCATACTCGTACTTCATGCCGGAAAGAAGGGTGGAGAGGTTGAAGTCGGCATCTTGCAGCGAGCGTAGCTCCTCATCCCATGTGATGGAATGTTGGCGCAATGACAAGGTGCGGTATATATTGTTCCAGACGATGAACGGAAGCTCGCGGCTTGCAAATCCGGCAAGGTCATCACTGAATAAAGGATAACCGTAAAGACTGGTTTGCCCCTGCTCGCTGAACGAGTTGTCAACAAACAGCCCGGAGGGAAATACCATGAAGTCGAGTTCCGGCCTTGCTGCAATGGTGCTCACCCGTTGTAGAAGGCAGTGGGGAGCAACGTAATCGTCGGAATCGAAAAACACAATGTATTCACCTTGAGCCATCGCCAGCCCTATGTTTCGGCAAGTGGGAGCACCTTTGGGTAGCCTTTCTCTCCTTATAACTCTTATCCGGTTGTCTTTCTGTGCGTAGGTTTCTAGAAGCTCCAGAGTTTCTTCATCGGAGCCATCGTCAACGGCAAGAAGCTCCCAATTGCCTAATGTACCAGCTAAAATAGAGTCAATGGTAGCTTTCAGGCAATCTACGTTGTTGAAGATAGGCATGACAATGCTTACTCTTGGGGCTCTACACTCTGAACAGGTTGCGTGCTTTGAGTCTCTTTCCATAGCTTAGATATATAGGGATAATAATTGACTAATATCATAAGATATATTATGAAGAACGTGGGATAGACCTCCATGGTCTGCATAAACAGCAGCGAGTCTATTCCAAGCATGAGAATGGTCGTGGTATGGGTTATGTTTTGCCTGTAGTTGCTGTAGGTTGTCAGGAACATGGCTATGAAAACGCACAGCAATAGCAGTCCGCCGTGGAGTAAGATGGAATAAATGAAGTTGTGGGGACCTATCGCATTAGGACTGAGATTTATGAGATACCAATCTCGGTCTACATATCCGTAGCCTATGAATGGCGACTCAGAGAAGAGGCGAGATGCCATATCCCAAAGGTCTGTACGCTGTGTGAAGGTGAGATCTTTCTTCAAAACATCCTCAATAATGTACACGGCAAGGGCATTATCTTGGAGTCCTTTTCCACTGAAGACCACAAAACACTGGAATAGAATGTAGAAAGCAAAGTATGCTCCTGCAATAAGTCTCTTTATTTTGATAGACTTTGAGAAGAATATCGTAATGAGAAGGAATAGAGATATGCAGGACAAAGATGTCTTGGAACCAACTATCGCAAGTGTCAATATGGAAACAAAGGTAAGTGGTACGAGATTATACCACCACTTTTTGCTAAGTTTCAGACAAAGTATGTTGGTGATGATGGCACATAGGAAACGTGCTCCAAGCTGATTGTAATTGCCTCCAAGTAAGAAACCATGAATGGCACTGCCTGTAGACAATGCCCAACTGGGAAACAATACCATTACCACAAGGTTGGCATAAGTACATAGGGAGAAAGCTACGCAGCAGGCTTTGAGCATGGTGGATAGGTCGTTGCGATAGAAGTTCACCAGCATCAAGAACAAGAATACCTCTACAGTTCTGAACAGGGCTTCCTTTACGGACGCATCTTTGACAGTGGAGATAGCTACCAATAGTATAAAAAATACTACGGTAAGCAGATCGAAGCGAGTCAGTTGTGGCCTGTGTGCATAGACTATAGAAAAAAGCATAAGGAATAGAAAGCAAGAGCCAAGAACAAGATAGGAGAAAATCATCAGAAAATCGAACGTAGAGAATGTGACGGCAGACTCCACTATAAGTGTGCCGAACATACACCACTGCATGATGCGCAGCTTATTTAAGTCAATCTGATAACCCATTCTTCTGTCCCTGTTATTGTTTTCTAACTTCAATAGCGTGTCTTTGCCTTTGACAAGTCGCAAAGCTTACCAAGTATAATGCGGAATTGCTCTGAATAGAAATAGTTGAATCCTGCTGATGCCGTGAAAGTCATCTCGCCAAAATAGAGCTTCCCGTCCACTTCGTACAGGTCGCATCTGAGTTCTGGAAAACCTTTCGACAGCGTTTCTGCTACAGAAAGCATCTGCTTGAGGCATTTTGGCTTTGGTATTTCCATGTTAGACAGCACATAGTGTGGTGTTGACACAGAATATTCAGGATGGAAATTCCAGTCGGTATCATAGACTTGACATTCCACAGAGTGTGGGGTTCGGTTGAAACAAACCCATATGTAGGCAGCTTTTCCGTCAAAAGCCCACACCTTGTAATCAACGACAGATGATGATTCTATTGCTTGTTTGCTAACATCGAGCAGTTCTTCTGCTATTATGCATGGTTTAATGCTGTCGTAATGTGGCTCGTAAAGATAGCTTCCAGTCTTTCTCTCCGACATTTTTCTGACCTTAACGGTCATATAGCCAATATCTTCTTTACTCTTGTCCTTGCAAATAAGAACTTCGCCGCTACCATTGTTAGTCTTGACGATGAACTGTTGCGGTAGCTTTGCCCAGTCTATATCTTCTGGCTTATCCCATTTCCCATACAGCTTTACCAATAGATTGCCCAACCCCATCTCCTTTAAATGCTCGCGTACGCGGTATTTGTCAGTATAAAGTGACCACTTTGTTGTGTCTGCATTAAGTTTCAGCCAACTTATCTTCTCGTCAATGGTAGAAAGATTGTCCCAGTTCAGCCGTTTCTTATACACCCGTTTGTAATGTAAAGACAATAATATCTTTGGCGACAGCCATGATAGGAAGCGGTATGTCACAGCCATTAAAGTATCTTTTAAAATGCTTGGTTTCATTTTCATTTAGATGTTTTGTACTTTAATATTATTGATTTTGCATACTCTTTTGCCAAAATGCGTTCGTTATCGTTGAGTCCAAGAAGCCAGATGTACCCAGAGGATGCTGCCATGGATAACGGAATAGATACAAAAAAGCGGAATGGAAAGCTGAATATCTCAGTCAGAAGCCATGTCGTAAGCGCATTAAAGCACACGGGAAGTAGTGCCTTCAAGAGAGTGTCATGTACATAGCTGCGAATAGATAGTCCTGCTGTCTTTCTGAGGAATGGTAATCTGACGATTGCACAAAGAACTTCTATTAGAAGGTAACACCACATAGCTGCAATTATGTCGCTGCCGTTTCTCAGACACAGCCATACTACAGGAAGTGTCATAAGCTTGATGGTATTGACAGCAAGTGAATAGTTCTTTATTCTTCCAATAGCCTGATTGGCTACACCAAGTCCTATTGTCAGTTGATCTAATAATGATGCGAGAAGTATGAAGCAACAGAAATCAGCTGTGTATTGCGGTACTTTTCCGAGCCACAGACTGAGTATGTCGTTCATTTCAAATAGCAGTGGGATTGTTATCATAGACATGAGAATAAACGAATACCTGCTTAATCGCCCTGCCAATACCAACATTTGCTTGTGGTTCCCAGCTCCTTCTGCCTTGAATATCTGTGGACTCATGGCGTTTTGTATTGCTTGAGCTACAAACTGAATGGAACTGAACACTTGATTTGCTATGCCATAGGCTGAGTTTACCACAGCTCCAAAGAAACGATTGAGCAACACCGCCACACCTTGAGTCCTGCCAATGACGCAGCCCATGCTATATATTGTCCAACCTGCAAAACCTGTTATATCCTTTATTATTGAAATGCTGAACTCCGATTGGCTGAACCTTATTCTGCTTTCCCTGTATTTATATGTTCCGTAAAGTGCAAATGCAAACATATTGAAGACAACTATGCCAAGCATCATCCATGAATACACTTGCAGCCTATCCCATGAAATATGGCATAGCCAAACGGCAAGCAAAAGTTTGAACACGCCATCCAGTACATCGATAACAGAGATATATACTATGTTTTCGTTGGCTATGAAAAGGGCTCTGTATGGGGCGGTGATGAAAGTAAGAAACAAAGAGACAACGACCAATACGTATACAATTTCTGCCGCAGACTTGCGTTGTAGGTCAATATGCAGCAAGCTATTAATTATAGGTGATGATAACGACAAGAGAACGACCACAAGAAGCAAGCCAAAAGATATGTGAAGCAACAGGCTGTTTGCAAATATCTTCCTTGTATTATCATGTTCTTTGCTTCCGTGAGCAAAGGAAAGGTGACGCTGTGTGGTAACAAGCATGGCATTGGTAATAAAGCCCAGCATCGTGATGACACCACCGATGAGGGCATAAAGTCCATAGTCGTAATGCCCCAATGCCGACAGTACAAGACGTGTTGAATACAAAGCCAAGACCGTATTGAATACAGTCCTGACGTATTGTGCCACGGTATTTATAACTATTCTTTTCGAATCAACCATTTATAAATCAGATTGCATAACCCTACAGTTTAGAATCCGAGCAGCACTTTTCTGACTAAAAATAATGCAGTACAAATAAATGATAGTATAATCATTCCCGCAACGAATATCATTCTCTTTGGCCCGGCTGGCTTGATGGGCACTGACGAGCCTTTTATCATTGTGAAGGCCGGTGTACGCTCTTGTACTTTTGCCTTTGCAGCCTGTAACTGCTTGTCCAGAGTTGTATAGGCATCGTATTTGAGTTGCATCTCATTCTCCATGTCTTCCACCTTTGCACGCACCGATTCTAATATCACATCAGTGTTGGCATCGGCAGAGTTGACATACTTCTCACGTATGGCCTCGTAGTCTTTCTTTGCTTCATTGGTTAGCTTTTGGTAATAATCAACGTCGACTCTTGCCTTGCGTGTTCTGTAATCTGTGATAAAATTCTGAAGCCTCGCAGTCAAAGTATCTGCCAGTGTCTTGCATATTATTGGGTCTTGGTCGACAGTGCTGATTGTGATGATGCTTGTTTGCTTGTCAATTGATATGTTTATATTCGACTGAATGATTTTTACTATGTCGTCTTGCTTCTTGCTAAGACGATAGGGGTCAATGCCGGAACCGCCTTTCTTTTTTAAATCTACCACATCCTTGTCACTTCCAAATAGTGACATTACCTTTTCTTTCATAGGTGTCCACCAAACAGTCTTCTGATGGTTTTTAAGATATTCGTAGTAGGTCGTGTGAATGCTGTCGCCAATGTCTGTTACTTTTATGTTCCAGAGGCTGACCACGAAACCGTTGTCCTCCATAAGGTCTGGATAAAGTAGTGGGTATATGGCATCCGTAGTCTGCATATTTTCGAGGTCTATGCCGAAACTTGAAGCCAGACTGTTGAGTGTGCCGCCTGCTCCGGAATTCTCCATTTCCGGAGCAAGTCGCGTCTCTGTTGAATAGTATCTGGGAAAACTGACAATATAAATAGAAGCCAATACAGCCACTATAGGTATGACGATAAAGAATACCAGTTTCTTTTTCCAAAGCGTTCGGAATATGTTTCTCAAGTCTATTATGTCTGTTTCTTTGCCTGCCATGTCTTGTTTCAGTTGGTTCAGTTACTTGATTATGTTTGCGAGGGTGGCTATCATCGTGGCTATAGAGGCTATCGAGGTGCCTACGGTCATGGTCTCGCTGATGCTCATGCCGTTCTTAGCCTTCGATGGCACTACAATCTCGCAGCCGGGCTTGGGCTTTGATTTGCTGCCTACCTTGCTCACGGTGCCGTTCATATATATAATATAGGTGTTGCGCTTCTTGGCATAGTCGCTGAAGCCGCCAGCTTGGTTGATGTAGTAACTTACGTTCTTGCCCTCTATGTAGCCTACGGTGTTGGGGTACATCACCTCACCGTTGATCTTCACTGTTCCGTTGTACTGCGGAACAACTACTCGGTCGCCTTCGCGCAATATGATGTCGGCATCGCTGCCCGGATTCTTGAGAGCCTTGTCGAGCTCGATGCCCACGTAATAGGTATCGCCAAAGTTGAATTTCTCAAGAGCTTCGGCTTTCTGCTGCTCGGCCACTTGGGTTACTGCGGCGGCATTGGAGCTGCGCAGGATGTTTGTCATTATGTTCTTGCGCTGGTTTTCCTGTTGCATCTTCAGCACGGCCTGCATCCTCAGACGCTCTGTCTCGTTGATGCGTCGCTCCAGTCGGGCTCCCTTGATATATGCCAGGTCGTTGGTGCCGCCAGCCAGCTTGACGAGGTCACTCAGACGGGCATTGCGCTTTGTGAGCGTGTAGGTGCCGGCAAAGAGCACCTCGCCATCTATGATTACGTTCTGCTGACGGCTGTAGCCCGGGCTTCGGCGCACGTAGACTTCATCGAACGGCTGTAGATGGAAAGCGGGCTCTCCGTCGATGACAAAACCGTCTTTCAGCTCGAAGGTGTAAGTCCGGGCTATGAGCGAGTCGGGCGAGGTGGCGTTGCTGTCGATGATGCGGCGCGACACGTCGACCTTCACCGTTGAGGCTGTTTCTTTCAGTCCGCCAGCCTGGAGCACGAAGTCTTCAAGTGTTTCGTTGGCGGCATATTTGTAGACGCCTGGGTATTGCACCTCGCCGTGTATGGTGATGGTCTGTTCCACCTGGGCGTCTTGGCGCGTGGGGATGAAGAGCACGTCTTCGTTTTGCAGCGGGATGTCAACCGTTGTTCCTGCGAGGATGCCTTTCACGTCGACCGATATCACTTCGAGTGTTCGGTTGGGGCGCATACGATGCATCACGGCATGGGGCGCGAAAGCATATTCGGTGAGTCCTTCGGCTGCTTCGATAAGTGTGCGAACGCTGTTGATGTCGTCGCCCACTTGATATTTGCCGGGCCGGAACACGGCTCCCTTTATCTCAACCATGTTCTCGAAGCGTGGGATGATGCTGTCAACGCTTACCGAGTCGTCGTCGGCCACTTGGAACGAAGGCATGTCGAACTCGTTGACGTTGTATATGCTGTATTGCTTGCCGGTCTTTCTTATCAGCCTTACCGACTTGGTGTAGGCATCGCCGGTAAATCCGCCTGCGTAGCGAAGCAGCGTTTCCAGGCTTTCGCCCTTCTTCATCTCGTAGTACATCGGGCGCTTCACCTTGCCTTCGATGCTCACGAGGCAGTCGTATGCTCCCACTACAATCACGTCGTTGTCGGCCAGCTTCACGTTGCCAGTGAGTCGGCCATTGAGCATATAGTCATAAACGTCGACCGAAGTGATGAGCTGATTGTTGCGGTAGACTTTTATGCTGCGCAGTGTTCCGAGGTCGCTGATGCCGCCTGCCATGTGCAGTGCGTGGAATACTGATGCGAAGGCCGACAGCGTGTAGGTGCCTGGCTTGCGCACTTCGCCCATCACGTTGACCATGATTGAGCGTGTCTGTCCCACCGAGAGCCTTATCTGGCTGCTGCTGTAGCGTGGTCCCATCTGGCTCTTTATGCGCTGGTTTGCCTGTGCCACGGAGAGTCCGCTCACCTGTATGGGGCCAAAGCCCTCGATGGTGACGAAGCCGTCGGGCGACACTGTGGCTTGAATCGTTTTCTGCGAAGCTCCGTAGATGTCGATATACACGGCATCGCCCGGCCCAAGACGATAGTTCTGGGGAGTGGCAATGTTCATGTTTGGCTCAAAAGAGAGGTCTTGCCGATTGAAGATGTCGCGTCCGAACACTTGTTTGCGCCTGCGTTCGTTTTTCATCCTGTTGACCAACTGCCGATAGGCTGCTGCCGTATCGGCAGGCATCCAGCTGTCGAGTTCGTCGGTCATGGCTACAAACTCGCCGTCGTAGCTGTCGTAGGTTGAGCCTACATACCCCCCTCTGCGGTTGCGCATCGAGCTGTATCTGTTCACGCGCTGTTCTTCCTCGTCGTAGATGCGGCGCGTTTCGTCGGCCACATCGGCATCAGAACGCGGTGCTTGCTGCTGTGCGTTGTTCTTGCGTGTGCGGTCATCGACCTTTGTGCTTGCCGTGGCTTGCTCCGTGGTCTTGGCCGACAGCTTCTGGTAGTTGTCCCTCACGCGCCTTATCTGCGTTATGTTCACGCCACGCTGCATCAGTTTAGTCACTATCGTAGCCTGTGAGGTGCCGCGCTTATGTTCTTTCAGGATAAACTCCATCACTTGCGAGTCCGACATCGACTGGGCCTGCACACCGGCTGCATAGCAAGCCAAGAGGATGAATATCACAAATTTCTTCATATCGTGTTGCTAATTGTTCTCTTTTATTTTCAATAATATAACTGCTAAAACTCTGTTTTATTGCTTTTTGCCTGCTTGGTCTGTGAGCTTTTCAGGGGCGTTGGTTTCTTGTAGGCGGCTGTCTGTCTTGTTTGCCGTTCGGTCGAACTTTATGAGCAGCAGCCCAATGCCTGTCCATATCAGCTCTCTCACCCTGACAATGAGTGCCACGAAGACTGCCGCACTCGTCGTGAGACCCAGTCCGGTGATGCTCATAAGGAAACCGCCCTCGCGTCCGCCGAGCTGCAGGGGCATGAAGAACAGCATATTGGCAAATAGGGTGGTGAAGCTTATGATGAGTATGCAGTCGAAATAGTTCACCGACGGCATTAGCACCATGAGCACGAAGAACACCTCGAGGGCTGAGCATACGCGGCACGTCCACTCCAGTGCCACTGCCACCCAGAAAGTGCGTGGGTTCTGATTGTGCAGTGCTGCTATCTGCCTGTCTATGGTGTCGAGTTTCTCACGGTGTTTCTCAACGAATGGGCGCGCCCATCTCTTCACAAAGGGTATGTGGCGCAGCAGGCTCAGCGTGCGCACGGCGAGTCCTTTCCTGTAGCCCACCATGAAGAACCATATAGCCAGCAGGCACACCGCGGTAGCCACGGACAGCATTATGGCCATGAACGTGCTCACGTGCTGGGTGAGGATGTAGAGCGGTATCGACGAAAGCCAGAACCAGAAGTGGCTGAAGATGTGGGTCATCACGTAGAGTATCACCGACGACGAAGCGCGTTCGGTGCCAATCTTCGGCGAGAGCATCATTATCCTGTAAGGTTCTCCCCCCATCAGTCCTCCGGGCGTGGCATAGTTGAGTGCAAATCCGCTCACTGTGATTTTGTATAACCATCCGAACGAGATGCGCGAGCTTTTGGAAGGAGTGTCTGCCGGTTCCTGCGAATGTATTATGAGCCACCACGATGCAGTGTTGAAGATGTAGAGCACGGCCCACAGTGCCACTACTGCAAAGAACCAGTAGCCTGCATGAGTGAGTCCTTTCCACACCTCACGGAAGTCGAGCTGCGTGACCATCACTGCGAGCAGTGCCAGTCCGAATATGAAGAAACCGTTCTGATATTTCTTGCTCATGGCGGCAGTTGTCTTTACTGTACGGGGCTTTTAGGTTTAGCCTGTGCAAAGCGCGGCTTGTCGCCCTCTTCGCGGCGTTCCTTGTAGAGCTTCTTCAGCGGATTAGCCAGCGGAATGTCGTAGTTGCGACGGTTTCGTGCCGTGTCGATGGCCGCATAGATGGCCTTTCTCAGTGAACTGCAGTCGGCTTCTCCCTTTCCGGCCAGCTTCATGCAGCAGTTGTGGTCGGGGGCCGTGCGCACGAAAGGCAGCCCCGTGGTGAGGCGGTAGCCGTCTTCGTTGCTCAGTGCTCTCATGGCAGCCATTCCCTGGTCGTAGTACATGGCCAGCACTGCATCGAAGGCAGTGTGCTTGCCGGCAGCAAAGAAGTTCTCGGCTACGTAGGGGCCAAAAGTTTGTATGCTGTTTTCCTTGAGTTTGTCCACTACTGGTTTCAGCACTGCCTGCTCCTCAGAGCCTTCTGCCGGAGTAAGCTCCAGCCCGGGGTTCACCGACAGCAGGGCTATCCTCGGGTTCGATATGCCAAAATCTCTTCGCATAGCGGTGTGGAGTGTAGTGATAATCTTCGTCAGGTGCTGCTCGTTGATGCTTGCCGCCACCTCTCGCAGGGGCACGTTGCCGCTTGCAACAGCCAGCCGCATGGCATTGGTGACATAGATATTGAGCGCAGAGTCGAACTCGCCGGTGTGGTCTTCGATATATCTTGTCTGTCCGCTGAAGCGGAAAGCCTCACTGCTGTCCACAGGGCACGTCACCATAGCATCGACTTCTCCCTGTCGGCAGTCGTCAATAGCACGGTCGAGGGCTTTCAGGGCAGCGTTGCCGGCCTCCTCGGTGTGAATACCAAGTTCTATCTTTACGTCAGTATCGATGCAGTTGAGGATGTTGAGCTGTCCGTCGTGTGCATCTTCCGCCCTGTCAATCACGGCAAAGTTCACCTGCATCTGCAAGGCATTGCGGTGGTAGGTGGCTATCTTCGGTGAGCCATAGATGATGGGTGTGCAGAGTTCCAGCATTGTGGGGTCGTCGAAGGCCTTGAATATTATCTCGTAGCCTATGGAGTTTGTGTCGCCTTGGGTGATGGCAATTCTTATCTTTCTGTTTTCCATAACTCTTTTATTGTATTTTCTCTTTTGTTTTACGTAAGGTGAAGAGTGCGCTTTCCAGCTCTCTGAGCAGATTGCGCTTGCTTCTTCCGGGAGCATAGACAAAGGCCAGAGCCGTCAGGCTGTCGTTTCCTGTCCTGACGGTATGTGCCACAAACGGTCCGCCCATGGCATCACCCTCCATCTCCCACAGTCCGCGGCTTACCGTCAGACTGTCGCCGATGCTTCTGCCGACAGTTCCTCTGACTATACGCATTTGCATCTCGGGTTGCTCCCCCTTTATGTTGGCAGCCAGCGTGCTGTCTATGTTGCTGCCCCAGAACACGCAGATGTTTGTCATTGCGCTGGCGGCATTGTCCGAAAGCCACACGAAGCCTTTTCCCTTTTTGCTTGAAAGCATACGGGCAGGCACCTTCATCTCCACGCCGAACATCTCTCTTATCAGGCTTCTGGCTCTGGGATTGTCCTCTTTCTCGAGCCTTGCCATAGCCACTCTGCGCTCGAAGCGCGAGAGCAAAGCCACTATCTTGTGTCCGTTCTTTGCGATATATTCGTCGAGCAGCCTTTGCGAGGGAGCCGTCAGGCTCACTACTATCTGTGGCCGGGCATACACGTTGGTGCGCCACTTCATCTCTACCTTATTATATATATAGGCATCAATGTCCACATCCACTATGCTTCGCGCCAGCCTGAGCTCGCTCGCCGCATAGTCTGCGCCTGGGTGCTCGCTCACGTCGAACAGAGGTTCGCGCTGCGGCAGCCCCTCCGTGTCAGTGCTCAGCAGTGCGCATAGCGTGCTGTCGCCCTCGCCCGTCACCACCACCTCGTATGCGAGGCTGCTGCTCGATGGCAAAGGGCCGTCAGTGCTGCACGAGCAGACCGTCGCCGCCGCAACCGCAAGCCACGCCCACCTCATTCTTTAGCCTTTCTTGCTGTCGACAGCAGACCGCAGGCAGCATATATATCCTGACCGCGGCTCGCCCTTATCGTGGTGAACAGGCCGTGCTGGGTCAGGTAGTCGCGCATACGCAGCATCGTGGCGTCGTCTGCGCCGTGCAGGTCTACGCCCGGTATCTGGTGGAACCGTATCAGGTTCACTCGGCAGTCCAGCCCGCCCAGTAGCCTTACGAGCTGTCGGGCGTGGTGTTCCGAGTCGTTCACTCCGGCGAACACTATGTACTCGAACGACAGTCGCCGCTGGTGGGCGAAATCGTAATTGCGCAGCAGGTCAACAATCTCCGTGATGCTCATGGCACGCTCGGCAGGCATCAGCTCGCGTCGTTGGTCGGGCAGGGCAGAGTGCAGGCTGATAGCCAGATGGCAGTCGCTCTCTTCTATGAAGCGCTTCAGCTTTCCGCGCAAGCCCACCGTGCTGACTGTTATGCGTCGCGGACTCCACGCCATGCCCCAGGGAGCCGTAAGCACCTGTGTGGCCTTGAGCACCTGTTCCAGGTTGTCCATCGGTTCGCCCTGTCCCATGAACACAATGTTGGTCAGTCTGTCGCTTTCGGGCAGCGCACATATCTGGTTCAGAATGTCGGCAGCCGAGAGGTTGCCCTCGAAGCCCTGCTTGCCCGTCTGACAGAACAGACAGTTCATCTTGCATCCCACCTGCGACGACACGCACAGCGTGGCACGGTCGCCGTCGGGAATGAACACCGTCTCAACCATCTTGCCCTTGTCGCCCACGGGGAAGAGATACTTCACTGTGCCGTCCACCGAGTGCTGCGCGTCGGCATGAGGACGCAGTCCCACCTCGTAGTCAGCCTTCAGCTTCTCGCGGTTGGCTTTCGAGAGGTTGGTCATCTCGTCTATCGTCCCCGCCCGTCGGCCATACAGCCATTCGGCTATCTGCTTGGCGGCAAACGAGGGCATACCCAGCTCACGGGCGAGCTGTTTCAGCTCGTCGAGGGTCATCCCCAGAAGCGGTTGCTTGGCCGTGGCGTGGTGAGAGGCATCCATTGTTTGTTCCGAAGTTCTTGAAATTCACATTCTTTTGACGAGTCCAGAGTAGCTCTGGTGCTCTGCGTGTCCGTATTGGCAGTCTCCCCGGCGCATGACAGCCCGCGGAAGATGGTAATGCAGACAACCTGCAAAGATAAAGATTTATTTGCTAATATCGGTTTTTATGCCGCTTTTTTATTCGGACTAATCGGAATGACACTTTTGCAATCTAAAAAGTTTCGGTGATTGATGAATTTTTGCGCTGGTATTGTTCCATACTTTCTGTTATTCTGAACGTTCCAGTCATAATATAATATTACTTTTCTACTAATCTTACAATATATATCTTGTTATTTTATAACTTTCCGAACTTCTTTGAATAATATGTCTGCTAAGTTACTGCTTATTCAATAGCATAAGACCGCCATCGGGATTTGTAGTTTGAATTCTTTTTCGTAATTTTGCAAACAAATCGAAAGGGAATATGATTTCAATTGCGCACAGAATAGAACTGAAACCGAACAACAAGCAGAAGACATACTTCCGCAAGGCTTTCGGGTGTGCGCGATTGGCGTATAATTGGGGACTGGCTGAATGGAAACGGATGTACGAGGCTGGCGAAAAGCCGAGCGGAAGAAAACTCAGAACGCAGTTTAACGCCATCAAGAAGGAACAGTTCCCGTTTGTCTATGAGGTGACGAAATGTGCTACGGAGCAACCTTTTGATTATTTGCAAAAGGCATTTGACAATTTCTTCAGGGATTTGAAACAGGGAAAAGTTTCCTATCCGCAGTTCAAGAAGAAGCGCGACAACGAAGGTAGTTTCTACATTCAGGCGGACAAGATTGTGCTGTCGGAAACGAACAAAAGTTCCAAAGCTCTTTCTAAGATAGCTCACAACGAAAGCGGCAAACACCAATACATTCACCTGCCAAATATGAAGCGGGGTGGTTGGGTGAAGATGACCGAGCATATCCGCTTCAACTATGCCAAGATAAATAATGTATGTATTTCGC
>ONLG01000039.1 GCA_900318625.1 uncultured Prevotella sp.
TACAACAAACAACAACTGAGATTAAAATTAAATATTAACCAAAGTCAACCAAAACTACAAACAAGACTAAAAGTAGTCAACTAAAATCGTTAAACTACACTTGCGGAATTTTACCGAGCCTCCTGTAAACTTTCTCCAGCAGCCTTGGAGTAACCTTACAGAGGCTCTGGAGCATTGTTACAGGATAGCTGGAGCATTGTTACGGGGCTGCTGGAGAAAGTTTACGGACGGGGTTGCGAAAAGTTGCCGCCCCAGAGTGGACAAATTCGCGGTGCTCAGCGCGTTGTAGGGGCTTGCGTGTCAGGGGCTGTGGATGCCCCTTTATCGGCATTTGCAGGCAAAAAAGGAAAAACTTTTCTTTGTAGTGCCCTCACTAAACCGTATCTTTGCACATATATTATAATATAAATGATGGAAAAAGACACTGTTTTGCATGGCCAGGCCGATTGCTTTCTGGCCTGCGACGACATACGGGCAGCAGCGGCTCTGGTGGGTCAGCTGCGCCAGATTCATTCTGTGGGGCGCATCTTCCTCCTTGTCACAGATGCTTTTGCTGCGGCAAACGAGGCTCCTTCCGACAGCACTTTTCTCACAACCGACGGCCTGCATAGCTCTGCAACGATGGAGCTTGTGGCTCGCACGGTGCAGACCGACGTGGCTCTGCTCTGTCTCACGGCAGCTCCCATCACGCTCGGGCATCTCGCCATAGAGCGCATGATGCGCGTGGCTGCCGACACGGGTGCTGCCATGCTCTACAGCGACCGCTACAGCGAAGAGCGCGGCAAGGTGGTGCGCCATCCTGCCATCGACTATCAGCCGGGCAGCCTGCGCGACGACTTCGACTTCGGCCCCCTTGTGCTGCTGCGCACCGACCTTCTGCGCCAGTGGGCTTCGCTCCGCAGCCGCGCAAAGGCTCCGCAGCTGCAATATGCCGGGTGGTACAGCCTGCGCCTCTTCCTTAGTCGCAAGGGGAGCATCATGCACCTCGACGAATACCTCTACACCGAACAGGAGCGCGACCTGAGGCGCAGCGGCGAGAAGCAGTTCGACTACGTTGACCCGCGCAGCCGCTCGCGCCAGGTGGAAATGGAGCAGGTGGCTACGGCCCACCTGGCAGAGCTTGGCGCACTGGTGGACACGTCGGCCTACGCCGCGCCCGACTTCGCCGAGCAGGAGTTTGCCGTGGAAGCATCGGTGGTGATACCCGTGCTAAACCGCGAGAGCACCATAGCCGATGCCGTGAGGTCGGCTTTAGAGCAGCAGACGAGCTTCGACTACAACGTGATAGTGGTGGACAACCACAGCACCGACGGCACCACCGACATACTGCGCCGCCTTGCCGCCGAGCCGGGAGTGGGCGAGAGGCTCGTCCATCTGATACCCCCTCGGCGCGACCTCGGCATCGGCGGATGCTGGAACATGGCCGTAGGCGACGAGCGTTGCGGACGTTTTGCCGTGCAGCTCGACAGCGACGACCTCTACAGCTCGCCCCACACGTTGCAGAAGATAGTGGATGCCTTCTACAGCCAGCAGGCCGCCATGGTGGTGGGCAGCTACAGGATGTGCGACTTCGACCTGCGCACCCTGCCGCCGGGGCTGATAGACCACCGCGAGTGGACCGATGCCAACGGACCGAACAATGCGCTCCGGGTGAATGGTCTCGGTGCTCCACGGGCCTTCTTCACGCCCATTGCGCGGCAGATAAGGTTCCCCAACACGAGCTACGGCGAGGACTATGCCATGGGGCTGGCCTTCAGCCGCCGCTACCGCATAGGGCGCATCTACGACGAGCTATACCTCTGCCGCCGCTGGCAGGGCAACAGCGATGCCGCGCTGAGCCACGAGCGCGTGAACGCCAACAACCTGTATAAGGATCGCCTGCGCACCATAGAGCTGATGGCGCGCCAGCAACTCTCGCAAGGACACCTCGACACCACCGACGACAGCAGCCTGCGACGCTTCTTCAGCCGACAGCTGCAGAGGTGGGGCGATGCCTCAAGGCGGTTTCGCGAGCTGAAGGACGTGGAGCAGAAGATGCTCGAGGAGCCGCTGGCCGACTGGCGCGTGCAGTTCAACCCGGCACGCATCGTGAGCACCGGCGCAAGCATCGACAAGAAGACCATAGCTACCCGTCCCTGTTTCCTGTGTGCAAAGAACCGCCCTGCGCAGCAGATGTCGCGCATCGTGGACGGCCACTTCGAGCTGCTTGTCAATCCCTTCCCAATACTGCCGCTCCACTTCACTATACCCTCAACGGAGCATCAGCCGCAGCGCATACTGCCCAACTATGCCACCATGCACCGGCTGACGGAGCACTATCCCGAGCTGCTGGTGTTCTACAACGGCCCGCGCTGCGGAGCCAGTGCGCCCGACCACATGCACTTTCAGGCCGGAAGCAGCGACCAGCTGCCCCTGAAGCAGCTGTGGCCACGGCTGAGCAGCAGCATGGAGACGATAGTGAAGGAGGATGGCTGTGGCGACATATCGCTGCTGCGCGACTATCCCGTGGCGGCGTTCGTCATACGCAGCAACAGCGAGGAGGCCGACTGCCGGCTGTTCCGTCGCCTCTACGATGCCATGCCCGTTGACCAGGAGAGCGGCGAACCGATGATGAACGTGCTGGCATGGCGCGCAGGCGAAAGCTCCGTCACCGTGGTGATACCGCGCCGCAAGCACCGCCCCGACTGCTACTATGCCCAGGGCGACGAGCAGATGCTAATTAGCCCGGGGGCTATCGACATGGCCGGAATGATAATCACGCCGCGCGGGGACGACTACCGTCGCCTCACAGCCACGCGGCTCAGCAAGATACTGGAAGAGGTGGCCGTCACGCCGCAGCAGGCTGCCGACATTGCCGACAAGCTGCGCCGCAGCTGCGACAAGCAGCCCGGGCAGCAGGAGAGGCTCTTCGAGGAAGAACCCATGGTGACGGTGGGCATCGTTTGCAGTGAGGTGATAGCCTTCACGCTCAACGCCCCGTTTGTAGCCAAGGGCACGACGATAGTGGGCGAGCAGCGAGTGGCTTGCAGCGAGGGAGCCATACTGTGGAACGGCAACCTATATCGCGAGCTGCTCTTCACACCCGAAAGGGCCGACAGCTCGTTCACGCTCGGAGGAGTGACCATCGGGCAGGGCTTCCACTGGCAGCAACAGCAGAGCCAGACCTTTGCCGGGGCACTACGACTGATAGTGGACTCGGGCAAGATACACGCCATAAACGAAGTGCCAGTGGAGCAATATCTTGCCAGCGTTATCTCGAGCGAGATGAGTGCCACGTCGTCTGTGGAGCTGCTGAAGGCTCATGCCGTGGCTTCGCGCTCATGGCTGCTGGCACAGATGGCTCGTCGCCGCCAGCACAAGGAGGGGGCTGAGGGCTTCTTCGCCTTCGAGAAAACCGACGACAAGCTCATACGGTGGCGCGACCGCGAGGACCATGCGCTCTTCGACGTGTGTGCCGACGACCACTGCCAACGCTACCAGGGCACCATGCGCCAGAGCACGCAGGCCGTGGACGAGGCCATGAAAGCCACGAGGGGCGAAGTGCTCGTTAGCGGAGGAGAGATATGCGACGCACGCTTCTCGAAGTGCTGCGGCGGACAGACTGAGGAGTATCAGTACTGTTGGGAAAACCAGCCGAAGGCTTATCTGACCTCGGTCAGCGACCCCTTCTGCAACACACGTGACGCGAAGGTCATCAGGCAGGTGCTCAACGACTACGACCAGGCCACTGCCGACTTCTATGAGTGGACGGTGGAATACTCGCAAGAGGAGCTTTCGGCACTCGTGACCGAACGGCTGAAGATGGACTTCGGAGGCATCGTAGACCTTGTAGGCGACGAGCGTGGCAAGAGCGGACGCATCAGCCGCCTGCGCATCGTGGGCCGCAACCGCACGTTCACCGTGGGCAAGGAACTCGAGATACGCCGCACGCTGAGCCATAGCCACCTGCTGAGCAGCAACTTCACTGTGGAACGCCTCGACAGCGAAGGCCGTGTGCTGCCGCCCGACTCAGTCCAGCTGCCTGCACGCTTCGTGCTCCACGGCCACGGCTGGGGCCACGGAGTGGGCCTGTGCCAGATAGGTGCCGCCGTGATGGGCGAGAAAGGCTATGGCTACAAGGATATACTGATGCACTATTTCCAGAATTCAGAGATACAGAAGATTTATAAATAACAACACATTCTAACCAAAATGAAACAACGCAACCCGTGGGCATGGGTGCCCACGCTCTATTTTGCCGAAGGACTGCCCAACGTCATTGTGATGACAGTGGCCGTCGCAATGTATATGCAGCTCGGAATGAGCGACACCGACATTGCTCTCTACACCAGCTGGCTCAGCCTGCCTTGGGTGATAAAGCCGCTGTGGAGTCCGTTTGTAGACATCAGCAAGACCAAACGCTGGTGGGTGCTGGCCATGCAGGTGCTGATAGGCTCGTCGCTGGCAGGAGTGGCCTTCACGCTCAACGCCAGCTTCTGGTTCCAGGGCACTATGTTCTTCTTCTTCCTCATGGCTTTCAGCAGTGCCACCCACGACATAGCAGCCGACGGATTCTACATGATTGAGCTCGACAGCCACCAGCAGGCATGGTTCGTGGGCATACGCAACACCTTCTACCGCATAGCCGTGATAGTGGGCAAGGGCCTGCTCGTGCCGGCTGCCGGAATATTGCAGCTCACCTTCCGCAACCAGAAGGCTTTCACGTGGAGCCTCGTGTTCTACGGACTGGCCGGAGTGTTCCTCGCCATCTGGCTCTATCACAGCTTCGTGATGCCGCGGCCTGCCGACGACGGAGGCAAGGGAGGCAGGGCTGGCGATGCCTTGCATGAGATACGCAACAACTTCGTGTCGTTCCTGCGCAAGTTCCCTGCCAAGCAGCTGGTGTTTGCATTGCTCTTCCTGTTGCTCTATCGCTTCCCAGAAGCCATGCTTACCAAGATGACCGACACCTTCCTGATGCGTCCCAACTCGGAGGGAGGACTCGGACTGTCGCCCCAGGAGTACGGACTTGCCAACGGCACGGTGGGACTCATAGGACTGCTGCTCGGTGGAGTGGTGGGCGGTATGCTGGCAAGCCGCGACGGACTGAAGCGGTGGCTGTGGCCCTTTGTGCTCGCACTGACGTTGCCCGACCTCGTTTATGTATATATGAGCTATGTGATGCCCGACAATCTCTGGCTCATAAGCTCGCTGCTGTTTATCGAACAGTTCGGCTACGGACTGGGTTTCACGGCGCTTACGCTCTATATGCTCTTCTTCAGTCAGGGAAGCTACAAGACTTCGCACTATGCCATCTGCACAGGAATATCCTATCTGGGCCTGATGCTGCCCGGTATGGTGTCGGGATGGCTGAAGGATGCCGTGGGCTATCGCACGTTCTTCATCCTCGTGATGGCGTTCTGCGTGATAACATTTGCCGTGACAGCATTTGTGAAGATCGACCCGGAGTTTGGAAAGAGGCAACCGGCAGATAAAGATTAGAAGGTTTCATAAGAACTACGAACTATGGCATTGGCAAAATGGATTGGTGGCCTGCTGGGCTGGATTGTCAGTGGCGGCAGTGTGTTAGGCGCTTTGGCTGGTTACGCACTGGGAGCGGCTTTTGACAGCATAGGCGACAGCGGCTCGAGCCGAATATCCGGCAACTCAACGGCATACGGCGGACAGGCTTACGACGAGGGCGAGCGCAACTCGTTCCTTTTCTCCATGCTCGTACTGGCATCATATATAATAAAAGCCGACGGCAAGGTGATGCACTCCGAGATGGAGTTTGTGCGCCGCTTTCTGCGCCAGAACTTCGGTCCTGTGGCAGTGGAGCAGGGCGAAGACATCCTGATGAAGCTCTTCGAGCAAGAGAAGATGATGGGCAGCGGAGCATACAAGGAAACGATACGCAAGGCTGCCGTGGAGATGCGCTACCACATGAACTACGGTATGCGCCTGCAGCTGATGCACTTCCTCGTGCTCATAGCACTTGCCGACGGCACCCTGCCGCAGGCTGAGCGCGATGCACTGGGAGAAGTGGCGCAGCTCATGGGCCTTTCAGCCGACGACCTGGAGCAGCTGCTGGCTATGGGCTACGGCTATGGAGGCGACTACTATGGCGGTGGCAGTTATGGAAACGGAGGACGGCAGCAAGGGCGTGGCTCGTCGGCAAGTCAGCCGGACAGCGCGCAGAAGCTGGCACAAGCCTACAAGATACTGGGCATCTCGGCATCGGCAACCGACGACGAGGTGAAGAAAGCCTATCGGCAGATGGCCCTGAAGCATCATCCCGACCGCGTGGCTACGCTCGGCGAGGATGTGCGACGCGCGGCAGAAAAGAAGTTCCAGGAGATAAACGAGGCCAAGGATTGCATCTACAAGGCAAGAGGGCTGTAATGGCTCTGCACTTGAATAATGCTTATCATACAATAAACTAAAAACCTAATAGAGCTGACAAAGCCTATGCTACACCTGAAAGAAGAGGCAACACGCTGCCTGTTGTGCGAAGATGCACCTTGCACAAAAGCGTGTCGGACTGGCGACCCAGCGCGTGCAGTGCGTGCAATACGGTTTGACAACTGCAAGAATGTGTGGCGGTGGATTGAAGCGTGCAGCGATGCCGACCTGGAGCGGGCTGAACAGGCTTGCATACACTATGACAGACCGATCAGAATCAAGGAGCTGATACGCACTGCTGCGCAAGACCACGTGCTGCCCGAAGAGGCTGCGCCCTCTCTCGCCATCGACTTCTGTGGCATACACTGCGAAAATCCATTCTTCCTGGCTTCGTCTGCCGTCTGTACCAACTATGAGATGGTGGCGCGAGCCTTCGACATGGGCTGGGGCGGAGTGTTCTACAAGACCATCTGCAAGCAGGACATACGCGAAGTGTCGCCACGTTTCGATGCCGTGAAGAACGGAACATCGTTTGCAGGCTTCCGCAATATGGAGCAACTCAGCGAAAACTACTATACTGATGACTTCGACATACTGCGCCGGCTGAAGCGCGACTATCCCTCTAAGGTGGTCGTGGCAAGCATCATGGGGCAGTATGAAGAGGAGTGGAGCGAGCTTGCGATGATGGCAGAGGAGGCTGGCTGCGATGCCGTGGAGCTGAACTTCTCATGTCCGCAGATGCGGCTGGCAGGCATGGGCAGCGACGTGGGGCAGAACCCTGAGCTGGTGGCTGTCTATACCACTTTCGTGAAGAGCTGTGTGAACATTCCCGTCATACCCAAGATGACTCCAAACATCACTCACATGAGGATGCCGGCTTTGGGAGCTTACTTTGCAGGGGCCGATGCCATCTCGGCCATCAACACTGTCAAGAGCGTGACGATGTCGCCCGAGGCGGCGGTGAGCGGCAAAATGACCATTTCGGGCTACAGCGGACCAGCCGTCAAGCCGATAGCCCTGCGGTTTATCTACCAGTTGGCATCGCACAAGGTTTTCGATGGCTCACACGGAAAACGCATCGAGCTGAGTGGCATAGGCGGCATCGAAACGTGGAAGGATGCCCTGGAGTTCATTCAGCTGGGGTGTGGCAACGTGCAAGTGTGTACCGCAGTGATGGAATATGGCTACCGCATCATCGACGACCTGAAAATGGGATTGCAGACCTATATGGCTGAGAGGCAAATCAGCCGATTGCAAGAACTCGTAGGTGAGCAGCTGCCCAACTTTGTGATGCCGTCAGACCTCGACCGCGATACTAAGGTGTATCCGAAAATCGACCGCGAACGCTGCATAGGCTGTGGCCGCTGCTACATATCGTGCCGTGATGGAGGCCATCAGGCCATTGCCTTCGATGCTGAGGCCCATCAGCCGCGGATTATAGGCACAAAGTGTGTGGGGTGCCACCTCTGCCGTCTCGTCTGTCCCACAGGAGCCATCGGACTAACCAAGCGAGTCAGCTGCAAGCGATAGCTCTATCATCAGATAAAAAAGAAGGAACAAAGCCGTCAAAGCTTTGTTCCTTCTTTATGTTTTAGCTGAAGTCCGGAAATGGATGTTTCTTGGGAAACTTCAGTCGCGCCTTAGAAGTGCGCAGGACAGCTCTTTAAGCCTCCTCGCTTTCGGGAACGGCGGGTGCCTCTACGTCGGGAGCCTCCTCCTTCTTCACAGTCTTGCGTATGGCGCGCTTGCGCTTGGGCTTCTCCTCCTCGGGTGTGGCGGTCTTGATGCCGGCCAGCTCCGGGTCTACGAGAATACGTCCGCAGTATTCGCAAACGATGATCTTCTTGTGCATCTTCACGTCGAGCTGTCGCTGTGGCGGTATCTTGTTGAAGCATCCGCCGCAGGCATCGCGCTGCACGTAGACGATGCCGAGACCGTTGCGTGCGTTCTTGCGTATGCGCTTGAAGCTTGTCAGCAGCTGTGGCTCAATCTTGGTTTCCAGCTCGCGGGCTTTCTCCTTGAGCTTTTCTTCCTCCTCGCGAGTCTCCTGCATAATCTCGCTCAGCTCGTTCTTCTTCTCGTCGAGGTCTTGCTGGCGGTTGTCTATGTTCTCGCGGGTGCGGTTGAGCTCTTCGGTGCGGTCGGCAACCTTTGCCGTCGCTTCGCGTATCTTCTTGTTGCACAGCTCAATCTCGAGCGACTGGAACTCAATCTCCTTGCTCAGCATATCGTATTCGCGGTTGTTGCGCACCTCGTTGATCTGAGCCTTGTAGCGTTCGAGGCTGGCTTCGGCGGTGGTTATCTCGCCCTTCTTCTGAACGATGGCGGCCTGCAGCTCGTCGATGTCGGTCTGTATCTTGTTCAATCGTGTGGTCAGACCTGCTATCTCGTCTTCCAGGTCCTGTACTTCGAGCGGCAGTTCGCCGCGCAGTGCTCGCTTCTCGTCGATGGCCGAGAGGGTGGTCTGCAAGCTATACAGGTGCTTGAGCTTCTCCTCTACGGTGAATTCTTTTGGATCTTTCTTTGCCATATTGGGTAGTTTATAGATAGATAATTGGATTTGTGTTTGTCTTTGTCAGCTCGCAGCGCAGCTCCGGCAGTGCATCGTGAAGGATGTTGAGGAAGAGCTGGTTGGTGAACTGCTCGCTCTGGTAGTGGCCTATGACGGCTATCTGCAGTTCGCCGTCGTGTCCGAAGTATTCGTGATAGTGCATTTCGCCGGTGACAAAGGCATCGGCACCCTTGCGCAGGGCGTCGTCGATGGCAAACGAACCGGCTCCGCCACACAGTGCCACGCGCCTGATGTCGCGTCGCAGAAGCTGGTTTGCCTGCACGCACTCCACGTTGAACACTCGCTTGAGCATGGTGATGAAGTCGGCGGCAGGCAGTGGTTGCGGCAGGCTTCCTATCACGCCGGAAGCATATTGGACTGTCGGGCCATCGTCGCCGCTGCTGTAGCTGCGTGGCGGACACAGGAAACTGACATCGGTCATGCCCATCTTCTCGGCCATCATAAAGCTAACGCCGCCCTGTGCGTTGTCCAGATTGGTGTGCATTGAGATGATGGCAATGTCGGCTTTGATAGCTTTTGCCACGGCGCGCTCCACGTAGTTGCCGCCGGTGATGTGCGACAGCCGGTGGAATATGAGCGGATGGTGGCTTATTATCACGTTGCAGTCGCGCGCTATGGCTTCGTCGACGATTTTCTCGGTAACGTCAAGACACAACAATGCCCCTGATACCTCCGTCTCTGTCAACCCCAGTTGCAAGCCTGCATTGTCGTAGCTTTCCTGCAAGGGCAGAGGCGCGAACTTCTCAAGGGCACCGACCACTTCTTTCACAGTGGGTCTTTGCCGACCCGGTGGGAGAGTATTCTTTTTCACACCTTAATAATATATATGTTAAAGTCTGGCCTGTGGCTCAACTGCCGTGTGGGAGATGGCATGAGCAGGCATACTCGGACTGCAAAGTTACGGCTTTATTTGTAGACAACCACTTTGCAGCGAATGATTTAACGATTTTTATGCTTCAGTCGTCGTAGCGTTTGAGCAGCGACTGATAGCTGTCGATGCGGCGGTCGCGCAGGAAAGGCCACCAGCGGCGCACCTGTTCCGAGCGTTTCATGTCTACCTCGATAACTGTTGCCGCCTCCTCGTCAGCCGGAGCGCGATAGAGCAGCTCGCCCTGAGGCCCGGCAACGAAGCTGCTGCCCCAGAACTCTATTCCCTCGCTGCTGCCGGGAGCCACTGGCTCGAAGCCTACGCGGTTAACCGTTACCACTGGCAGGCCGTTGGCAACGGCATGACCGCGCTGCACTGTGGTCCATGCCTCGCGCTGTCGCTGCTGTTCGTCGTCGGTGTCGCGTGCGTCGTAGCCAATGGCAGTGGGGTAGACGAGCAGCTCGGCACCGCGCAGAGCCATCAGACGTGCTGCCTCGGGATACCACTGGTCCCAGCATACGAGCACTCCCAGACGGCCCACCGACGTGTCGATGGGCTGGAAACCGAGGTCGCCGGGCGTGAAGTAGAACTTCTCGTAGTAGGCCGGGTCGTCGGGAATGTGCATCTTGCGGTACTTGCCGGCTATGGTGCCGTCGCGCTCTATCACTACAGCCGTGTTGTGGTAGAGGCCGGCGGCGCGCCGCTCGAAGAGCGAGGCTACGATGACCACGCCGTTCTGGCGTGCCACCTCGCCGAAGAACTCGGTGCTCGGACCGGGTATGGGCTCGGCAAGGTCGAACGTTTCAACATCTTCCGTCTGGCAGAAGTAGAGCGAGTTGTGCAACTCCTGCAACACCACAAGGGCTGCACCCTCGCGGCTGAGCCGTGCTGTCTGCTCGGCAAGTCGGCGGCGGTTGTCTGCTATGTCGCCGGTGTTGTGCTGTTGTATGATGCCTATTTTCATTTCTGTTATGGTTGTCGAGTTATTATGAGTTTGCAAGTTTTTCCCTATACTCAGCAAATTGCCGAGTAACCCCAAGTAAGCGAGGCAATATGCCCGTGTTCTCCTCCCCCTCGGGGCGGCGAGGTAGACTTTTTAAAACACTCCCGCGGGATATTGCATGGTGCAGCAGTGTATCGACCCGTGCTGGCGGATGATCTGCCGTGCGTCGATGCCTATGATGTCGCGTCCGGGAAAAGCCGTGGCGATGGTGCGCATGGCTGCCTGGTCGTTGTCTGTCTGGTTGTAAGTGGGCACCAGTACCGCCCCGTTAATCACGAGGAAGTTGGCGTATGTGGCAGGCATACGCTCGCCGTCGTCGTCGTAGAGCGCGCGCGGCATGGGCAGCGGCAGCAGGCGATAGGGCTTGCCGTCGAGCGTGCGCAGCTCCTCGAGCTGCTTCTCCAGCCTCTGGAAGTCGTCGTGCTGCGGATCGCGCTTGTTGTTACACCTTATATATAATAATGTGTCGTCGGGAGCAGTGCGCACTATGGTGTCGATATGGCCGTCGGTGTCGTCGCCCAGGAGGTTGCCGTGGTCGAGCCACACTATGCGGCGGGCATGGAGGCGGAGCATGAGCTGTATCTCTATCTGCTTCTGCGTGAGTGGCTGGTTGCGGTTGGGAGCCAGCAGGCACTGGCTTGTGGTGAACACCGTGCCGCAGCCGTCGCTTTCAATGGAGCCGCCCTCGAGAACGAAGTCGGAGTTGAGCCCCAGCGAGCAGTTCTTCTTCAGTCCCAGGTCCTGCCAGAGGCTTAGGTTCAGGGCATTGTCGAGGTGGTAGTTGAACTTCATGCCCCAGCCGTTGAACTTGAAGTTGAGCAGCCGCGGCTTCTCGCCATCGCCCACCAGCGAGATGAATGCATGGTCGCGGGCCCATGTGTCGTTGTATTCCTCGCGCACCATGCGCACGTTTTTGTTGCGCCTTAGGCTTGTGGGGATGCTGCACATGGCTGAGGCCACGATGAGCACCTTCTCGTAGCGGGCTATGGCCGTGGCCATCTCGACGTATGTGGCATTGATTTCGCGAATGTTGTCTCTCCAGTCGGAGAGTGGGGTGGGCCACGTCAGCTGTACGGCACTCTGAGGCTCCCACTCGGCAGGCAGTCTGTACATATCCATGCTGCAAAGGTACGATTAAGCGAGCGCAAAACAAAGAAATATGACTCATATTACCTTCCTTTCAGCCCTATCTTGGGGCAGAGGTCGGGGGTGGTTAGCTGTTTGCGCCTTTGCTTTTGACCCATGTCAAGCAGACGGCTTGACACTTGTCAAGGTGGTTGACTCATGTCAAAATTAAGCCTTTTTCGGCCCAAAAACTGAGGAAAAGTGTTGTCTTGAACCCTCAAACCCCTTACCTTTGCATTGTCAAAAGTACAGAACACTGCGCAGACATCTTACTTTTAGCGAAAGGTAAAAAACAAAAAAGGATAACATAAAGGATAACAAAAAAGGATAACACAAACGAACTATGACGATGAAAGCCTCAGGGCTTCAATCCGATAGGTAATTAAAAGATTGTATAACTAATTAAAAGAAAGGGTAACGACATGAAAAAGATAATGAATAAGTTGGTTAACACAAACAAGAATATAGTTAACTACTATGAGAATGTGATGGCTATGTATAACTTCGGCAGAGTAAACTGCGCTTAGTAGCCGCAATCGAGTAGTTTGAACAACAAATAGTTAGATAGCTTCTGGCCGGACTGAAATGTGGGTATTCAGTCCGGCTTTTTTTGTTTTTTGCCGTCTGCGACTATGGCCGTTAGGTGGAAAATCTGTATTTTTGCGGCTATGAAACGCTCAAGACAACATTCCCATCGCAGAAAACCGTCGTCGCGTCGAAGCCTCTGGATAGCTCTGCTGCTGTTGACGGCTGTGGCTATGATGGCCTGCACCATGTTCCGCAAGCCCGCATCGGCAGCCGGTAGCGGCAGCGTGGCACTGCCATACGAAGACGAAGCCCGACCTGAGAAGCGCACCTCAGCCGTACAGGGACTCGAGATACCAGCAATGAAAGGACAGCAGGGGCAGATATTGCGCCGAACGGGCTATACCACTTGCTACAACGCGCACTACCGCCTGCCATACTGGACTGCCTGGCACCTCACTGCAGCTCATACCACGGGACCGCATAAGCGCAAGGGAGTGAGCTTCAGCGAAGACGAGGACGTGCCGTTTCCGCGAGCCACAAACAGCGACTATATGCGCTCGGGCTACGACCGCGGGCACATGTGTCCGTCGGGCGACAACAAGTGGGACAGAAAGGCTCAGCAAGACTGCTTCCTCTTCACCAATATGTGTCCGCAGAGCCACAATCTCAACGGCGGCGACTGGAACGACCTCGAGATGGCGTGCCGCCGCTGGGCTAAGAAATACGGCGAGGTATATATCGTCTGCGGCCCGATGGTAGATGCCAAGCACCGCACTATCGGACGCAACCGCGTGGCAGTGCCCTACGCTTTCTATAAGGTGGTGCTGCGCATGAGCCCGTCGCCCCGCGCCATTGGCTTCGTCTACGAGAATGAGGACGGCCATCGCCCCATGTCGGACTATGTGCTCACGGTTGACGACGTGGAACGCCTCACGGGAATAGACTTCTTCCCCTCGTTGCCCGACAACATCGAAAGCCGCATAGAGGCGCAGGCCGACCTCAGCGAGTGGTAGTAACTCCCAGGTGGCCTCCTTTCTTACTATGGAGATTTGCCGCAAAACTCATTGAGGGCAAAGGCTACAGCGAGTGGCGCCATGTGTGGTTCGACAATAAGCGTGTCCGCCTGCGTGATGTCATCTCAGAAGCAGAATGTGAATAGCTGGTTCGCCGTTGCAGCGACCTCTGGCGAGTGCTCTTTTTTCCGAATATGCAGGGAAAAGCTGGAAACAGAACGGTTGTGCCAGGAAGGCCAAAGCGATGACTATGCGTTTTGTAAGAAAACTTCGTAGTCGGGGAGGTCTTCTAAGAATGAATATTTTTCGTTGTCGTAGTCCATGCGGCATACGTAGTGCTGCCGTCCGTTGGAAACGGCGAGATAGTCTACACGCAGAAGCAGGTTGTAGACGGAAATCTGGTCGAATACTTTCTGTGTTATGGCAACGGTGGGAGCCTTGTATTCAACTATCATCCGGGGGCGAAGGGTGCGGTCGTAGACCACGGTGTCGGCACGCATGACCTTTTCGCCCACAGAGAGCTGCACCTCGTTGGCAACCAGAGTGGCGGGGTAGTGCTTCTCGCTGACAAGCAGGTTGACGAAGTGCTGGCGCACCCACTCCTCGGGAGTGAGGGCTACCCAACGGCGGCGAAGGGGGTCGAGAACCACGGCGCGGTTGCCTTCGCGGCGAATTTTAATGTCAAACGATGGCAGATTTAATGAAATCATTTTCCTATCTTTGCATATCTAACGGCCTGATGAGTGGGCCGTGGAGAGCAAAAGTACAAAAAAGTTCAGACCAAACATCATAACCTGCGTTTTTTATGGCAACTAAAAGCATAACCTTCGACAGCATAATGCGCGACATAAAGGCTCGCCGCTTCTCACCTATATATATATTGATGGGGGAAGAGTCGTACTATATCGACAAGATAGCCGACGAGCTGGCGGCATCGGTGCTGTCGCCGGAAGAGCAGGACTTCAACCAGACCGTGCTTTTCGGAGCCGACACCAATGCCACGACGGTCGTGGACATGGCTCGCCGCTATCCTATGATGGCGGAATATCAGGTGGTGATAGTGAAAGAGGCACAGGGAATACGCTCGCTCGAGCCCCTGGAAAAATACCTCCGGGCTCCGATGAAGTCAACGGTGCTGGTGTGGTGTCACAAGAATGGCACCATAGACCGCCGCAAAAAGGTGATTACGATGGCCGAAAGTATCGGGGTGGTGTTTGAATCGAAAAAACTCCGCGACTACGAACTGCCGCGTTTCGTTGAGGCATACGTCAAGAAGAACGGTGCAAGCATTGACAACAAGTCGACGCAGATGGTGGCGGAGCACATCGGAGCAGATCTGCACCGCCTTACCTCGGAACTCGACAAGCTCTTCCTTGCTATGCCACGTGAAGGCGACCGCAGGGTTACGCCTGAGCTGGTGGAGAAGAAGATAGGGGTGAGCAAGGACTTCAATGCTTTTGAACTGCGCAATGCCATCATTACACGCGATGTCTTCAAGGCAAATCAGATTATCAATTATTTTGACAAAAACCCAAAGGCAGGCTCACTCTTTTCTATGTTGCCGCTTCTCTTCAATTTCTTCCAAAATCTGATGGTTGTGCATTACGCTCCTAAACGGCAAAACGAGAACGACATTGCGCAGGCTCTCGACATGAGGTCGCCCTGGGGAGCGCGTGACTATATGGCTGCAATGAAGGTTTTCTCTGCCAGAAAGACAATGGACATAATAGGTAAGCTCAGGGAAACTGATGCCAAAAGCAAGGGAATAGGCAAGGGAAATACCACTGATGGAGAGCTTATGAAAGAGCTGGTTTTCTTCATTCTGCATTAGTGCAGCTGCTTTCTGAGCAGATGTTTTCTTCGTTTTAGGCAAAACACAGATGTCTGGAATTTCGTAAATAGGATATTAGTTGGTCTGTTTTTACTGACATATAATGAGTGCTACCCCCCTGTTTTCGGCCTGAAAACAGGGGTTTTTCATTCTCTTTCAGCATAAAATCTACGATTTCGAGGGTGTGCTTTTTGTGCCTAAACGTATCGGGTTCAGGCCCTTAACTCGTTTTTAACCCTCTCAAAACTCGCGTATTTCTGAGCTGATGACCATCTGGTCGGAAATAGCTGAGTATTTTGAATTATTCGATTTTTGAGCTTCCGCAGATTTATCGTTTACTTTTCTTAACATTTTAATAATGTAAAATTCAGCAATTCAAATATTAAACACATTATACAGATACACGTTTTATAAAACAAAAGTTAGGTAGCAGCAGGCTGTAATTGTATTTGTTGATTTGTAAATACAAATATAAATATTATAGTTTTAATATCAACACGCATAAATATACATCCTAATCACAACACAGTTATAGTATTGATAACCAGTGTTTTATCTAAAATACGAGCAAAGAATTTAGTCTTACACAAGGTAGACCGAACCTAAAACGTGCATATTCTCAGCTTTTAAGGTATATAACGGGCAATTAACCGCAAAATACTCAGATATTTATAGTAAATGGCTGAATTAACTTACGGCTACATTTTGGAACCTAAATTTTAGATATTTAAATATGTAAAGGGTTTGTATTTGATGTGTGATTATATTTGTAAACGTTTACGTACAAAAATCAAATATTTGTTTTGGTAAATTCTTTTTAGGATTGTTGCAAGATTAAACAAAACGTTTTACCTTTGTAAAATCAATAGAAAATGAACCGATAGACATAAAAACAAGGTTATTGAGGCAATGAAAGACAGAATAAGACAGCTCATGGAGAGTCAGCACATGACCCAGCAAACCTTCTCCGACTTCATCGGAATATCGTCAGCTTCACTCAGCAGCATCTTCAATGGCAGGACCAAGCCCACCTTGAATACTGTTGAAGCAATCCGTAGCAAGTTTACAAAGATAAGTCTGGACTGGTTGATGTTTGGCAAAGGGCCTATGTTCACCGATCAGGATGATGCCCTGGCGAGTCAGGACGGTAGCTCTGTAGTTCCAACAGCCGAGGGGCTGATTGACTTCGACGGCTCTGCTGCGGCGCAGCCAGTTAGCAATTCCGGCCAGCGCAGTGCTTCTTCTCTACCCCGGCAGGCAGCAAATGTGCAATCGCAGATTAGTGGATATAAAGCACCTTCTACACCGCAACGAATGGATATGAATTATATTGACAAACCGCAACGTCGTATAACCGAGATAAGAATATTCTTCGACGATCAGACTTGGGAAACATTTCTCCCCAAGAAATAAGATACTCAGCTACCCTTTTGCTGTCGTTTTCATGCCGGACAGCGTAATTTAGCTTGTTCAATGTGACCATTGAGCAAGCTGTTTTTGTGAAAATAGATATTTTTGTCTACTTTTGCAAAGTGGTCAGCGATTATTACTCCACCACCTTTTCTATTTATAAGCAGACAAAATTCAACGACAGACAATGAAGAAATATGTTTTAGACCTTACGGTAAGCCATGTTGAGCGGCTAAACAATCGTTACGTACAGATAAGGCTAACCCATTCGGAGCCTCTTCCGCCAATGCTTCCGGGGCAGTTTGTGGAAGTTCGCATCGACGACGAGCCAAACACAATGCTCCGTCGTCCCATATCTATAAATAATGTGGATGTTGCAGCCAATGAGCTGTGGCTCCTGGTTGCTACAATCGGCAATGGCACCCGCAGGCTTGGCAGACTTTCGGCAGGCGACAAGCTTAACTGCGTGCTTCCGCTTGGCCGTGGATTCTCCATGCCCACTACTCCAGGCCATCGGCTGCTGCTTGTAGGTGGCGGTGTGGGAGTAGCTCCGTTGCTCTTCTTCGGCAGTCAGCTCCGTGCCAAAGGCTACAGCCCCACCTTCCTGCTCGGTGCTCGCAGCGGGGGCGACCTGCTGCAGATTGAGCGTTTCAGGCAGATTGGTGAGGTGTGCATTACCACCGAAGATGGCTCGATGGGCGAGAAAGGCTTTGTCACCAACCACACCATACTTCAGCAGCGCACCTTCGACAGCATAGCAACCTGCGGACCAAAGCCAATGATGATGGCTGTGGCGCGCTATGCCATGAGTGCAGGTGTGCCATGCGAGGCTTCGCTCGAGAACATGATGGCTTGCGGACTGGGTGCCTGCCTGTGTTGTGTGGAAAAGACAGTCGAGGGCAACCTCTGCGTATGCAAGGAAGGGCCGGTGTTCGACGTGCGCCGTCTGCTGTGGGAATAGCCGCAGGCAGTCAAAACAGTGACCTAAAGCAACAGAAAAATATTACTCTTTTGTAAAGAAATATCAATAACAATGGCTGATTTAAGTGTAAAAATAAATAATCTGAGCCTGAAGAATCCCGTCATGACGGCTTCCGGCACATTTGGATATGGTTTGGAGTTTGCTGATTTCGTGCCTCTCGACGGCATCGGCGGCATAATCGTAAAGGGCACCACGCTCCATGCACGTCAGGGCAACGACTATCCCCGTATGGCGGAAACTCCACAGGGAATGCTCAACTGTGTGGGCTTGCAGAATAAAGGCGTAGACTACTTCTGCAACAACATCTATCCGCAGATAAAGGACATCGACACCAATATGATAGTCAACGTCAGCGGTTCGTCGGTCGACGACTATGCTGAGTGTGCGGCACGCATCGACGCGCTCGAGAAGATACCGGCCATAGAGCTGAATATCTCATGCCCCAATGTGCGCCAGGGCGGCATGGCCTTCGGAGTGAGCTGCGAGGGTGCCGAAAGCGTGGTCAGGGCAGTGCGCAAGCGCTACAGCAAGACCCTGATAGTGAAGCTTTCGCCAAACGTAACCAACATTGCCGACATTGCCCGGGTGTGCGAAGCCGAGGGTGCCGATAGCGTGTCGCTTATCAATACGCTTATGGGCATGGCCATCGACATTGAGAAGCGCCGACCGGTGCTCAGCATAGCCACTGGCGGACTGAGCGGACCAGCCGTCAAGCCCGTGGCTTTGCGCATGGTGTGGCAGGTGGCCAAGGCGGTGAAGATACCTGTTGTAGGTCTTGGGGGCATTTCTACAGCCGAGGATGCAATCGAGTTCCTCATGGCAGGAGCCACCGCAATAGAAATCGGAACGGCCAACTTTGTCGATCCGCAAGTGACCATCAAGGTGCGCGACGGCATCAGCCAATGGCTCGACAACCACGGATGTCACTCCGTAACCGAGATTATCGGAGCCTTAGAATAGCCTCTTTGGATTGCAGGTAATATCAGTCTAAAAGCAAAACAAGTTGTTTTGGTCTCCAGTTTGGTGCTTATTGCATTGCAATTAGGCCCTTATTGCAAACCAAAACAACTTGTTTTGCTTTTTGCTCGGTAGTCCATGCAATGCAACGCGGTAGCCACAGCTTTGGAGAAGTCCGTCCCGGCTCCATTCTTCGACAAGCGAAGCGACTTCGTCGATTACCCGAGCATAGCTCGCCCGCTCGAACTTTGTTCGCTTGCATGAGCAAGAACCCGTAGCCTTTCCGAAAGGATGAGTGGGAGCCCACCCCAGCCCTTTCGAAGGGATGATGGAAGCCCACCCCGCCCCTCCCGAAGGGAGGGAGTATCATGTTCTTTTGTCCTTCTGTCAGATATGAAGGGAGGGAGTATCATGTTCTTTTGTCCTTCTGTCAGATATGAAGGGTGGGTGTCCATGTCCTTTTGTCCTTCTGTCTGATATGCAGTAACGCCCCACTTGAAAATACTTTACAGAGGACTGAAAATGCTCTGAAATCGTGCAATCATCTAATCCACAATGTCTTAACTCCTTTTTTTGCTTATGTAGGATGTGTATG
>ONLG01000027.1 GCA_900318625.1 uncultured Prevotella sp.
CAGTTCTGTCGCATGAAGTTCAGCCTGAAGGACAGCAGAAACCAGCTGATTGAGCGCGACAAGTATCTGCTTTCGCTCAAAGACCTGTGCCAGATAGAGCGCATAGGCGACCTGCTTGAGGCTGGGGCTTGCTCGCTGAAGATTGAAGGCCGCCTTAAAGACGTTGCATACGTGAAGAACGTGGTGGCAGCCTACAGCCAGGAACTCGACAAAGTGATAGCTCGCAGCAACGGAAAATACCGCCGCAGTTCGTTTGGAAGGGTGGAATACAGGTTTGAGCCCAGTTTGGACAAGACCTTCAACCGAGGTTTCACCAACTATTTCCTTGATGGCAGGCGGCATGAAATAGCCTCATTCCTTACCCCGAAAGCCATAGGCCAGAGAGTGGGAAGGGTGAAGACCGTTGCCGCCCGCTACCTCACGGTTGCCGGGATAAGCAGCTTTGCCAATGGCGACGGACTGTGTTTCATATCCGACAACAGCTCTCTGGAAGGCTTCAGGGTGAACAAGGTGGAGGGCGGAAAGCTCTTCCCGCAGCGTATGCCCGATGGCTTGCGCCCGGGGATGGTGCTCTACCGCAACCACGACGTAGCCTTCAACCAGTCCTTGCAGGGCGAGAGCGCAGTGCGCAAGGTGCCTGTAAGCATAGAGCTAAGGACCACGCCAGATGGCTTCATGCTCACTATGGAGGGATGCGGGCTCAGTATCAGTCAGCCGATAGTGGCCGAAAGGCAGCAGGCCAACAGTCCTCAGCGCGACTTCATGCAGCGCCAGCTGTCGAAGCTTGGCAATACAGTGTTCGAGGCTACAAGGATAAACGTAACCGATGAGGCAAGCAACAGCTTCCTGCAAGGCGGTAAGCTGGCCGATGCAAGGCGCGCTGCTGTTGAACGATTGGAGCAGCAGCTTGAGCTGAAAGCACGCCGACAGCGGCAGAGTGACAGCCTGTCGGCCCGCGCAGCACGTTCGTCAGCCTCCCGAGAGCCACGGCTGGCATGGCAGCGAGAGTATCAGAGCTTTCCATACCTATATAATATATCCAATGACGAGGCCCGTGAGTTCTATCGCGGTCAAGGTTTGGCGGTCACGGCAAAGGCTTTTGAACTACTGTCGGATGCCGAACGCGCCTCTTCTGAGGTGCTGATAATGCAGTGCAGGCACTGTCTGCGTTTCAGTCTTGGCTACTGCCAGCGGCATGGCGGACGCAGACCAGAATGGAAAGAACCCCTCTACATTGAACTGTCCGACAAGCGACGGTTCCGCTTAGACTTCGATTGCAAGGCGTGCCAGATGAATATTTACTCCACAAAAGCCAATGAGGACAAATAACTACATAGGAAAACTGCTCGTAACAGCCACGGTGTTGCTGCTCTCTATCCTGAGCAGTGCTTGCTATCGCGAGCATAATCCGTCGCGGTTCCAGCTCAAGGACACGCTGTATGTGGCCGACACGCTCACCGCTCAGCAGCAAGACTCAATCAATTTTGCCCACCGCCACCACTATTCCGAGAACTTCAACTTCATCGTCCGGGCTGATACTCTCTTCCTGTTGCGCCAGCAACCCGAGGAGCACGTCAGCGAAATGCCTACCGATTCGTTTGCTGTCAGTAAGGGAACACGCATGGTTGTGGCTGACATACGCATCATTCCCGATGACCCTACCGACACTGTCTGGGTGCAACTTGCCACAGAGCAACTGACGTTTGGCTGGGCGCATGAAAGCCGTCTGCTTTCAAAGGTCGATCCCGACGACCCAATCTCCCAGTTCATATCGCTCTTCTCCGACAAGCACACGCTTATTTTCCTTGTGGTGATAAGTCTCATTGCCGTCACACATCTTGTGATACGGCAACGCAGGCAGCGCGCCAAGATAGTGCATTTCAACGATATTCCATCTTTCTATCCCACGCTGCTGGTGCTCATTGTGGCTGCTTCGGCCACCTTCTATGCCAGCATACAGCTCTTTGCACCAGATATGTGGCGGCACTTCTACTTCCATCCGTCGCTCAATCCCTTCGGTCAGCCGCTGCTCATCGAGATATTTCTGCTCTCGGTGTGGGCCATGCTGATAGTTGGCTTGGCCGTCGTCGACGACACGTTGCGCTGTCTGAGGGCAGCCGAGGCCCTGCTCTATCTGCTGGGAGTGGCCGCAGTGTGCGCCTTCAACTACATCGTCTTCAGCATCTCCACCTTATATTATATAGGCTATCCGCTGCTTTTGGCATACATAATAGTTGCGGTGAGCATCTATCAGCGCAACAGCAGCAGGCAGTTAGTGTGCGGACGGTGCGGAGCGCGCTTGCCTAAGAAGGGGCGCTGCCCACGCTGTGGAGCCGTGAATGAGTAGCGTCCACGTGGCATTTGCAGCAAATCATAACAAATAAGGATTGAGATAAAATGCAGTCCGACGTACCTTTGCACTCGCCAAAAATAGTATTATCATTTTAGTCACAATGAACAAGAACTTAACCATCATTCTTGCAGCTGCGATAACAGGCAGCATCAATGTCAATGCAGAAACTAACGACATAGTAGAACAAACCGACTCGTCCTACATACACAACCTTGACGAGGTTGTAGTGGAGCGGCAGTCCAAGGAGCACTTCCTCCTGCGCAACCAGCCGCTAAGCTCAACGATAATGACAACAGCCGAAATGGGTAGCCTCGGCACACGCGGCATACGCGAGCTGTCGTCCTATGTGCCCTCGTTTGTTATGCCGGTATATGGCTCAAGCTACACTCCGTCGGTCTATGTGCGCGGCATCGGCTCGCGCATCAACAGTCCTTCCGTGGGATTCTACGTCGACGGGATGCCAATGATAAGCAAGTCTACCTTCTCTACGTATATGTTCGGCATCGACCGCGTTGATATTCTCCGCGGCCCGCAGGGAACTCTCTACGGAATAAACAGCGAGGGCGGACTGGTGCGTATGTATTCGCGCAGCCCCATGAACCACCAAGGCACTGACGTGAAGCTGAGCGGAGGCTCACACTTCTACCGCAACGTCGAGGCCACGCACTATGCAAAGCCGTCCGACAAGCTGGCATTCTCGATTGGAGCGTTCTACGAAGGCCAGAACGGCTTTTTCAGGAACAGCTATAATGGTGAACGTGCCGACAAATACGACCAAGCCGGAGGGCGCGTGCGCCTGATGTATCGGCCAAGCACAAACCTGCTGTTCGACTTCATCACCGATTACCAGTACATAAACCAGAACGCCAATCCATACGGAGTGATGGATCTCGAGACGGGAAGCGTGGCAGAGCCTTCGTTCAACGACCAGAACTACTACGAACGCAATATCCTGAACTCTGGACTCCGCATCAGCTACGAGGGAAAGGGCTTCGACCTCACGTCAACAACAAGCTACCAGATGCTCTCCGACCATATGTTGCTCGACAACGACTACACCGAGGTGGACTTCGTCCGCATGAACCAGCACCAGCTGCAAAACGCCATAAGCCAGGAACTGTCGTTCAAGAGCAATGGCAGCAGCCGATGGCAGTGGACGACAGGCGTTTTTGGCTCCTACCAGTGGCTGAAGACCGAAGCCCCGGTAGCCTTCGGTCAGGCTTTCAAGCATACCATACACATGGATATGGTAGAGCAGACAATCTATCAGGAAATCCTGAACTCTATGGCAGCACGCATGGGAGAGGCTGCTGCTCAGGCTGCAATACAGCGGGCAGGCGGTGTTCACATCGACGTTGATATGCAGGTGCCGGGAGTGTTCAGGACTCCGCAGTTCAACTTAGGCGTGTTCCACGAGTCAAACCTTGCCATCACCGACAACCTCATGGCTACTCTCGGACTGCGTTACGACTACACCCACACCAAGATAGACTACGACACCAATGCCCGGCTCAACATTTTGTTCAGCGTTCTCGGTGCCAATGTCAACGCCAGCGTGGTCTCGAAGCTGGCACGCACGCATACCAACAACTTCTCGCAGCTGCTTCCGAAGTTCGGACTCACCTACAAGCTGGGCAAGACGGGCAACATCTATGGCACCGTAACCAAGGGCTATCGCGCCGGAGGGTTCAATATGCAGATGTTTGCCGACATCTTGCAGGCCGACATCATGTCTAAGAACGTGGATTTGCAGTCGTTGGCTGCCGACATAATGAAGCTGCGCACCGACGTGGAGCTCACCGTGCCCCACACTGATGCCGACTACGAGAAGCTCTACAACACTATTTCCTTCAAACCCGAGGAAAGCTGGAACTTCGAGCTGGGTACCCACCTCAACCTTTTCGGCGATGCGCTCCACCTCGACCTGTCTACATTCTATATGCTGATACGCAATCAGCAGCTGTCTGTTATGACTTCGCTCTACGGTTACGGGCGAATGATGGTCAACGCAGGCAAGAGTTACAGCTGCGGCCTTGAGGCTTCGCTTCGCGGAAAGGCTTTCGACAACCGGCTGAGCTATCAGCTGGGCTATGGCTACACCCATGCAGCCTTCAAGGAGTACGAGACGGGCGAGGGCGACAGCTACGTCAGCTACAAGGGAAAGCGCGTGCCTTTCGTGCCCGAGCATACTATCTCTGCGCTTGCCGACTATACCATAGCCACCAACAGCCCCGTGCTGCGCGCCATAGTCGTCGGTGCCAACGTATCGGCTATGGGCAAGATATACTGGGACGAAGCCAACACTTTCTCACAGAAGCTATATGCCGTGCTCGGAGCTCATGTCGATGCTGACTTCGGCAAGGTGAAGCTCAGCCTCTGGGGGCGCAACATCACCAACAGCAAGTACAACACCTTCGCATTTATGAGCCGTGCCACGGGCGAACCAGTCTACTCGGCTCAGCGCGGCAATCCTTTCCAGATGGGAGCAACCTGTAACATACACTTCTGAAGACATGAACATGACAATCCGAACAGCCTCTCCGGCAGATGCCGGGCGGCTGTTGGCCATTTATGCGCCATACATCACCGACACCGTAATAACCTTTGAATACGACGTTCCCACCGAAGAGCAGTTCCGCCAGCGCATGGCTAAGGTGCAGCAACGCTATCCGTGGCTCGTTGCCGAGGCCGATGGAGAAATCATAGGCTATGCTTATGCCAGCCAGTTCAAGGACCGCGCAGCCTACGATTGGGCTGTAGAGACATCAATCTACGTTGAGAAAGGCCGCCGCCATGCAGGCGTGGGCCGCCTGCTTCACGATGCCTTGGAGCAAGCTCTGCGCCGTCAGGGCATACTGAACATGAACGCCTGCCTGGCCTACTCGGAGCACGAAGACGAATATCTGCCCACCGACAGCCTGCACTTCCATCGCTCGCTGGGCTACGAGCAGGTGGCACACTTCCACAAATGCGGCAGAAAGTGTGGCCGGTGGTACGACATGATATGGATGGAAAAGCTCATAGGCGACCACCAGAACGGCTGATGGCCGACCATAAGCCCGATGCCGCAGAGTGGCGAGAAGCGTTTGTGTGGCTGATAGGGCTTCAAGGATAGAGTAATATGACTCATATTGGTCAGTAATATGACTCATATTGGTCGGTAATATGACTCATATTACTATTGCGTAGAGTGATAAAGAAAATAATAAAAAACTGGTTTTATTTTGCTGTCAGCAATAAAAACGTTAATTTTGCAGCCTGATTGAGGGGCATTACTCAATTTAGAGGCTGGTCCGGTAGCTCAGTTGGATTAGAGCAACTGCCTTCTAAGCAGTAGGTCTTGGGTTCGAACCCCAACCGGATCACCATTTTGCAAAGCTGTCAGGCAACCTTTTGGTTGCCTGATTACATTTAATAGCTAAACATCAGATTGTGTGGTTTGTGGTGCTTAGCCGTCTTGGTATAACCAAAAATCAAGCCTTTTTGCACTCGTTACGCTCGTTTTGCATAACTTTGCAGCTATATGCTTAATGATAAACCTAAGAGAATTTAGAGCGATATGGATTTTCTGGAACTTGTTTCAAGGCGTTATAGCTGCCGTGGATACCAGCCGATGGCTGTTGAGCAGGCTAAGCTGGACTATGTGATGGAGTGTGTCAGGCTGGCACCGTCGGCTGTCAATCGCCAGCCGTGGCGTTTCCGCATCGTGAGCAGCGATGCCGACAGAGCCAGACTGCAGCAATGCTACAGCCGCGAGTGGTTTGCTACGGCTCCCGTCTATGTCATTGCCTCGATACTGCACGACGAAGAGTGGGTGCGTGGCGACGGAAAGCCTCATGGCAACATCGACATAGCCATTGCGGTGGAGCATCTTTGTCTGGCGGCAGCAGCGCAGGGGCTTGGCTCTTGCTGGGTGTGCAACTTCGACGCAGAGCTTTGCAAGAAGCTCTTTTCGCTTGCCGACAACGAAGAGGCTGCCGTACTGATACCGTTAGGATATGCAGCCGATGAACCTAAGGAAAAGAAGCGTAAGCCTATGAGCGACATCATGGCATGACGGTGCTGCCGTTGAACTTCGATGCTGCTTGGCTGCTGCGCCATTAAAGCAACAATAGGTGTCAGCAGAAGTCTGCTGACACCTATTGCGGAAGATTGTTGTATGCTTGTGGTCAGAACTTCACGGGATCCCATCCGTAGTCCTGATACATCGTGGCTGTGATGCCGTTCTTCTTGGCATAGCCGGCAATGGCGGCCTTGCGCACCTCTTCGCGTTTCTTGTTGTCGGAGGAAATCTTCTGGAACTCGGCAAACTTGTCGCCGAAGATGCGCTTTGCCGACGGCAGATAGTTGGAACCGTCTTCCACGGCTTCGAAGGAAGTCACCTCAAAGTGGCCGTTGCTTTTCTTTACATGCATCAGGCCGGGGTGGCTGCCGCCCGAAACAGTCTTCAGCGTGTCGCCCGACTGCAGATAGTTATACACCTCGAAATTGCCCCACACCTTGATGTCGGTGCTGTCGTTCTCGTCTGCTGCAACGACTGTGCCGCAGGGTATGCACACCACTTCCAGGGAATCTTCACCCTTGTAGTACTGCGAGCCTTTCTTCTCTACGAGAAAACGGTCGACGGCAGTCATGTAAGTTTCGGGCTCTGCCTCGGTTTTCACCACTGACGTGCTGTCTTTCTCAGCCGGCTGAGGGTTGTTGCTCTTGGCGTTGCAGCTTGACAGTGACACACTTGCGCAGCATATAGCTGCGAAAGCGGCAATTGAATAAAACTTGTTCATTGTTTGAGTGTGATTAAAGTTAGAAAAATATAGTTTTTTGTGTTTGATTAAGTCATGCTTCTTGTCCTTGGTCATGCGCTTATCCTTGTCATTTGTATATCTACAGCTTAGCTCTTGTGTCGGTTTAGGCTTGCTGTCTATTGCCTGATGGTTATCACAAGCGACCTGTTGCAGTTGCGCAGAATGTCCACCATGCGCTCTTCGTCGAAGGCTATGCAGCCTCCGGTGTAGTTCTTAGGGCCTTTCGCCTGTCTTGCCGATGCCGTTCTTGCCTATGAACACACTGGTCGTGAACAGCACATTGCCGTTTACGGTCAGCCGGGCGGTGGCCTCGCTGCCGTGTACGTCGTAGACTTCGAGCAGCTGTCTCTTTCCTACTGTCGAGCATGAGGCCGTGAGCAGTGCCATGCCCATAAGCAGCAAGGCGGCTGTGAGCATACGTGGATAGTGTAATGTCATGGTAATTGTAGTGTTGTTATCTGTTCAATCCTTTGTTTGTTGGTGCTTGTCAGCCCGTTTTCAGGCCGTTGGCGGCTGATGGGGTGGGGCTGGTGTCAGTTGTTGATGAAGCTTATTGTCCTTGGCCCGGTTGCCGACTGTGGTTTCCTGGGCTTCTTGTCATCTTTCTTTTTCTTTGTGAGAGTGCTGTTCTTTGAGTTCTTCCTGACGTAGCTTATTATCTTTTCGTCGAAATATTCCTCTTGTCCGAGCATGAACTTCACCTCGATGGGCAGCACGAAGATGGCCTTGCGCACCTCGTCGGAGAGGTCGTGCAGCTCGTGCAGGCGTGCTGCATCCTTCTCTGTAGTAACTATTATGCGCGGCTGTGGCAGTTCGTTGAGCTGGCGTTCTATGGTCGCCGCATCCTTGGCTCGGAAGTTGTGGTGGTCGGAATATGCCAGTTGCTTGAGCGAGGCGCAATGGTCTTGCAGGTCGGCGCGCATCTGGTTGGGCGATGCTATGCCTGTCAGCAGCAGCACGTTGGTGTCGTTGAGCGAGTCTATGGTGCGCTGGCCGTCGCCGAAGAGCTTGTAGAGCGAGCCGTAGCAAAGCGTCGTGAAGAACAGATCCTGGTATGGAAACAGGTTCATGGTCTTTGTTATCACGCGGAAGTCGATGGCTTTCAGGTCCTTGGGACACTTGGTTATGATTACCATGTCGGCCCTCGACTTACTCTCCTTAGGCTCCCTCAGCCGTCCGGCAGGCAGCAGCCTGTCGTCGTCTAAGGGGCGGTTGTAGTCAACGAGCAGTATGTTGATGCCCGGTTTAACGTATCGGTGTTGGAAGGCATCGTCGAGAATAATCACGTCTGTGCCCTCTGCCACGCTGTCGTCGGTGAGCTTGTCGATGCCCTCGCAGCGGTTCTTGCAGGCTGCTACGTGGATATTCCCGAACTTGTTTTTCACCTGGAACAGCTCGTCGCCTATCTCGCTGGCTGTCGTTTCGTCGCCGGCAAGCACGAAGCCCTTGCTCTTGCGCTTGTAGCCACGGCTGAGCACGGCCACCTTCACCTTGTCGTGGAGCAGCCGAATGAGGTATTCCACGTGGGGAGTCTTGCCCGTTCCGCCCACTGTAAGGTTGCCCACGGCAATCACGGGAGTGTCAAAGCTGCGCGTCTTGAGCACTCCCAGCGTGAAGAGTTGGTTGCGAAGCCCCACGGCCAGCCTGTAGAGCCAGCTCAACGGCAGCAGCCACTGATGTATTTTCACCTTTGTTTCTCTCATCGCTTGGCCCGGGCAGACCCGGGGGTATGGTGATTGTCGGCCTTGAATGGGTTTTCTGTAGTGTGTGCCCTGTTCGGGCAGCACGCTTTAGTTACCTTATATATATATAGAAGGGCAGTCGAGCCTGTATTGGATTGCGGTTGCTGAGGTTGCGCACCACCATCATCGGCTCATAGTATTCGCCCAGAGCGGCTTTCATCTGCTCGTCGAGGTAGTTGCCACTCTGCATCCTGTCAAGCAGCATCTCGCTCCAGCCAGCCGGAGCGGGGTAGGAAGCGGTGTGATACTTGTCGAGTTTGGCCAGTGCGGCAGCCTTGCTGACAGCCTCGTTGAGTCCTCCGAGCTGGTCGACGAGCTTTATCTTCAGCGCATCCTGGCCCAGCCACACGTGGCCCTGTGCTATCTGTTCCACCTGAGCTTCGCTCATGTGGCGTCCGTCGGCCACGCGCTTGCGGAACAGCTTGTATCCGCGGTCGATGTAGGTGCCCAGATGTGCCAGCTCGTCGGCGTTGAAGGCGCGCGACTGGGTGCCGAAGTCGCTGTACTTGTTGGTCTTGGCTAAGTCGAAGTGTAGCGAGAGCTTATTGGTCATCAGGTTGCTCATGTCGGGGAACATACCGAAGATACCTATGCTGCCTGTGAGAGTGGTGGGCTCGGCCACAATCCAGTTGGCCGCAGCACTCATGTAGTAGCCTCCCGAGGCCGCCATGCCGCCCATAGACACTACCACGGGCTTCTTTTTCTTCAGCTCACTGACCTGATGCCATATCTGTTCGGAAGCGTATGCGCTGCCTCCGCCCGAGTTGACGCGTACCACGACAGCCTTCACGTCGTCGTCGTTAGCCAGCTTCTCAAGGTCGCGGCACACTTTCTGAGCATCGATAACGCTTTCGTTTAGCGAGGTAGGGCTGGCTGCCGCACCGTCGACAATGTCGCCGAAGGCATAGTACACGGCCACCTGGTCGCCCTCTTTCCTTTCATCTTTCACGTTAGCCATGTCGCTGACGGAGAGCTGGTAGATTTCGTCTTTCTGGTCGATTTTCAGCAGTTTCTTCACTTCGGCCTTCACCTGGTCGGTGTAGAGCAGTTGGTCGGCCATCTTCATCTTGACCAGTTCGGTAGCAGGAGCAAGCGTTATGAGGCTGTCTGCATAGGTGTTGAGCTGGCTTGCGGTGAGGTGGCGGCTGGCGGCAACGTCGTTGACAACGTTTTTCCAGATGCCGTTTATGTAGGCTTCGGTCTGCTCGCGGTCTGCGTCGCTCATCTTGTCGACGGTGAACATCTCCACGGCACTCTTGTATTTGCCCACCTTTGTTACCTGCATCTTCACTCCCACCTTCTCGAGCAGGTCCTTTAAGTATATCTTCTGTGAGGCCAGACCGTGCCAGTCAATCATTCCCTGCGGGTTGACCCACACCTTGTTGGCCACGGAAGCCAGATAGTAGGTGCTCTGAGAGTAGGAGTCTGAGTAGGCCACAATCCACTTGCCGCTGCTGCGGAAGTCAGCCAGAGCCTTGCGCACGGCCTGCAGCGAGGCGTATGAGTCGGCGGCAAACGCACCGGCTTCGATGTAGATACCCTTCACCTTGTCGTTCGCCTTAGCCTTTCTGATGGCTGTCAGCATATCGTCGAGCCCCGTGGCTTCAGTGTCTTCGCCCTTGATGAAGGCCATGGGGTCGGCTTGTGCGCGCTCGTCTAATGTGCCGGAGAGGTTCAGCACGAGTACAGAGTTGTCCTTGATGCTCTTGGTTTGCTCCCCGGAAGCAACGATGCCAACCATGCTCATCACCATGAACACGCCCATGACGATAGAGAAAAGCAGCATACCGACAACCGTGGCAAGCACATACTTGAAGAAGTCTTTCATAATAGTGACATTGATTTATTTAGAAGTGATAATGAGAACTCTGCTCTTCTGGAAAAGCGCAGGTTCTTTTCTTAACCGCACAAAGGTACTAATGTTTTGTTGGTTGTCAAAACAATGTGGCATTTTTCTTCGGTTGGTGTGATGAGCGAGTGGCCTATAACCCCGACATTCTTGCGGTTTCAGCGTGTTTTTTGGTGCGTTGGGGTGAAGCGGCTCACCTTGCCAATAGTGAGTGAACAGGCAGCTTGCTGTATGTAAAAATCCTTACACCACAGCCCTTGATACTCTGTTGTATTGCGGCGGACGGACTTTTGTTTGCGAATATGCGAAAAATGGGCAACGTGGAAAGTGGCTTAGAAAGGCTGAAATGGGATAAATAGATCACGTTTTGCTCTTTATGGGAACATGGTATGTGCATTGGCGATATTTCCCAGGCTGGCCGTAAACTTTCTCCGGCAGCTCTGGAGCAATGCTACAGCAGCTCCGGAGCAACGCTACAGAGCCTCCGTAATGTTTCTCCGAAGCCCTTGGAGAAAGTTTACAGCCCCCTCCGTAAAAGTTGCGAACGGCGTAATGCGGTGAGAGCAAGGCCATTGCGTGGGTGCGCGCGGTCGTCGGGCAAAAGCTGCTGCTTTCAGAAAGGCTGACGGCGATAGGGTAGGGATGGGGCTGTCTGCCGCTTGCAGAAAACAAGGAATTGGTGAAAAGCAGAATCCTTTCAGCCCTCTGAAGGTAGGAAAAAGCCGCTTTTCTCTCCTTGCAGGGGAATTTTTAGGGCGAATTGTGGGCGAAACAGTGAGTCTTGAGCCATGTTTCAGCTCTGAAACGAACGATTTTCAGTGCGCGTTTTTCTGCAATATTCTTTTACAAAAGGCTGTCGGATGTGCCATTGCTCCATGCCTCTCACCTCTCGCCACTGATGAAGCGAGCTTTCTGAAGGTGAATAAATAAGGTGTCACAGCCGCGTTGCTGACTGACAAAAGTGTCAGTCGCAGGGTGACAAAAGTGTCATATCGTGTCAGAACAGCCTTTTGGCACGGTTTTCGCAACGCTGTGGGTAGAATTGAAACATAAACTCATAAAATTAAAAGATTATGAACATCAAACCATTGGCAGACCGAGTACTCATAGTACCGGCACCAGCAGAAGAGAAAGTAGGCGGTATCATCATTCCTGATACTGCAAAAGAGAAACCACTGAGAGGCAAGGTAGTAGCAGTGGGCAACGGAACAAAGGACGAGGAGATGGTTCTCAAGGCCGACGACATGGTTCTCTACGGCAAGTATGCCGGCACTGAGCTTGAGCTTGACGGCGAGAAGTATCTCATCATGCGCCAGAGCGACGTGCTCGCAGTGCTGGGATAAGCTACGGCTCAGCTTTAGCCACAGTTTAACATCATTCAAAACGTTTAATAATAACACATTATTTATAATTAGAAAGTTATGGCAAAAGACATAAAATTCAACATTGATGCCCGCGATATGCTCAAGAAGGGCGTTGATCAGCTGGCTGACGCAGTGAAGGTGACACTCGGTCCGAAGGGCCGCAACGTGGTTATCGAGAAGAAGTTTGGTGCTCCACAGATCACTAAGGACGGCGTGACCGTGGCCAAGGAGATTGAACTGGAAGACAAGTTCGAGAACACCGGTGCCCAGCTCGTGAAGAGCGTGGCCTCGAAGACGGGCGACGATGCCGGCGACGGTACCACTACGGCTACCATCCTGACTCAGGCCATCGTTACCGAGGGACTGAAGAACGTCACCGCCGGTGCCAACCCCATGGACCTCAAGCGCGGTATCGACAAGGCTGTTAAGGCTGTCGTTGACTTTATCAAGGAGTCGTCGGAGCAGGTTGGCGACAACTACGACAAGATAGAGCAGGTTGCCACCGTTTCGGCAAACAACGATGCCGAGATTGGAAAGCTGCTGGCCGATGCCATGCGCAAGGTGTCGAAGGACGGTGTGATAACCATCGAGGAGAGCAAGAGCCGCGACACCAGCATCGGAGTGGTCGAGGGTATGCAGTTCGACCGCGGTTATCTGTCGGCTTACTTTGTTACCGATGCCGACAAGCTGGAGTGCGTGATGGAGAATCCGTACATCCTGATCTACGACAAGAAGATAAGCAACATCAAGGAGTTCCTCCCCATCCTGCAGCCTGCTGCCGAAAGCGGACGTCCATTGCTCGTTATCGCCGAGGATGTTGACTCTGAGGCTCTGACGACTCTCGTCGTTAACCGTCTGCGTGGCGGCCTGAAGATATGCGCCGTAAAGGCTCCCGGCTTCGGCGATCGCCGCAAGGCCATGCTCGAGGACATCGCCGTGCTGACCGGCGGAACCGTTATCAGCGAGGAGAAGGGACTGTCGCTCGACAAGGCAACGCTGGAGATGCTCGGAACGTGCGACAAGGTGACAGTGTCGAAGGACAACACCACCATCGTAAACGGTGCCGGACAGAAGGAGGCTATAGCCAATCGCGTGGCTCAGATAAAGAAGGAAATAGAGAACACCACAAGCTCTTACGACAAGGAGAAGCTGCAGGAGCGTCTGGCTAAGCTGGCCGGTGGCGTGGCTGTACTCTATGTCGGTGCCAACAGCGAGGTTGAGATGAAGGAGAAGAAAGACCGCGTCGACGATGCTCTCTGCGCCACACGCGCTGCAATAGAGGAGGGTGTCGTGGCCGGTGGAGGCACAACCTACATCCGTGCGCTGGCTGCACTGGAAGGTCTGAAGGGCGACAATGCCGACGAGCAGACTGGTATCAACATCATCGAGCGTGCCATTGAGGAGCCGCTGCGCCAGATTGTGACCAATGCTGGCGGCGAAGGCGCTGTGGTAGTGCAGAAAGTGCGCGAGGGCAAGGGTGACTTTGGCTACAACGCACGCACCGATACCTACGAGGATATGCGCAAGGCTGGTATCGTAGACCCGGCTAAGGTGGCTCGCGTGGCTCTTGAGAACGCTGCATCAATCGCAGGAATGTTCCTCACCACTGAGTGCCTCATCGTTGACAAGCCCGAGAAGGAGCCTGCAATGCCTATGGGCGGTGCTCCCGGAATGGGCGGCATGATGTAAAAACCGATTCAGCAAAACTGATATATACATCCGGTTGCCCCGGTCTTCTTCTCTGATGGAAGAAAGACCGGGGCGTTTTTTATGCCGTAAACGGCAGTAGTCGTTTTCTGACAACATGAAAGAGGCACACCGTAGCGGGCATGCCTCTCATTGCTGGTATTGGTATTTCTGATTGCTTATTCCTTTTTCTGTTAGTCGTTAGCTGATTCGGGCGCATCGTCTGGGTCGCGCTTGTCTACGACAGTGAGCTCTACGGGTACGACTCCTGCGCCGAGCAGACCTATTGCGCGTGCGGCGGCTATCGAAAGGTCGATGACGTAGCCTTTGATATACGGGCCGCGGTCAATCACGCGTACAACGGTCTCCTTGCCGTTTCGCAGGTTGCGCACCTTGAGCAGGGTGCCGAACTTGTGTGTGCGGTGTGCGCAGATGAGGCTGTCGTTCCACAGCCGCTCTCCGCTGGCGGTGCGATGACCGTTCATGTACTTGGCGTAGTGGGTGGCTTTGCCGCGCTGTTGTGCTGCTGCAAACTGCGGGGTAAGTACAAGGCAAAGCATTACGATAATCTTTGTAAAAAGTTTCATAAGGGTGGTTTTTATGTATATAACGCATAATAATGCGTTTTTATTGTGCAGCAACAGAAATCCGGCCATTCCTTACTGGCATCGGATGCAGTGGGGAATGGCCGGAATGTGATGGTCTTATGCTGATGCAGAGGCTTTGTCAGCACACCTTGTGTGAGCCTTGGCCTATCACAACGTCGATTACCTTGGGCAGTTTGTTGTATTTCTCAGCATATTTCTTGCAAGCTGTCTCTATGAACTTGTCGTAGATGTCTTCCTTTACGAGGTTGATGGTGCAGCCTCCGAAGCCACCGCCCATGATGCGCGAGCCTGTCACTCCACATTCGCGGGCAATGTCGTTGAGGAAGTCGAGCTCCTCGCAGCTTACCTCGTATTCCTTGGAAAGGCCGTCGTGAGTCTCATACATCTTCTTTCCTACGGTCTCATAGTCGCCCTTGTTGAGAGCATCGCATACTGCGAGCACGCGGTCTTTCTCGCCAAGCACGAAGTGGGCACGCTTGTAGTCTTCCTCGCCAACCTCGCTGCGTACTTCCTCAAGCTGCTCCCATGTGCAGTCGCGAAGGGTCTCGAAGGTTGCTTCGGGATGCTTGGCGGCAATGTGCTTGACTACGTTCTCGCATGAGTTGCGGCGGTCGTTGTAGGGCGAACCGGCCAGCTCGTGCTTCACGCAGGAGTTGAGCAGCACCAGCTTGTAGCCCTCGGGCTTGAAGGGGAAGTACTCGAACTCGCGGCTGCGGCAGTCGAGGCGCATCAGCTTGCCCTCTTCGCCGAACACACTTGCAAACTGATCCATGATGCCACAGTTCACTCCGCAGTAGTTGTGCTCAGTGGCCTGACCGGCGAGAACCATGTCCCACTTGCTTATTTTGTTGTCACCGAAGAGGTCATTGAGGCCGCAGGCGAAGCAGCTTTCCATGGCTGCCGACGATGACATGCCTGCTCCGAGGGGCACGTCGCCCGAGAAAGCAATGTTGAAACCCTTTACCGGAACGCCCAACTTCTGCATCTCTTTGGCTATACCGAAGATGTAGCGTGCCCAGCTGGTGCGTGGGCCGTTCTCGTCGGCAAGGTGGAAGTCAACGCGGTCTTTCAAATCGATGGCATAACACATAACTGTGTCTTCGGTGCCGTTGACGCGCATCTCGGCCATAACGCCCTTGTCAACTGCTCCGGGGAACACAAAGCCGCCATTGTAGTCGGTGTGTTCGCCAATGAGGTTGATTCTTCCAGGAGAGAAATAGATGTTGCCTGTCTTTCCGTCGAAGTGCTTGATGAAGCGACTTCTTACATGATCAATGTTCATCATAACAATTTTAGGATTTAAGTGTTTAGGTTTCTCGTTATGTTGAATTGGCAATCGGCGGCGGTAGGATGATTGTCTGCTGCCTTCCACCGATTGCCAGTTCTTTGTTTATGCTTATACGGGAATGTCTTTGTTCACATTCTTCGAACCGATAAGTGCGTAGTAGCACATATAGGCTACGCCTGCCAGCGGCACAATGTATGAAGTGAGGTAGCCGGCGTGGTCGGCAATGAAGTTCTGGATAAGCGGCAGCACTCCGCCACCTACCACCATCATCATGAATATGCCCGATGCGGCAGCGGTGTACTTACCAAGACCTTCTGTTGCAAGGTTGAAGATGCTGGCCCACATGATAGATGTGCAAAGACCGCAGAGCACCAGCAGCAGAGCAGCTACGGGCACTGTTACCATCTCGACTGTTACCATCTCGAACGATGCTCTTGTGACCACGGGCATTGATACCTGCGTGCTCTTGCCGAGCAACATGGCGAGCACAATGAGCGTCATTGCTGTGATAGTGGTAACTGTCATCATGGTCTTGCTTGATACCTTGCTGGCGAAGAAGCTCGAACCGAAGCGGCCAACGAGCATCAGCAGCCAGTAGGCTGCTGCTACTGAGCCGGCTATTGCAGCTGCGTTGTCTGTCAGTCCGCCACCGGCTTCTGTGGTGTCGGAGAGGTAGAATATCATTGTTCCAGGGATGCCGACCTCTACTCCCACGTAAACGAAGATGGCTATGGTGCCCAGAACGAAGTGACGGAACGACCATGCGCTGTGCTCAAACACTGTGTCGGCACCAGTCTTGCCCATTTCGGGATCCTGGATAGGCACGAACATCAGTACCACGAAGGCTGCGGCAAACACAGCCATGGCAATATACATCACGGGATTTACGTCAGAGAAGCTTGCCTTTGATGCGTCGCCGATAAGTGCTCCCACGAAGAGAGGAGTCAGAGTACCGGCCAGCGAGTTCAGTGTTCCACCGATAAGATTGAGCTGGTTGCCGCGGTTGCCGCCGCCACCAAGAAGGTTAAGCATTGGGTTAACCACCGTGTTGAGCATACAAACGCAGAAACCAGAGATAAAGGCTCCCAGCAGATATACTACAAAACCAGGCGTGCCGCTGATGCTTCCAGAGATAAACTGAATAAGAACGCCCACGAAGCCAGTGCCGATACCTGCCAGAGCAGTCTTCTTATAGCCTATGCGAGTGAGCAACTTGCCTGCGGGAATACCCATGAAGAGGTAAGCAAGGAAGTTCATCATGTTGCCCAACATTCCAACAGTGTTCGAACCGTCGAACGCGCCCTTCCAAATTACTCCCACCGGAGCGGCCAAGTTTGTTACGAAAGAAATCATCGCATAGAGAAACATCATAGTGATGATGGCGATGATGCTACCATTTTGTTTTTTTGAGTCCATTGTTTTGAAAATAGAAATAGTTGAATGAAATGATTATTCTATGCCAAATTTGTAGATGGTTTTCTGCGTATATTTCTCTCCTGGGCGCAGTTCAACCGATGGGAAGTATGGATGGTTGGGGGTGTCGGGGAAGTGCTGGCACTCCAGACAGATGGCGCTGCGGCGCGGGAAGGTAGCTCCGTTCTGGCCTTTATAGCCGTCGGCCCAGTTGTCAGTATAGAGTTGCATACCTGGCTCGGTGGTATAGACTTCCATGGTGCGTCCCGATACAGGCTCCTTTACGCGTGCTGCGAATGAGAGCTCGCCCTCTTCGGACTTGTTCAGCACGTAGCAGTGGTCGTATCCGGCTGCGATGTGTATCTGTTCGTTGTCTGCATCAATGTCTTTTCCTACGCTCTTGGATTCACGGAAGTCGAAGGGAGTGCCCTCAACAAGGCGTATCTCGCCTGTTGGAATACTGTTTTCGTCAATAGGAAGGTAATAGTTTGCATTTATCTGACACTCCAGATTTTCGATGGAAGGTGTCGGATTGGCTATTCCAGCAAGGCTGAAAAAGCCGTGGTGGGTAAGGTTCAGCACCGTGCGCTTGTTGCTGGTAGCCTGATATTTGATAACTAACTCGTTATCGTCGGTAAAAGAGAAAGCCACCCAAACTTCTACTTCGCCGGTGTATCCTTCTTCGCCGTAGGGGCTTGTGTACTTCATCACAACCGCACGGGGGCTTATCTGATTGGCATCCCACACCTTGGCATTGTAGCCTTGCTTGCCACCATGAAGGCTGTTGGGGCCGTTGTTGATATGGAGTTGGTATTTCTTACCGTTCAGTTGGAACTCTCCGCGAGCTATGCGGTTGGCATATCGGCCTACGAGAGTAGAGAGATACGGTTCCGGCGAGTTGATAACATCTTGTATGTTGTCGTGTCCCTGAATGACGTTGGCTCTGTTGCCGTTTCTGTCGGGAACCATTATCGCAACGACGGCACCGCCATAGTTAGTCACTGCGACCTCGTTACCTTGATTGTTACGCAAAATAAAGAGGTCAGTATGCTTGCCATTGATAGTGGTCTGGAAGTCTTCACGCTTCAGACCACAGATGTTGCTTGTCTCTTCTGTGTTCATATCGTTTCGGTTTTGGGTTAGTAATACTAATCTGCAAAGTAACAGAAAAAAAACCATAACGGCAAACGATAGGAAAAAAAAGGCTCCGATTAGTTGTTAAAAACAATTAAACGATTAAGCCTGACGAGCTATATGGCAAAGCAGGTCGGCCACTACGTAGCTGCTGCCTCCTACGAAGATGAAATCGTCTGTTGCGGCATCGGCAACAGCTTTGTCGTATGCAAGTGCCACGGAAGCAAACGCTTGGCCTCGGAGTTGGCGCATATCACCTTTCTGTTTCACTGTTTCGGAACTGATGGCACGGTGGTTGTCGGCCTGAGTCCAGTAGTAGACGGCATCTGTAGGCAGCAGATCCATCACGCTGTCGATGTCTTTGTCGTCGACCATTCCGAACACGATGCGGAGAGTTTTGCACTTCTGGCTGCGTATCTGAGGGGCCAGATACTGCCATCCGGCGAGGTTATGGCCTGTGTCGCACACCGCTTTGGGCCTTTCGCTGATGGTCTGCCAGCGCCCCATGAGGCCGGTGTTCTCGCACACCCGGGCCATACCTCGTGCTATATGCTCGTCCGTTATGCGCAGGGCGGTGTGTGCAGTCAGTGTTTTGATGGCACAAAGGATAGTCTGTTTGTTCTTTTCCTGATAGTTGCCTTTAAGCTCGAAGTCGATGTCTGAGGCTGTTTCATATTCTTCGGCGAACACTATCGGTGAGTTGTTGGCCTCTGCCGTGCTTACAAAGACAGGCCTCGTCTGTGGCAGGCTCTCGCCAATCACGACAGGCACATGGGGTTTTATGATGCCTGCTTTCTCTCCGGCAATCTTCTCAAGGGTGTTGCCCAGCAGCCCGGTGTGGTCGAACGAGATGTTGGTAATCACCGAGAGTAGGGGAGTTATGATGTTGGTGCAGTCAAGACGGCCCCCGAGTCCCACCTCAATGACGGCTATGTCTACCTTCATGTCGGCGAAATAGCGGAACGCCAAAGCTGTGGTGAGCTCGAAGAACGACGGGTGCAGTTCTCTGTTCCACTTGATGAAGCTGTCGACAAAGTCAACGACATACTGCTCGGAAACGCACTCTCCGTTCACTCTTATGCGCTCGCGGAAGTCGGCAAGGTGTGGCGACGTGTATAGTCCCACCCTGTAGCCTGCCTCCTGAAGTATCGAGGCGATGCTGTGCGAGCACGAACCCTTGCCGTTGGTGCCTGCTATGTGTATCGTGGGATAGAGTTTATGCGGATGGTGATAGTGCTTGTCGAGAGCCAGTGTGGTCCCTATTCCTGGCTTGTAGGCTGCTTGTCCCACGTGCTCGAACACCGGGGTGACATTGAAGAGGTAGTCGATGGTTTCCTTGTAAGTCATGGCTGTATGTAAAAAAAATACCGGCTACCTTCAGTTGGGCAGCCGGTAGACCTTAGTTAAAGTAATTCTTGAACCTCTCGAAGATAGAGCGCTTGGTCTGGCTGTCGCCTTTGAAGTTGTCGCTTTCCTTGAATTGTTCTACTGCTTTCTTCTCTTCCTTGCTCAAAGTCTTGGGCACATAGACGCTTATATTTACTATAAGGTCGCCCTTTTCGTTGCCGTAGCCGCGCACGGGATCCAGTCCCTTGTCGCGCAAACGCAGTGTCTTGCCTGGCTGTGTGCCCGGTTCAATCTTTATCTTCACGGTGTTTCCCTCGATGGTTGGTATGTCAACCGTTCCTCCGAGGGCTGCCGTCGGGAAGTCGAGCAGCAGGTTATAGAGCAGGTTGTTGCCGTCGCGGATGAATGTGTCGTTGGGTTCTTCCTCTATGAACACCTGTATGTCGCCGTTCACACCGTTGTGTCGTCCGGCATTTCCCTTGCCCGGAACGTTCACCACCATGCCTTCGGCAACGCCGGCAGGTATATTTATCTCCACGACCTCTTCGCCTTTGACCACTCCTTCGCCGTGGCAGTGCGCACATTTGTTCTTGATTATGGTGCCTTCACCGCCGCAGACATGACACGTCGACTGTGTCTGCATCATTCCGAAGATGCTCTGCTGCGTCCTTATCTCTACTCCTGAACCGTGGCAGTTGGGACAAGTCTCGCTGCTGCTGCCTGCTTCGGCACCCGAGCCGTGGCAGTGGGGACAGCTCACGTCTTTGCGAACCTTGAACTTCTTGGTCGTTCCCGTGGCTATCTCCTGCAGCGTCAGCTTCACCTTCAGGCGCAAGTCGGCACCGCGGAACTGTGCCGGCTGTCGGCTGCGTCCTCCTCCGAAGCCACCGAAACCGCCTCTTCCGCCGAACACGTCGCCGAACATCGAGAAGATGTCGTCCATGGAGAACCCTCCGCTGAAGCCTCCTCCGAAGCCGCCCATGCCCGGTCCGTCGAAGCCGAACTGGTCATACTGCTGTCGCTTCTGCGGGTCGTGGAGAACGTCGTATGCCTCGGCAGCCTCCTTGAACTTCTCTTCTGCGTTCTTGTCGCCGGGGTTGCGGTCGGGGTGGTATTTGATAGCTATCTTGCGATAGGCTTTCTTTATCTGGTCTTCGGTGGCGTTCTTGTCAACGCCCAGCACCTCGTAGTAGTCTCTTTTTGCCATTTCAATATATGGTTATCGTGATGAATGATGCACTATACATTTATATATATGCATTATTCTATTGTCCCACGGCCACCTTGGCGTGGCGTATTACCTTGTCGTTGAGCGTGTAGCCCGTCTGCACACAGTCAATCACCTTGCCTTTCTTTTCGTCGCCCATGCCCGGAACCATAGCGATGGCCTCGTGGAAGTCTACGTCGAAATCCTTGTCCTCGGTGTCAATCTTCTTCACTCCGATGCTCTCGAGGGTCTTCACGAACTTTTTAAGTATCAGCTCCATGCCCTCCTTGATGGCCTGCGGGTCGTCGGTGGTGTCGGCCACGGCGCGCTCCATGTCGTCGAGGACGGGCAGAATGGCCGTGATGGTCTTCTCGCCGCCGTTGAGTATCAGCTCGGTCTTCTCCTTGAGTGTGCGCTTGCGGTAGTTGTCGAACTCGGCAATCTTGCGCAGCAGCTGGTCTTTCAGCTCGGCGTTCTCAGCTTCGAGCTTGGCAACGGGGTCTGCCTCTGCTGCCTCTTCGGCCATTTCTATGTCTTCCTCAGCCTCCTGCACTTCGGGCTGTGGCTGTTCCTCGTTAGCGGTCTGCTCGCTTTCGGGGTCTGCTATTTCTATTTCTTTTTCCTTGCTCATAGCTTTATTGTGTTTTGTTTCTGTCAAACAGAATGCAAATAGTGTGCCAAACCGTTAGGCTTGGGCATACATGCGCTCCTTCTGTTCGCGTATGGCAGAGTCGTAGATGTAGTCGTCGTAGCTCATCAGCTTGTCGATGGTGCCGCTCGGGGTCAGTTCGATGATGCGGTCGGCCACGGTATTGATGAACTCATGGTCGTGCGAGGCAAAGAGAATGTTGCCTTTGAAGCCCACGAGGTTGTTGTTGAAGGCCTGGATAGACTCCAGGTCGAGGTGGTTGGTGGGTGTGTCGAGGATGAGGCAGTTGGCGTTCTTGAGCTGCATACGTGCTATCATGCAGCGCATCTTCTCGCCTCCAGAGAGCACGTTGACCTTTTTCTCCACTTCTTCCTGCTTGAAGAGCATACGTCCCAGATAGCCTTTCATCACCACCTCGTTGCCTGTGCCGTACTGGCTGAGCCACTCCACGAGGTTCATGTCGCTCTGGAAGAACTCGGTGTTGTCGAGCGGCAGGTAGGCCGTAGTGATGGTTATGCCCCACTTGAAGGTGCCGGCATCGGCCTGGCGGTTGCCGTTGATAATCTCGAACAGGGCTGTCATGGCTTTCGGGTTGTGTGAGAGGAACACCGTCTTCTGGCCTTTCTCTATGTTGAACGACACGTGGTCGAAGAGCACGGTGCCGTCAGAGTCAACGGCTTTCAGGTCTTCCACCTCCAGTATCTGGTTGCCCGGCTCGCGCTCCATCTGGAATATGATGCCGGGATACTTGCGCGTTGACGGTGCGATCTGCTCCACGTTGAGCTTCTCGAGCATCTTCTTGCGCGATGTGGTCTGCTTCGACTTGGCTACGTTTGCCGAGAAGCGGCGGATGAACTCTTCCAGCTGCTTGCGCTTCTCGTCGGCTTTCATCTTCTGGTTCTGGGCCTGACGCAGGGCCAGCTGCGAGCTTTCGTACCAGAACGAGTAGTTGCCCGAGAACACAGTGACCTTTCCGAAGTCGATGTCGACGGTCTGTGTCGACACGGCATCAAGGAAGTGGCGGTCGTGGCTCACCACGAGCACGCACTGTTCGACGTTGCTCAGATACTCTTCGAGCCACTGCACGGTGTCAAGGTCAAGGTCGTTGGTCGGCTCGTCGAGCAAAAGGTTGTCGGGATGGCCGAAGAGCGCCTTTGCCAGCATAACGCGCACCTTCTCGTTGTTCGACAGTTCTGACATCATCTTGCTGTGCTGGGTTTCCTTCACGCCCAGGTTCTGCAGCAGCTGGGCTGCTTCGCTCTCGGCTTCCCAGCCGTTCATCTCGGCAAACTTCAGCTCCAGGTCGGCGGCGCGGTTGCCGTCTTCCTCGGTCATCTCGGCCTTAGAGTAGAGGGCTTCGCGCTCCTTCATGTTCTCCCAGAGCGGCTGGTGCCCCTGAAGCACGGTGTCCATCACCGTGAAGGCATCAAACTTGAAGTGGTCCTGGTCCAAGACGGAGAGCCGTTCGCCCGGACCCAGCTCCACGGTGCCCTTGTTGGGCTCCAGCTCGCCGCTGATAGCCTTGAGCAGAGTGGACTTTCCGGCACCATTGGCACCGATTATTCCGTAGATGTTTCCGGCTGTGAACTTGATGTTGACGTCTTTGTAGAGGACTCGTTTGCCAAACTGAATAGCAAGATTTGTTACTGTTATCATAATGTCTTTATACCTTATTTATATTCAAACGGGGTGCAAAGGTAATCTAAAATAATCAATTTCAGAAATAAAAGACCGTTTTTTGCTGAATATGAATGACTTTGCCGAAGCTACCGGCAATGGTTTCGTCGGGACTCGGAAGCCCTCTTCGCCAGCAGTCAGTATCACGGCAGAAAGCAATATGACTCATATTGGTCAGTAATATGACTCATATTGGTCGGTAATATGACTCATATTGGTAGCCCCCCCTCAGTCCCCCCGAAGGGGGGATGGCTTATAGGTCTTATAGGTCTTATGGGAATTATAAGCCTTATATGACTTATGGGAGAGCCTTACGGCACCCCCATATTACTTGCCTCCCTCAATCCCCCCAAGGGGGGAGGAGGTAATTATTCATAATTCATTGTTCATTATTCATTAACCAATATGGCAGCCGTTGTGAGCTTGCGGCTAACATATCTGCCCAATTCCGCCGCCGTTATGATTGATAATTAGTATCTTTGCACCGTCTTAGGCGGTCTTGCCAATCTCCGCCGAAGGTTGATATGGCTTAGACCAAAGTAACTTATTACAATGAACTGGATTATCTTGATCTTTGCGGGACTGTGCGAGGTGGTGTTCACCTATTGTCTCGGACTCCCACGTATGCTGATGCTCCGTTTCGACATAGACCACCTGACGGGGAAAGAGGCGATAGAACTCACGCGGAAGCATTAAGCCGGGTACTGGCATCGTTTAATAATATTAGAATAACCAATAAAATGAAAACAAAACTGAAGACATTATTGCAGCAACTGCTGCGAAGTCCAAGGGAATTTCCCGTTGAGCTTGCCATGGGAGTGGCTTTCTTTATCATAACCGTGTGGAAAACGGAGAGTCTGGAATGGAATGGCGGCGTGCAGACGGGTAGCATGGTAAATGATGATATACTCTGGTTCTTCGTGCCGTTGATAGCACTTACGTTCTGGCTACATCGAGTCAATCGAATAGTCTACATCCTTTCGTTCTTCTTTTTCCTGCCGCTAATGGTGCTCAACCTGCGTCCATACCTCTTTACTTTCGGGTTTGGATTCACCTATGTCTTGGCTGGTCTGCTGCTCATCTTGGGCAACAAGAAGATGGATAACCGCACGTTTGCGTCCAATGCCCTGCATATCGTCACTCAGTTGTTCCTCGGCCAGCTTGTCTGTGGCATCTTCACGTCGGCTGTATTTGCCATTACGCAGTCATTCTTCTACATCTTCGGCATCAAGACTCCTGTTAATTTCTACGAATATACCCTCAAGTTCATCTGGCTTGTGCTGGCTCCACAGGTGTGCTTCACGCTCGTGCGTCAGCACGAAGACGAAGTGGCAGAACCCTTCAAGGTGCTGAGGATTATCCTCAATTTCATACTTTCGCCAGCCGTTATTATCTATACAGTCATCCTCTACACATATTTTATTAAGATTGCTTTCGAGTGGAACTTGCCCAAAGGAGGTGTGGCATGGATGGTGATGGGCTTCATCGCCGTAGCCTTGGCAGGAATGATGGCACAGTCGATACTCAGCAAGCGCTACTACGACTGGTTCTACCGCTACTTTGCACTCGTAGCCATTCCGCCACTCGTCATGTATTGGATTGGTTCAGTCTATCGCATACAGCATTATGGCTTCACCGAGAGTCGCTTCTACCTGATGGTGGCAGGCATGTTGATGTCGCTTTTCGTGTTGATGCTCTTTAAGGAGCGCACTCGACGCTATCAGCTCATGGCTCTTATCTTTGGTGCGGCAATCATTCTCTTTACCTATATCCCCGGCATATCTGCCAAGAGCATTGGGCTGCGCAGCCAGAAGCAAAGGCTTGCAGGCATCATCAGCGACTTGAAGTTGGCCGATGGCAAAACGGGTAAGCTGAACGACAATCTCAACCTGATGCAGATTTGCAAAGACAGCCTGTTGTGTGAGCGATACAAAGATGCTTGCAGCGTTATCGATTATGTGAACGACGAAATGGGGAACGAGGCTTTTGAGGCGCAGTATGGCACGTGGAAGTACTCTGCTTATTCGTTCGATGCCCGCGAAAAGACAGTTGAACGCAGCACTTGGTATGAAAGGAACAAGCCGGTAGAGCTGGGGGAATACACCACGCTGTTGCCTGCCCAGGACTATGATTGCAGCTTTGAGCGAGAGAAGATAACCGTCAGAAAGGGCTCAGCTGTCGTGCTCGAATATCCCATAGGCTCCGTCGTCAGACGCAACCCGGCAATGCTGCGCCATCCCGAGCAGCTGCTTACCTTCCGCAACGACTCTCTGATGCTGGTTCTCGGCAGCTTGGACGTCGCGGACAACAAGGTGGTAGATGTCAGTACCTATCGTTTCATGTTGCTTGAAAAGCGAAAGAAGTAGATAAAGCTCAGCGAGCAAAATGTCAGTAGTTATGAAACAAAGGGATGTTATTTTTCCTGCAATATGGTTGGAAACCTTTTACTAATGTCCGATTTTTCGCTTAACTTTGCAGCCAAATGAGAAACAACGCATATCAACAGCAGGAACAGTATGACCACTATGTGGTCGACGCGCCAAGCGAACTGCTTGAGTGGCTTTTGGCTAACCTGAAGCAGAGCCGCTCTAAGGTGAAGGCCACCCTTCAGGGACGCGGCGTAAGGGTGGGCGGCAAGGTCGTAACCCAGTTCGACTATCGCCTCGAACCCGGAATGAAGGTTGCCGTGAGCAAGGTGAAGAAGGCCGCCGAGCTGAAAAGCCGCTATGTGAGGCTGGTGTATGAAGACCGCCACCTTGTGGTCGTGGAGAAGCAGGCTGGTATCCTTTCGATGGCGGCAGGCCATTCGTCGCTGACTGTGAAGGCCGTGCTCGACGACTATTTCCGCCGCAGCAACCAGCGTTGCACAGCCCACGTGGTGCATCGTCTCGACCGCGACACGAGCGGCCTGATGATATATGCCAAGGAAATGCAGGCCGAACAGATACTCGAGCACGAATGGCATGAGCGTGTCTACGACCGCAGATACGTGGCCGTGGTGAGCGGCGAGATGGAACGCGACGAGGGAACGGTAGCCAGCTGGCTGCGCGACAACAAGGCTTACATCACGTATTCTTCTCCGGTGGACAACGGCGGCAAGTATGCCGTGACCCACTACCACACTCTGGCGCGCACCACACAGCACTCGCTGGTGGAGTATGTGCTGGAAACAGGGCGCAAAAACCAGATCAGGGTTCATTCGGCAGACATCGGTCACCCCGTTTGTGGCGATGTGAAGTATGGCAACGGCGACGATCCGATAGGCCGTCTGTGCCTCCATGCATACGTGCTGTGCTTTGTCCATCCCATAACAAACCGTCGCTTGGAGTTCGAGACCCCCGTGCCTGTGGCGTTCAGGAAACTGTTTAAGTAATTGGAGGGGGTGATTAACAAGTAGTAAATATGGAAAACTTTGAATACTATCTATTGATGTTGGCCGCATTGGTTGTGGCCGTGTTGCTGATTAAAAAGATAACAGGATGTATCTTCCGCATTGTTGTCACGCTGGTGTTGCTCGGCGTGCTGGGATACATCCTGCATCTGCTGGGCTATCTGCCCTTTGGTGACGGCGCGCTCAATCCCTGAGTTCCTCTACGCGCTCCGACACTTTCACGAAGTCGCCGTCCTTGAACTGCCATACCTCGTATCCCTCCTTGTCGTTGGATATGTGGTAGCAGGCATTGACGGTCTTAGCTTTGGCATCTGGCTTGGGATTGCATATCATCTGGTATGATGTGACGTCGTACTTCCTCGTCTTCGGGTTGAAGACGTAGCCGTCGTAGTATTCATTGTAGGATGTGCCGAAAGCTCCGAGCGAAATGACTATGTCCTTGTAGCCGTCGAAGTTGATGTCTTCGAGGGTCACTTCGCCCACGGTGGCATTGTCGTTTGGCACCATTTCGTCGTGTATCACCGGTCGGAAGATGCGTGTTAGCTGGTCGTTCTCTAAGAGAATCACTTCTGCCTTGCCGTCTTTCCAGACCATCTTTCTCCACTTCATTCCATTGTCAAGGGTGCCTTCGCCCTCAATATACGATACTGTCTTGTAGCCTTCTTCAAGCTCTTGGCGGTAGGAAGCCCATCCGTAGGCATGGTATTTCTCACTGGGAATAAACTCTCCCACGCCTTGGTCGAGGTCGCCGCTGTCGGGTATGCGGCAGATTCCCCAGTTGGCTTTCTTGGCTTTCTTGGTTTTGTATGAAGTCCACGTGCCTTCATACTGGTTGTTCTCATATCCGTCGGCCACTTCCATCAGGTCGCCAAGGTGTATGTAGCCGTCTTGTATATAGAAATATGTGGTGAGCAATCCGCTGAATACGCCGCTTCCCTGTTGCGCACGGTTCTCTTTTAGCTCGTAGGTAGCCAGTAGCGCGTAGCATCTCTCGCCGAAATGGGCTTCCTCGTTGTCGTAGGCAAAGACGTGCTTTATGGTCAGCGTGCCCTCAAAGTCGCAATCGTTGTCCTTCACTCGCGACGTGCCTTTGAGCTTGTAGCGTTCGGGCGTGAGCTTCCAAACGCTATGGATGTTCATGCGCAGGCGTTGGTAGTTGTCGCCAATGTAGCCCAGATGGTCGTTGCAAGTCCACAGTTGCGAGAGGTTTGCGTTGCCTATGGTGCGCGCTTCGGGCGAGGCAAGGTTGGTGGGAACGAGGTCGGTCTTTCCCTTGAAGTGGTTCACGAAATCTTTTTCGGTGCTTTGTGCATTGCCCAGAGTGGCGAAAGTCGCGCACAGAATGATGAGAAGAAACTGTTTCATAGTGGTTATTATGAGTTGATATGTGGATTAGTATTCCGTCTTGTCGGCTTTAGCTTCCCACTGTTTGAAGGCTTCTATGGCCTCTTCGCGCAGCAATATCTCCGAAGGCTTGGTGCGTTCGGTGGGCTTAAGTGCTATTTCCTGATAGATGAAGTCGTCGTCGAAGCCGATGTCAGCAGCATCGCGGCGGTCGTTGGCATAGTAAATCTTGTCGATGTGAGCCCAGTAGATGGCTCCGAGACACATCGGGCAAGGCTCGCATGAGGTGTAGATGTCGCATCCCGACAGGTCGAAGGTTTCCAGTTTGCGGCACGCCTCTCTTATGGCCGACACTTCGGCGTGAGCCGTAGGGTCGTGGTGCGAGGTGACATTGTTGCTGCCCTCGGCAACAATCTCTCCGTTGCGTGCTATTACGGCTCCGAATGGGCCTCCGCCGCTGTTTACGCTTTCGATGGAAAGGGCAATGGCTCTTCTCATTAGTTGTTCGTTGTTCATAGTACAGAGTGCTTTAGGTTAATGGTTGTGGTAATTTAGTGGTCTGCGAGGTCTCTTCGTCGTAGAGTCTTTCAAAGTGGCGGCGCAGCTCTTCGGGGTGTTCTATGGTGCGGCGTATGGTGTTCAGGTTGTCGGCATTGGGCGACTTAGGCAGCCATAGCTTCACATAGCCGTTCACGGAGTACTTGTTTTCCATGTGCTCAAGGAAGCGGAGCCAGTGCTCCTGCCTTGATTTCTCGGGATAGTGGCTCAGTCCGAACTGCACGGTTCGCCTGAACACCACCTCGGGAGTGAGGTCGCGGTCGGCCTCGGCCACTATTTTCCCGTATATGGAACGCGGCGCATGGCTGGCTGAAGCGCGGTGGTCTTCGGCAGCTTCCTTCATTATGGTGATCTGTTCTGGCGAGAACCAGCGCTTCAGCCGCGAGTCGGCTTGCAGTATTTTGCCCGATGTGATGTGGTGAATGGCTCGCGGCCCTTCCAGTCCGAGGTCGTGATAGGCAGCCACGGTGTACGCCATGTTCACGTCGGCACCCACCGTTCGTGCTATGTCTACGGAGCGGCGTATCACGCTGTTGGCATGAGAAAGGTTGTGGGCTTTGTCGAATTTGTTGTAGCGGGGCAGAATATTCCTCTCGACAAACTCCATCAGGTCAAGGCTTACGTTGCTTTCAATCATCTCTTCTGGCTTCTTACGGTAAAGGCTATGCACCGCAAATATACCAATACTTTGCCATTTGAGCAAGCAACCAGAGCTTTTTCTTTCTTGTCTCCACCCACCTCACCTCTCTCGTAAGGGTCCTACACTCAGAAGCCTATCCGCTTTTTCTGGCGCGGAACCTCTATTGGAACCACGTCATCGGGCGTTAGCTTCAGCAGCTCGCGCTTGTCTTTGGGCTTCAGCTTCACGCAACGGACCGCGTGCCGCAGGTAGATGCGCTCCAGCTGGTTGGCTATGAAGCGTGCGTTGCCCCAAGTGTCCGGGTCGCGCTGCAGATATGCCTGCGTTATAATGCTGCGGTATTTCTCCCACGCCTGTGTGGTGAACCGGTAGCCGTAGCCTTTTATGCGGAGCTTGGTAATCTGCAGCAGTTCGTCTACGGTGAAGTCGGCAAACTCGAACTTGTTTGGAAAGCGCGATTGCAGGCCCGGATTGGAGTCGAGCAGCTTCATCATGGGTTCCTTGTACCCGCAAAGCACGACTGCAATGTCGCGCTGCGTCTCGTCGGCGAGCAGGTTCATAAGCAGCTGAATGACGATCTTGCCCGGGTCGCGGTCGTTGCTGCTGTTGAAGAGATAGGCTTCGTCGATCATCAGCACTCCGCCCTTGGCTTTCTCTATCACCTGATTCATGGCCCGTTCCTCGTCGCCCCACAGCGTGCCGATGAAGGTGCTGCGGTCGCATATCACCACGTGGCCGATCGAAAGCACTCCAGCCTGCCGCAGCAGCGAACCGAAAATCTTGCAGACGGTGGTCTTTCCTGTTCCTGGTCGTCCGAAGAATATGCTGTGGAGCGACACTTCGTGATGCTTGTTTTGGGGGAATTGACGTCGCATCATGTTGTTGAAGATGCTCAGGTCGAGCAGTTCGTCCATGCGCTTCTTGATGTCGGCGCAGCCAACCAGCTTGTTCAGCTCCTCTCGTGGGTTGACTATGGGGCGCAGAATTTCCACATTTATGTTTGTGTCATGGTTCTGCTCAATCTTCCCGTCGGGAACGAACGAGTCGACAAACGATTCTAACGAGCATCCGCTATTGCTTTCCGACGGACTGTCGGGCTCTTCCTGCGAGTCGTCCTCTTCCGTTGGGACGTCTTCCGGTTCGCCGGTGACATATTCCTTTACGACATTCTTTATTTCCAGAGCGGCGAGTTCGTCAAGTATCTTGTCCAGTTCCTCCCTGTTGGGATTGTCATCCTCGGGGTCATGGTCATGCTCAGTAGCCTCGGCGTAAGCCTTACTGATCTCGTTAGAGTACTCAATGATGGTGTTGGCGTATCTCTTGCAGGGCAGTTCGCTGTCCTCGTTGATGCCAATCTTCTTGTTCTTCAACTGCCTGAGGCAGTCTATCACCATCACTTTGTGCCTGTCCCACATCGGCTCCAGCCTGTAGCCGTTGATGATGTCAGCCTCGGTGAGCAGCACTCCGCACACCTCGACGGGCATATTCCTCTCTTTGAGGTACTTGCTTATGGTGCTTGCTGTCATCGCCAGCTTCCACACCATGCTTTCGCGAGGCTCCCGGCCTTCTTCCATTATTAGCTCGGCCAGTGTGGCAGACTCTTCATAGGTGTGCTCTTCGCCGTGTCCGCAGCTGTCGAGGCACACTATTACTAAGTTGGTATCGTTGCAGTAGAGGTAGATTTCGTGGTCGCAGAGAAAGGGCGGCATACCTTTCAGTCGGGTAGAGTAGACGGCGTAGTTAGCCGCCATGGCGTTCAGATGTTTCCAGATGGTGTTTTTACTTTGTTTCTTAAAGTCGTCAATCAGTCTGTTTGTGTTATTCATAATACATTTATTCGTATCACACGTGAGTAATAAACGAAGATAAGCCCCGGAAAAGGGGCGCAAGAGAGTATGCAGGCAAGTGCCGATGCACCAGCCTGAAGAACATTTTTACTTCTGTTGAGAGGGAAATCACCCTACCACAAAAGTCAACACAATTGTAGCAGTAAGTCAAAGAACACAACGAACGTCAAGACGCAGCGGTCACTTCGGTGTCAGAGGCAAAGCATCAACTTTGTCCCCGTTCCGATAGTACTCTTGTCTCTCTGGTCGTTCTGTTCATTTCGCTACAAATTGTCAGTGTGTGATAGAATTGTCAAATTGCGCCGCAAAGGTAGTAAAAGTCTTATAACCTCCAAATAATTATCTAACTATTTTTTGCAAGTTCACTTTTGGCCTGATATTCGCTCCAAACCTCTTCTGCCAGATACTTGTCGCTGCGGCAATGAAGGTCTGCCACACCTTCTTCTATTAGGTTTGCGGTTTCAGAATTATAATAGATGTCGGTGGCATCTGCAAGTGATACGCCAAACATATCACTGATGCAGACAATGATTCTGGCACACTGGGCACTCCTTAATACCTGTTTGCTTTCTTCGCTCATAGTTCTTTGCTCTCAATAAAGGTAAGACAGTCTTTCAGCATTTGCTCTGAACGGATGCAGTATTGAATGTTTGGCTTTTCGAATCGAAGCAGTCCAAGAGCCTTTTCCTGCGAAATATCACCGGTGAAATACCTGTCAAGTGTAATGATTACTCTGTCATTAGCTATGCCACCGACGACCAAATCATAGTAGCCCACATCTTTCCCGTCGCGGCATTGAGCCACAAAGTCGAGCCATTCTTTGTCATAGCTCTCAAATCGCTTGACTTTCCACATCCTTTCATCGCAGTTGAGATCGTATGTATTGAGCCATGCCTGCTGGCCTCTACGCTTAAAGCGCTGGGCGTATCTTACTGCTTGTTCGTGTAATGAGGTGAGATAGAACCCGCGGCCAAAGTCGAGATATAGCCGTGAATGTTTAGTATCAGGCTTCTCAACGGGGACATTTGAAGAATGATAGAGTCTCATTCGGGCAGCACTCCTTTCTCCCTCATGTAGTCAGTCAAATCTTCTATCAGATAGCGAGAGCTGAAAGTGTGCAGCACATCGTATGAGGGAACAATGTAACCGTAGAGGATACCAGAGTCTTTCAGCCGTTTATATATCTCCTGTTGGGAAAGTTTCAGGTGTGATGACAGCTTTCCAATGCAGTAGGTTATGAATTCCAATACCTTCTTATCCATAGCAACAATTCTGTTCCGATATGTTATGTTGGTACAAAGTTATTCTTTTTCGCGGAAAGAAGACGCAAAACACTCGTTTATTTTAGCTATCCAAGTTTCAGATGTTTAGCATCCTCAGCTCTCACCGCAGCAGAAGCGGCATGGTTCGGTGCTTTGGCTGCGCGGTGCAGGCCGTTTTCAGCTTGCAGGCAGCAGGCTCCTGTAGCGGAAAAAAGATGGCGGCTTTCTTTGCCCAGTGGAATTATATGACTAATTTTGGGTTCTGAAATATCCCCGAAGGCTGATGTCGGTCTGTGGGGAGCGTTTGCAAGGATTCTATGAACAACATAAAGATAATACGCGGACGGTTCGACACCAGGCTCGAACTGGAGGATGCAAGCGTGGTGGCGGGCTTCCCGTCGCCTGCCGACGACTATATCCACGACACTCTCGACTTCAACCGCGACTACATACGCCACCCCGAGGCATCATTCTATGGCAAGGTGGAGGGTATGTCGATGAAGGATGCCGGGATATTCGACGGCGACAGGGTCATCATCGACCGTGCCGTGGAGCCCCACGACGGCTCTATTGTGGTGGGATTTCTCAACGGCGAGTTCACCATGAAGTATCTCGACCTGAGCCATAAGGACGAGGGATATATCGAGTTGCGGCCTGCCAACGACGAGTTTCCCGTGTTTCGGATTACCGAGAACGACGAGTTCGAGATATGGGGAGTGGTGATTCATCTGATACGAACGTTTGAAAAGATATGAAATACTACGCCGTCATAGACTGTGACAACTGCTACGTCAGCTGCGAGCGAGTGTTCAGGCCCGACCTGAAGGGCAAGCCCGTGGTGGTGCTGTCGAACAACGACGGCTGCGTGGTGGCGCGCAGCAACGAGGCCAAGCGCCTGGGCATCAAGGCGGGAGTGCCGTACTATCAGCTCGAGCAGCAGTTTCCGCATGGCGAGATAGCCGTGTTCTCGTCGAACTATGAGCTCTATGGCGAGCTGACGGCGCGCGTGGTGAGCATCATCAGGCAAGAGGCGCCGGCCTGTTTCCGCTACAGCATCGACGAGTGCTTCGTCTGCCTCGACGGCATGGAGCATACTGACCTGAAGAAGTGGGGCGAGAACCTTCACAAGAAGATATTGCGGTATGTCGGTATGCCCGTGAGCATAGGCGTGGCACCCAACAAGACGCTTGCCAAGATGGCTTCTCACTTTGCAAAGAAGTATCGCGGCTATCGCCACTGCTGCCTTATCGACAGCGACGAGAAGCGGCTCAAGGCCCTGAAGCTCTATCCCGTCAGTGAGGTATGGGGCATAGGGCGGCGCTATGCCGGCAGGCTGGAGGCCATGGGCATAGCTACGGCCTATGACTTTGCCGCTCATTCTGCCGAATGGGTGAGGCGCGAGATGGGCAACATCGTCATTCAGCGCACGTGGCGCGAGCTGGGCGGCGAGGACTGTGTGCCCGGCGAGCAGATGGCAAGGAAGAAGAGCATCTGTACCAGCCGTTCTTTCAGGGGGATGCTGGGCGACTTCGACAGTCTGCGGACGCAGGTAGCCAACTATGCGGCGCGCTGTGCTGAGAAGCTGCGCATGCAGAGCAGCGTGGCTTCCACGGTGTGCGTCTTTCTCAATACCAATGCTTTCAGGGAAGACCTGGCCCAATACTGGAACTGCCAGGAGCTGCGCCTCGTCACTCCGAGCAACAGCACGACAACCATCGTGCAGGCGGCAACCGAGGTGTTGCGCCGAATCTATCGTCAGGGCTACAGCTACAAGAAGGCCGGAGTGATTGTTATGGGCATCGCTCCCGATAGTCCCATACAGCAAGACTTGTTCGATACGGATGCCGACAGGATGCGGAAGATGAGGCAGCTCGACCGTGTGGTGGACAGGATAAACCGCGTGCAGGGCAGCGAAACCATCGTGATAGGTTCGCAGCAGTACACCTGCAAGGACGGACGGGGCAAGGCCGACGTCTTTGCCAATGCCATCAGGCACGACTTCAAGAGCCCCAACCCCACGACACGGTGGAGCGACATAATGAAGCTTACTTGATTTTCACGTTTAGTTCGGGCTGGTAGTTTTTTCCTCTCACCTCCAACCGTCTCACTTCTCCACACTAATCATCTCCTGAGGGCAGTCGTACATCACCCTTGCATGGTTGGTGCGGATCAGCTCGCTGCCCACACACTCTCCCGTCGTGCGGTCGATGGTGTCGCGGAAAACCTGTCCGTTGCGGTAGACGACGCCGCCCTCGCGCGAGAAAAACTCGTTCTCGGCATGGATGTGGAACGTGTGGGTCTGCTGCTCGGTGGCCCGCAGCTCGCCGCAGAGGTATTCGCCGTCAACCTTCAGGCGCAACTGATAGGTGTTGGCGGTGTCGTTTCGCACGCGGTAGTCTATGTAGTTGTATGAGATGCTGGTGCCCGTGCCGAATGGAATCTTGCGTCCGAAGTCGGGGAAGAGGTCCACTCCGTCGTGGTGATGGTGCTCGGTGATGGTCAGCTCGCTGTGGAGCACCATCCAGTGTATGAGGTTCGACAGCTGGCACATACCGCCCCCGATGCCCTGCGAGGGCTTGCCTCGGGCTATGGTGAGCCCTTCCTTGTAGCCCTTGCGCCGTGTGGTGCGCCCCACGAGCCTCCACAGCGAGAAGGTTTCGCCGGGGCGGATGATGATACCGTCGATGTGGGTGACGGCAAGGGCAAGGTTGACGGCCTTGTTCTCCTGAAGCTGCATGTTCACGTTGCCCAGCCGGCGGCGGATGAGCGAGTTGTGGCGATAGACCACCACGGGCAGCGACTCACCGCTTCGCTCGGCGGCGAAGCGCGACTCGCTTCTGAGGTCGCTGAGGTGGCGCTTCAGTATTTCCTTTTCCATCGAAAGACGATAGGCAAAGGGCGAAATCTCGCAGAATAGTTTTCTTTCCATCTTGTTGAAGTTGTTATGCCGGTCTGCCGGAGGCAGGTGGGGCGGGTCTTGTCATGCGTCGTAGCCAGCGGGCCTGAACTGTTTCTGGGTCTCGCTCCACACAAAACCATTCGCGCAGCAGCATATTGATGCTTGATACGAGTATGGCTGGGTCTTTGGGCAGGTATTCCATGTTGCTTTGTGTGATTAAGACTCCACAAAGTAACGAATTTTATTGCACATACAGATGCCTTTCTCCATTTTTTGATGGCTTGACAGTGCTCCGAACGGCATCAGCTGATGCCGATATTGCAGATGCCAGCCAGCATGACGGGGCAAAATCGGTGTGATTTTGCCCATTCTGATAACCTTTATTAACGTTTAGTAAGATGTTGCAACCGCCTGATAGTCCGGTGCTTATGCTCGTTTATGCGCCTTCCTGTTTTTCCACATCCCCTTGGGAAGCTTTCTCCAGCAGCCCCGGAGTAGTGTTACAGCACCTCTGGAGCAATGTTACAGAGCCTCTGTAGCGTTGTTCCGGGGCTGCTGGAGAAAGCTTACGGGAGGCTCGGTAAAATTCGCCGCTTGTCCTTCTGCTTAGCTACGGGGTGGTTATCGGCGGCAAGCCGACCTCGCTGCGCCATTCGTTCAGCCTGCTGGCATCGAGCAGCGGGGCAAGTTTGCCGTCTGCGGCAATCTGTGTTCCGTACTTCTGCGGCCTGCCTTCGCGCACGTCGATGCGGTCTTTGAGCATAGCCAGATAGGTTGGCTCGATGCGTCCCTTGGCTACGGCTTCCTCCATCTGGGGCAGAAAGTGCTTCTGGTGGTCGAGGTCAGCGTGCTGGAACACAAGGAACACGGCCAGCGAAGCTATGTTGCCCACGCTCTCTTTGCCCGGAAAGCCGTGGGCTTGAAGCACGTCGTATGCAGCCTCGAGGTTCAGACTGTCGGTTGCCATAGCCATGCGCGCGAGCTTCTCGGTCCTTACCTTGTCCGACGGGTAGGCGGCAGCAGCCTGCGACCATAGTATGCGGTCGTGCTGGTCGCTCTCGAGCATCTGTTCAAGCTGTTCTTTCAGATTCAGGTCGTAGTTCCATCGCTGCTCTCGCAGCGCGAAGCTGTCTCGCAGGGCAGTGTTTGTGCAGCAGGCCGAAGCCTCATAGAAGTCGTTTTCCATCTTCATGCGTTGGAGTAGGAGCGAGGTGGCTTCCTTCTCGTCGCCGATGGCAGCCATCTTGCGGCTCACGCCCGACAGATGGCTGGGCAGTATGTATTTGTCTGAGGTGAAAGCAAGCCTGTAGAACTGCTTTGCTTCGGGATACAGGTGCTGCTCGTAGAGCGAGTCGGCATGGAAAACCATCCGCCAGTAGTCGTCCTGCGAGGCTGGCGCATGGGCCTTTGTCTCGGCAGCGAGGCCCAGCCGGCGCACTGCAAGTGGCCGGAGACTCTCGAGCATAGCGCCCATGAACTCCATGTTGCGGCTGTCGCTCACGTCCCAGTGGAAGGGACTGTAGTTGGGAAACTGGTCTGTTTCGGTCTGGAAGACATATACGTAGCCCTCGGTGTGGCCGCCCTGCAGGTAGCGGTCAATGCAAACCACTCGCTTGTGCTTCTTCGACACCACCACGTTTCGCCATATTGTTTTCTCGTCTTGCCGTGTAGGCGGGTCGTTGAAAGTCGTTCTGCGAGCTCGGGCAGCACCTTTGTCATCGATCTCGCAGTCGGGTTCTGCATCGATATATCCGTTGCAGACAAACCTCAGTTCGGTGTAGTCTGGCTTTGCGGTTATTTGCAGCTTCTCTGTCTTGAAGGGCATTAGGCTCGCAACGCTTTCCGTGAAGCGTTCGCTCTCCGTGGCGTGCTGCGTCTTGCAGCCCACAATAATCAGTGGAGCGGCAAGTGCAATTCTGATGAATGTCTTTGTTGTCATTTCTTGTTTGAGCTCATTTGATAAATAAACCGCAATCTAACGGCTTTTATTGCATATACCGATGCTTTTTAGAGTCTTTTATGATGTTGCATTGGTCTTCCTGATTCCTGTTTCTTGTCCTTAGTGCCTGCAAGCTCACAGTCTTCACGCTGCATCACGGGTGACGGCGGAGTTGCCTGGCCATTTCTGCCGATATAATATAAAAAAGGTGGCTAAGTGAAGGTAATATGAAAAAGATTCCCTACCTTTGTTTCCGTAATCCATAAAATGCCAGATAGTATGAGCGAGAAACAGAAACAAGTGGAGAAGGAGCGCAAAGCCGTGCTGCAGTTGCTCCTCGAGAAAACGGGTCTCAAGTACAAGGAGCTTGTTGATGCGCAGGTTGGTATGTGGATGGCAGGCAACCTTGACCTTCTCACTGCTGACGAAAAGAAACAGTTCCCGCACCTCGTGTTCTGAACGACATCATGGTAAGGCAAGTCAAGACATATAATCCCAACCACATATTCGTGGATACGAATGTGCTCATAGGGGCCTATAGCGGCGATGCGCGCTATCAGACCGACAGCGACTGCCTGCACTATCTTTACTCTATTGTGGGCAAAAGACTCTACATTTCAACTCTCAGTGTGGCCCAACTCATTTCCGTTTATCAGAAACACAAGACAAACGACGAGATACGCGACGTAGTCCGAGAGCTGCAACACCGTTTCACCATTATCAACTTCACGGTGAAAGACATCGATTCAGCCCTTGAACAGACTGGAGCCGACATCGAAGACAACGTTCAGTTCGTCTTGGCTCGAAAGCAAAAGTGCAGGGTAATCATCACAAATAACTACAAAGACTGCCGCCTTATGCTGGGCGCGCAGATTATCAAACCCTCTAAAGTGAGGACGATAGCCCGATAGGAATAAAGCTAATCGCCACAGAACGAAGTTTGTCTGACAGATAAGCGAACATCCTTAATCCTATTGCAGCAGTCATGTTGCGGTGTGTAGGCTCTGCGATAGGAGTGTTTCATTATTTTTGAAAAGCCTTAGCTAATATAAGAAAAAGCTCTCAGATGGTTGGTCTGGGGGCTTTGTTGTCTGATGCGGGCGTAGCAAGTAGGGCTACGCGAGGCAGCTACTTCGTTTGATTTCTTTTCAGCAAGCTGAGCTTTACCTGCGGATGCATCACGTCGCTGGTTGGTTCTTTGTACTCGCTGAGCACCAGCGGCTGCCCGCTTCGTCGTAGGCGGCCAGCTGCCGATCCGGTTTCGCTCAGGTTGAGGTCGACTTCTATCCAATATCAATCAGGCTCTTGGGCAACAGGAATGTCCCGTTGGAGTTGGCTGAATACAGGCAGTAAGAATGAACTAACAGGGAATAAAGCCCTTGGCGGGGCGGCATAGTGGGGGCTGGAGTGATGTAAATGAGGTGAATAATTTTGTTTTTATCCTTAATAGTGGTAATTTTGCAGTCGATTTTCAAGTAACTACTTCTCTACAGATATATGGCTTTTAAGAGAAAAAACAGATGGCACTGTCTTCCCGGACAGCCCATGACCGAGATGGACAAGCGTGTTCTGTACTGGCAGAACAAGGGAAAGGTCGTGCCCACGCGCGAACTGATAAAGACCCCGGAGCAGATAGAGGGCATACGTCGCGCTGGTGTGGTGAACACAGGAGTGCTCGACGAGGTGGCAAAGAACATCCATGCCGGAATGTCGACGCTGGAAATCGACGAGATATGCATGGACTACTGCGAGAGCCACGGGGCCATTCCGGCCTGCCTCAACTATGAGGGCTTCCCCAAGAGCGTATGTACGAGCATCAATGAAGTGGTGTGTCACGGCATACCCAAGGCCGAGGATGTGCTCGAAGAGGGCGACATCATCAACGTTGACTTCACCACCATACTCGACGGATACTATGCCGACGCGTCGCGGATGTTCATCATCGGCAAGACCACGCCCGAGAAGGAGCAGCTGGTGCGCGTGGCTAAGGAGTGCTTAGAGATAGGTGCCGAGGCCGCCAAGCCCTACAGCTTCGTGGGCGACATAGGCAATGCCATCGAGAAGCACGCCAAGCGCTACCACTACGGCATTGTGCGCGACCTGTGCGGACATGGAGTGGGGCTCAAGTTCCATGAGGAACCCGACGTGACACACTTCGGAAAGAAGGGCACCGGGATGTTGCTCGTGCCCGGTATGGTGTTCACCATCGAGCCGATGGTCAACATGGGCTCATGGAAAGTGTTCATCGATGCCAACGACCCATACGGATGGGAGGTGATTTCGGAGGACGAGCAGCCCAGCGCACAGTGGGAACACACCTTCCTGATGACCGAACACGGAGTGGAGATACTGACATATTAAAATGTTAAAGCGTTAAAGGGTTAATCGTTTAAGGTTAAAAGGTTGAAGATTAAAATGTTAAAGGGTTAATCGTTTAAGATTAAAAGGTTAAAGATTAAAAGGTTATAGGACTTTATCCTAAAGTTTCTTTTAGGGCATAGAAAGTATGGAGACGAAACAATCAGACGTATATATACTCGCCATCGAGAGCAGCTGCGACGACACGTCGGCGGCAGTGATGCGCGGCGAGGTGCTGCTGAGCAACGTCACGGCTTCGCAGGCTGTGCATGAGGCATACGGCGGCGTGGTGCCCGAGCTGGCTTCGCGCGCCCATCAGCAGAATGTGGTGCCCGTGGTGAGCGAGGCACTCAAGCGTGCCGGAGTGGCCAAGGAGCAGCTCTCGGCCATAGCCTTCACCCGTGGACCCGGACTGATGGGGTCGCTGCTGGTGGGAGTGAGCTTTGCCAAGGGACTGGCACTGTCGCTCGGGGTGCCTATGGTAGACGTGAACCACCTTCAGGGTCATGTCATGGCACACTTCATACGCGAAGA
>ONLG01000053.1 GCA_900318625.1 uncultured Prevotella sp.
GCGGGTGCGTAGGTGGCCTTGTTTACGAGCACCTCGGCCTCCTTCACCTTCGCGCCTTTGACTTTCGACTTCACGTTGATGCGCCATAGGTGTCCTTCGTCCTTCAGCTTGTAGACGCAGTCGGTGCGTGCAGAGTTCATCATGCTCGCCAGATTCTGGTCGGTTTGCTTCTTGGGGCGTTGTATCTTGCACACCTTCGACGACTTGTTGAGGGTCCAGAAGGTAGTGCCGTCGAACCAGTCGATAGTTTTCTTTGACTCGCGCCGGAACTTGTCACCCTTGAATATGATGTGTCCCTTCTTGGTGTAGAACGTCACGCGCAGGTGATAGTCGAGCTGTATGCCGCCGGGATTCTGTATCAGGGCGAGTGTCTTGAGCAGTATGTCGTGAGCCTGCGAGCCTTCCTGAGCTGCTGCGGGTATGGAGCAGAGCAGCATGAGGATATATAGTGTAAGATGTTTCATTTCGTGAGACGTATTCCGTTGGCTTCGATGATGATGAGGCGGCGCTTGTAGAGGTCGCCCACGGCGCGCTTGAAGGTCTTTTTGCTCACGTGGAACAGCTCCTTGATGTCCTCGGGCGAGCTGTTGTCCGACAGGTGGCACTGCCCGTCGTGGCTGTTGAGGTACTCGAGCAGCTGCTCGGCAAAGTCCTCCTTGAGCCGTCGTCCGAAAGGTTGCAGACCCACGTCGAGCTTTCCGTCGGGGCGTATGTTGTGGATATAGGCGCGTGCCTTCATTCCCGGACGGCAGTCGGTGAATATCTGGTCGCGGTAGAGCAGTCCGTAGAAGCGGTTGTCCACGATGACCTTGTAGCCCAGTTCGGTGGGCTGCCACACTATGATGTCGACCTCGCTGCCGTGTCGGTAGGGTGGCAGTGGGGCACGCTCGTCGTCAGGCATGAACGTCTGGAGGAAGTGTTCCACCTTTGCCGACGCCATGATGCGGTAGCTGCTGGTGTCTATGAGGATGTAGACCATGTAGCTGCGGCCCACCTGCATACGCGCTTTCTGCTCGCGGAAGGGGCAGAAGAGGTCCTTGGTGAGTCCCCAGTTGAGGAACGCTCCATGCTCGTTTACCCAGCTGCACTCCAGCCATGCGAACTCTCCCACGCGTGCCAGAGGCTTCTCTGTGGTTGCCACGGGGCGCTCTTCCTGGTCCAGGTAGACGAAGAGAGTCAGTTCGGAACCTATTTTCATCTCGTCGGTGACATAGCGGCGCGGCATCAGTATCTCGCCTTCCACTCCGCCGTCGAGCAGCAGTCCGTAGTCGCATTGGCCCACAACGGTGAGCTGGTTGTAGTCGCCTAATCTTAATTTCATCGGTCAGATTGGTTTGATATGTGTTTTTCTTATCGTTCGTTTCATTCCACAAGCAGTCCGTCGCGCATCTTGATGGTGCGGTCGGTGGTGGCAGCGAGCTGTTCGTCGTGGGTTACGATGACGAAGGTCTGGCCCAGCTGGTTGCGCAGGTCGAAGAAAAGCTGGTGGAGTTCCTGCTTGTTTTGTGTGTCGAGACTTCCCGAAGGCTCATCGGCCAGGATGACGGCAGGCTTGTTCATAAGTGCTCTTGCCACTGCCACGCGCTGCTTCTCGCCGCCCGACAGCTCATTGGGCTTGTGGCTGGCGCGGTCTTTCAGTCCCATGAAATCGAGCAGTTCGCTGGCTCGCTGCTTGGCTTTGCCGGTGGGTGTGCCGGCTATGTAGGCCGGTATGAGTATGTTTTCGAGAGCCGTGAACTCGGGCAGCAGCTGGTGGAACTGGAACACGAAGCCGATGTTTCGGTTGCGGAAAGTGCTCAGCTTGTGCTCCGAGAGGTCGCTGACATCGGTTCCGGCAATCACCACGCGGCCCGCATCGGGCTTGTCCAATGTGCCTATGATCTGTAGCAGGGTGGTCTTTCCTGCTCCGCTGGGGCCCACGATGCTCACCACCTCGCCCTCGCTGATGTCGAGGGTGATGCCTTTGAGCACCTCGAGCTGCCCGAAGCTCTTTCTTATGTCTGTGATGTGTATCATTGTTATTCGTTGTTACTGTCGTCGGAAGGGTCGCCGATGTGTCGTATCCACTGTCGGAACAGGTCGTATGCACTCTGTTCCTCGGTGTGCTGCGGCTGCGAGAAGGTCATGCTGTCGGTGCGGTTGCCATACTGGTCGGGGAACACTATCATCAGGGTCTTGCCCCGGAAGTGCTTATTCACCTCTTCGGGCAGCCGCTCGAGAGCGTTCTTGTAGGATATGGTGCCCTTGCGCGCCGTCACAACGACGAACAGGTGGTCGGTGCGTATGGTCGAAGCCAGCGACGGCAGCTCGTTCCAGTGGCCCATGAAGGTGTATTCGGCCCGCACGTTGGGGTGGCGGTTGTTGACGTATTCCTTGATAAGCTCGAGCGACTCGTTGCGTCCGTGGAACTGTATGCGGCAGTCCAGGTTGCCGGCCATGCGCGAGAGGCGTTCCAGCCAGCGGTAGAAGCCCGGCTCGTATTCGGCCCGCGAGGGCACAGCCACCTGTATGCGGCGGATGGTGTTGAGCGGTTGCGTGATGCGTGCGATGATTATCTGCTGGCTCAGTCCGTTGTAGAGGCTCTGCGTGAACTGTCCCCAGAACTTGGTCGACACCTCTTTGTGGAAGTGCAGACCCATCAAAATCTCCGATGCCTGATACTCCTTGAACGCGTGCTTGATGCCGTTGGCTATGTTTGCCGCTATGCGCACCTGAGTCTGCAAAGGCACATCCACGGCGCTTGTCATCTGTTGCAGATGCTCGAGCAGGCGTCGGCCCTGCTCCTGGTTCTGCTGTGCGTTGATGTCGTCGTAGACCACGTTGAGTGCCACGATACCCTTGTTGCGCTTCGGATTGCGCATCATCATTGCCAGCGACATCAGGTTGTCGGCATATTCGGGGTACTTCACGGGTATGAGTATCTTCTCGTAGTCGGCAATCTGCAGCTTCTCGTTGGTGTCGTTGTTCTCGTAGAGGCGTATGTGGCGTGCCGAATACTCGGTCAGTATGGTTGATATGACGCACGTGACGAGTATCATTATCACCACTCCGTTGAGCACTTCGTCGTCGAGGAGGTAGCGACCGGGTGCCACTTCGAGGCTGTGGCCCACCATGACCATGGCTATTGCGCCGGCAGCGTGGGCCGAGGTGAGGCCGAACATCATGTGCCCCCACGAACGCGGCAGCTTGTAGACGAAGGCCGAGACATAGGCAGCCAGAGCCTTACCGAGCGTTCCGAACAGCGTTATGGCAAGTACTATCCACAGGATGTTGCCTCCCGAGAAGAGCAGACGGACGTTAATCAACATTCCTACGCCGATAAGGAAGTAGGGAATGAATATAGCGTTGCCGGTGAACTCAATGCGGTTCATCAGCGGCGAGACGCTCGGGATGAAGCGGTTGAGTATCAGTCCGGCTACGAAAGCGCCGAAGATGCCCTCCAGTCCGATGAAGTTCGACAGGGCGGCACTGAGAAACAGTATCGCCAGAACAAAGATAAACTGCATCACGGCATCGCTGTAGCGGCGCAGAAACCAACGCGCCAGCCGGGGCACAACGACTATCATGCCTGCCACAAACAGTGCAAACTTGAGCAGGAACATAAGCCAGAACACCGCTCCTCCGCTGCTGCGGAACGAGTTGACGATGGCTGCCAGCGTCAGCAGGGCTATCAGCAGCGACAGCATCGACGAGCCTACGCTCAGGGTGGAGCTGGGATGGCGTTGCAGTCCGTAGCGGCCCACGATGGGATAGGCTATCAGTGTGTTTGATGCCATGAGGCAGCCGAGCATCAGCGAGGCCGTGAGCTCGTAGTGGAGCAGGCTGTAGGTGGCAACGAATGTGAGCAGAAAGGGCAGCGCAAAGGTGAGTAGGCCGAACAGTCCCACCCGCTGCTTGTTCTTCTTCAGGCCCTCCATGTCCATCTCAAGGCCGGCGAGGAACATTATGTAGTAGAGTCCCACCTCGCCGAACAGCTCAAACGAGTTGTCGCGTCCGAGGATGTTGAGACCGTATTCGCCCACCACGATGCCTGCCAGCACCATTCCTATGATGTGGGGGATGCGCAGCCGTCCCATCACGATAGGCGCAAACAGGATGATCAGCAGCACAACGAAGAATATCAGCGTTGGGTCGGTGATGGGAAAATACTGTGACAGGTCGGGCATGAACATCTGCTATTTGTGGTTTTGATGGTGCAAAAGTACACAAAAACCGCCATATAGCAGTCATAATGAAAAAAAAACCACAGTTATGGTGTCTTTCTTGCTTGTCTCTTGGGTTCCTTGCGAGTGTCCCAGAAGGCCGCAATGTGAAGAGTGTTGTTGTCAATGTAATAGACAATCTTGTTTAATCTGCGAACAATAATACTTCTATAAGCTTTTTTTCGGTGGGAGAATAGAGGGTCAATATAGCCAATTTCAGGTTGTTCGGTTAATCTAATGACGGCTTTTTCCACATCCTTCATAAACTCTTTGCGCACTTTCTCTCCGAAATCGCGCAATATATAGTCCTCAACTTGGTAAAGCTGAGCCACGGCTCGTTTGTGCCAGTGTATGCTAATCATAGTTATCTCGAGTGGAATACCTCGTCGTTGGTCATATACTCGCCTTTTGCAAAGGCGGCTTCGGCTTCGTCAAGCATATTGTCAATCTCATTCATGGTGAATGGACGCAACTGTTCGTCCTCCTCAATCTTTGCACGCTCAATCAGATGTTCGCCCACCCACCGCATATTACTTGCCGACAGCGTACCGTAAAGGTAGTCAAGCAGGCTTGTCAAGGTCGCAGTACTCATATTTATTTTACTTTGATTAAGAACTGATTTCACCAAGCAAAGTTACTCCTATAAAGGCAAACGAGCAAAAAAAATATCAAAATATAGCTTAATAGGGCGAAAAAGTGTAATTTTGCAGCCGGATAATCAAATTAGGTATATTATGAAAGTAGCGATTGTAGGTGCCAGCGGTGCTGTGGGACAGGAGTTCCTGCGCATCCTTGACCAAAGGAATTTCCCCATGGACGAGCTCGTCTTGTTCGGCTCGCAGCGTTCGGCTGGAACGAAGTACACGTTCCGAGGCAAGGAACTCGAAGTGAAACTCTTGCAGCACAACGACGATTTCAAGGACATAGACATAGCTTTCGTATCGGCTGGAGGCGGCACGTCGAAGGAGTTTGCCGACACTATCACCAAGTATGGAGCCGTGATGATCGACAATTCAAGCGCGTTCCGCATGGACGACGACGTGCCCCTGGTGGTGCCTGAGGTCAATGCCGAGGATGCTCTCAACCGTCCGCGTGGCATCATAGCCAACCCCAACTGCACAACCATTATGATGGTAGTGGTGCTCAAGCCCATCGACGACCTGTCGAAGATACAGCGCGTCCACGTGTCGAGCTATCAGAGTGCCAGCGGAGCAGGTGCTGCCGCAATGGCCGAGCTGCAGCAGCAGTACAAGGAGATTGTGGAGACCGGCGAGGCAAAGACCATCAAGAAGTTCCCCGTGCAGCTGGCATACAATGTGATACCGCAGATCGACGTGTTCACCGACAACGGTTACACCAAGGAAGAGATGAAGATGTTCAACGAAACGCGCAAGATCATGCACTCAGAGGTGCGCACCAGTGCCACCTGCGTGCGTGTCAGCTCGCTGCGTTCGCACTCCGAGAGCGTGTGGATCGAGACTGAGCAGCCTCTCGACCTTGCTGCCGTGCGTCAGGCTCTGGCCGCTGCCGACGGTGTAACGCTGAAGGACGACCCTGCCAACCTGGTTTATCCGATGCCGTTGGAGACTGCCGGGCTCGATGACGTATATGTTGGACGCATCCGCAAGGACCTTGCCAACGACTGCGGACTCACGCTCTGGCTCAGCGGCGACCAGATAAGGAAGGGTGCTGCCCTCAATGCTGTCCAGATAGCCGAATACCTGATCCGCGTGGGCAACGTGAAGTAGTCGCTCGCGGCGGCAAATGCGATAATTGAACATCGTTGGATGATGTCCCGAAGGGGGCAGATATGCATACAGGCAGGAGCACTCGCTCCTGCCTGTATGCGTATGGTGGTATCACATATAGTGTGAAAGGCTGTGCTGTCAGCACTCTGCGTCATTCCTTTCTGCCGCTTTCCTTTTCCTTGCACTTATGCGCTGGTGGCACGGCGGCATCTATGCCCTAGCGCTTCAGGGCTTCGAGCAGCTGCTGAACCGAGGTCTTGCTGCTGATATAGGTTATGGCGAGCGCTCCCCGGCGTGCGTTTACGTTAGCATCGTTCACCCCCTCGATGGCCAGAGCGGCATCGGTGGTCTCGCTCGTGGCCTTCTCCTTGGGGATGACGAAGTAGGCGTATGCGGCCTTCTCGCTTGCATAGTGGGCCACGGGGGTATATCCAGCCCTGGTGACAGCCTTCCTTATGTCGCCTTTAGTGGTGCGGTTGGCATCGTAGCATATCAGGAAGTTGTGTTCAGCCACGTGTGGAGCCATACTGTCGATGCCCTCCACGCTGTCGAGAGCGGTCAGAATCTTGTGTGCGCACTTGTCGCAGTGCATATCGTCGATGTGCAGGCTCACCTTGCGCAGTATCACCTCGTCGGCACTGTAGGGAGCAGTCTTGTATCGTTCCGTGGCATCGAGTGCCGCGCGGATGCTGTCGGCAGAAGTTTTCTGGTTGTCGAAGGCAATGGAAGCGGTGCGCCGCTCCAGATTGAAGTCGTAGCTGTCGATGCCCTGAAGCTTGTCGATTACTCCCGACACCTTCTGTGCGCAGTGTGCGCAGCGCATACCCTCGATGCGCACGGTCAGCGAGTCGGTGGCTGTGGTGGCCGTTGCACTGCCGGCCAATGTGCAGAGCGTGATGGCAAATAATAGTTTCTTCATTTTGGGAAATTGTTTTCTGATTGATATTTGGCGGCAAAAATATCCATATTCCCACACATTGGCAATACCGAAATGTCGGTATTCGACAGGCATCTGGTGATAGCGGAATATTCGCGAGCCACCCGTAAACTTTCTCCAGCAGCCCCGGAACAATGCTACAGAGCCTCTGTAGCATTGCTCCAAGGCATCTGTAGCAACCTTACATAGCTGCTGGAACAATTTTCAAGTTCTTTTTCCAAGTCAACCTTCCGGCAATTTGCCCAAGGTCATTGCCATAACCTTAGCCGATGGCTTATAGTCCTTTGGAATCTTCGGAAATACGACTTCTATCCCATTCTTGAAGTGGTGTGCTGTAAAAAAAAGGTAGCAGTCGCGCGAGTTGCCGAAAATTTCGCTATATTTGTCGGCAATAAATATCACTTACAATGAGAATTAACCATTCCTTCCGCAATGAGCTTTGCCTTTTATGGCTGCTCGCAGCAATGCTGTTTCCTGTTAAGTCGTTCGGTGCAACCGATGTAACAACTGCTTTCGGGCTCGACCAGACCTGGTTTTCGGGCGACAAGTTTTTCACGTCTACGGTGAAGAAAGGCGTTGCCGTGTTTGAAGGCACCGACTACCGTGGCAGCAGCTACCGCTTTGAGCTGAAACAGGTGGGCAAGAGCAGCAAGTTCAAGATTATCAAGTGTACGCCGCAGGCCATCTATGCCGAGGTGGGCGACGTGGCCGAGTATGTGGCCGACGAGGAAACTCGTCAGTGCTTCATCGTGTTGCGCAACAGGCAGGGGCAGATACTCGACATCATAGCCGAGGACCAGGAGCACGACAGCCTGCTCGAAGCAATGGCTTCGCAGATGGTCAGGCTGCTGAAGGGCAGCTACGTGGAAGAAGCAACGGGCGAGGTGTGGACCTTCCCCGGCAGCATGGAGATGCTGAAAGGCAGCGGAGAAGCCACACGGCGATGCCCCGTGACGCTCGAGAACGACAATGCCGGACAGCCCGTTTGCCTTGGAATAACCGATCCCGAGACCAAAGATAAGAAGTGGTATATCGTTGGCGTGAAAGATGACGGAGTGGAACTGTTCTGCGTGAACGACCTGAAGACCACCATACAGCTAAAGCGCAACCCCGAGGCCGACGTCAGGCCGCGCTTCGAGCAATACCAGACTGCGCCGCTGTCGTTCTACGTGCTGGCCTACTTCGTGGGCAGTCCGTTCGTTGCCGACTTCATGCGCAACGAGCTTTATGCCGCAAAGGGCTACACCTTCTCAAAGGAGACGTGGAAGCAGCAGTTTGCCGGCAAACCTTGGTATAAGCCTTTGGGCAACAACGCACAGGTGGAGCTCACCACCGTCGAGAGCCTTAACGTGGAATTTCTCAAGGCAGCCACTTCGAGGTTGGCACAGTAGGGAGTAATAAACAAGCAGGCAGATAAATGATGAAGACAAAGATATTGATAGTTGCTCTGCTGGCTGCCTGTCCGTTGTGGGCTTGCGCAGCCGTAGCTCAAACCGTTCCCACAGACAAAGAGCAGCTTGTGGCTCGTGTGAAGCATATATATAATAAGGTGTTCGCCGTGTATGCGCGAGCCGAGAACGACCTCTCTGTGCTCAACGATACAAACTTCGACGGGCTGTACTGCTCCGACGACTGGAACCAGACGGTGGCGAAGGTGACAGAGAAAGACAGCAAGAACGACGACGAGATAGGCTTCTTCGATGCCGACTACTGGGTGATGGGGCAGGACTTCAGCGAGCTGAGCATCTCGGATGTGGCTGTAGAGAGCATCAACGGCAGCCGAGCCACCGTGGTTATGATGCTTCACAACTGCGGTTCGGCGACACCCGTCAGGCTGACTATGGTCTACGAGCGCGGCAACTGGTTCATCGACGACTTCTGCGAGGACTATGATGCCAGCGGTCCCGACACCACTTCGTGGAAGAACAGTATGCTCAACTATCTGAAAGAGCCTTGACACATACAGCTAATTTATAAATCAACAAATAATCAGACAACTATGGTAACAGTATTAGTAATCTTATTGGTCATCATCCTGCTCATAGCAGGTGGTGTCTTCGCCTGGTTCGTATCGACCCAGCGCTCATTGGTTGTTCTCGACGAGAACTGTAAGAACTCGCTCAGCCAGATAGAGGTGCAGCTCAACTCGCGTTGGGACGCGCTGATGCAGCTCTCGCGTCAGGCCGAGAAAGCCGGCATGATAGAGGCCAAGGCCATGATAGAGACCATAAAGGCCCGTCGTCCGTTGGTTCCCAACTCAGCCCAGTCTATCAATGAAAACGAAGGACAGCTCAACCAGCTCTTCAGCAGGCTGATGATGCTGGGCGAGCAGTATCCGCAGTTCCGTTCGATGCCCCTCTTTGCCAAGTCGATGGAGAGCATAGGCAGCTATGAGGAGAACGTGAGGATAAGCCGTATGGTGTATAACGACACCACGACCAAGTTCAACCGCGCCATCCGCCAGTGGCCCGGCTCGTTCGTGGCAAGTATGCTGCACTTCACAGAGCGCGACTATCTGAAGATTGACAACGAGCAGAAGCGCGACATAGGCAACTACTATTCAGAGCAGAAAGACACGCCCATACCGACATTCTAATCCTCTTGAAGCTTAAGCTTATGAGAAAAATCACCCTTATTCTGACCATGCTGTGGCTCATGGTGGTTGCGGCATGGGCTCAGGAGGCAGTAATCAATAACCATATAGCCAGTGTGTCTGTCAGCCGAAACCACATAGTGGTGGTTCAGGTCTTCGACATGACCACGGGCGGCAGGCTTACTGAGTATTATCTGCCCATTGACAGGAGGTTCCTGATGGTAGATGTGAAGCCGCGAGTGAGCTGTGAGCAAAAGAATTTTGAGTATCTTAACAAATGGAATCCCACTGCATCATACGAGGATAAGCAGGGAAAGTGCGGACTGCTCCCTATGGGACCAGACTTTCAGATATGCTTTGGTGTGCAGCGCAACGCTCAGAAGGTTTATTTCGTCACATACGGATTGGTGAATATGATGTACAGCACCGCTCAGGGCGACGTGCTGGAGTATCCCTTCATCAACAACGGCAGGGACTATGCGGCGCGTAAGGCAGAGCTTCGCATATCTATCAGCGGGCGTAAGATTACCGACGACGACCTTGTCAAAGAGCTCTGTGGAGCCGATGGCAACGTAGAGTTGCGCGACGGAGTGATATATATCACCCCAAAAGAGGGTAGCACCGGCGTGACAACTCTGCCTTATCGCATCTGCTTCAAGAAAGGCACCTTTCCGGGACTGCCCGAGAAGAACCTGCGGCTCAATCCGTTTGGCTCACAGGTGGGGCCCTCGCCAGATGGAGGTGCCAATCCGATGCTGGCCGACTCCTTCACACCCGAAGAACTCTCCTCGCCCATGATGAAAACAAATGAACCTAAGAGCGAGAGCGGCTCATGGGGACTGCTGGACTTCATCGAGAAGAACCCTCTCACGTCTGTCTTGATAGGTCATGGCATCCTGATAACCTTGTTCTTCCTAATACGTAAACTAATAAAGATGGTGATATGAGAACACATCAGAATATATACTGCCGCCTGACATGGCGGATAGCTGTTGCCGTGGTGCTGTTCTTGTCGTCAGCCGCAGCCCATGCTCAGTTCAAACTCCACGACATAGAAATTCAGGTGTGCATAAACGAGCTGGGCAATGCACGCATCTCAGAAAGCCGCCAGGCAACAGTGGGCTACAGTGGCAGTGAGGGCTACATCACCATGCACATGAAGCAAGGCCGCAAGGTGGGCGAACTGTCAGTGAGCGATGATACCGGCATACAGTATGAGTATGTTCCCGACTGGGATATCGACAAGAGCCGCGATTGGAAAAAAGGCAAGTGCGGCATACACAACGGCGATGAGCTGTGCTGGGGAGTAGGAATGGCTGGCGAGAGAGTGTATCATGTACACTACACCATCACCCGCCTGGTGAAGTCGTATAAGGACTACGACGGTTTTCTCTTCACGTTCTACGAGGCTGCATCACCTTGGGCGCAACACCTGCGCATCACTTTCTACAAAGAGAAGGGGCAGTTCACTAAGGAGGATGCCAAGATATGGACGTTCAACCACTATGGACGCTTCTTCTTCGAGGACGGCAAGATAGTGTGCGAGACCACCCAGCCCTTTGCCAAGGACGGCGAGAAGATGAATGTTATGCTTCAGTTCAAGAAGGGCCAGTTCAAACCAGCCACCACCGTCGATGCCACTTTCTACGATGCCGTGAAGAAAAAGGCCCTGGAGGGCAGTTCGTATGGCAATGAAGATGCCGACGAGGGCAAAGCCTCCTACGACGGAGCCGGGGCAGAGAGGCGGGAAGAGCACTGGTACGACGAGGTCTACGATGAGGTGTATGGCTGGTTGCTGAAGATTTTTGGCTGGGGTCTGCCCATTCTTGCCCTTTGTCTGGGATGGAGCCTGACGAGCTTTACCAAGAAGACGCGCAACATAAAGCAGCTCTTCGGCAATACTTCGGCAGAGATACAGACGTGGTATCGCGACCTGCCGCTCGGCGGCGACCTCCACCGTTCGGCGGGGGTGCTCTATGCCGTCGACAGTAAGTTCTGCAATGAGGCCAACCTGCGGCGGGCATATATCCTGCGTATGCTCTACAACAAGCAGCTGCGCCTGGTGCAGGAACGCGACTTCAAGGGCAACTGGGAAAAGCGGTTCTACGTGGAGCAGCCGCCTGAGGCGTTGCCTGGGGGCGGACCCAACGAGGTCTATCCGGCACTGTTGCAACGCCTGCTCTACGAGGCTGCAGGCAGCGACCACATCTTGCAGCCCGGCGAGCTGCTCGACTATGCCAAGGCATATCCCGTGGAGCTGCGACCGATGGCAATAATGTTGCACGACAATCTGGAGATAAAGTCTACGCCGCTGAAGAGTGTCACTCAGGACGACGTTAACCAGGTGTTCGGACTGAGGAAGTACCTTAAGGAGTTCACCCTCAGCAACGAGCGCACGCTGGAAGAGGTGTATCTCTGGAAAGGCTATCTCGTCTTTGCAACGCTTTATGGCAATGCCGACCAGGTGCGAAAGGACATGAAGAGCGTTATTCCAGACCTGAAGCGGCTTGGCAACATCGAGGCTATGGGCATCGACGACGACTATTTCGACGACAGCAGCTACCTGGCCTGCGGACTACTCGCAGCAAACATGGAGCGGTCGATAAGTTACGTTGACAAATACGAGACTCCAGAGGAGCGTGCCGCACGCGAATCGCGCGACAGCAGCGGTGGAGGCAGCTCGTCGTATGGCGGCGGTGGTGGCTCCGATGGCGGTGGAGGCTCCGGCTTCAGATAATAAGAATACAATTGACATAACTATGCGAAGCATGAAGCAAGTCGTGTTTATATGGGCCATGCTGCTGTCGTATGCGACGGCAGCATGGCCCAGTGGTAATGTGCTGCACCGGCATATTGCCAACGTTACGTTCAATGACCATTATGTGGTTGTGGTGGAAGTATATGAACTTACGGCAGGCAGCGACATCTCAGAAATATCTGTTCCAATAGATGCCAGACTGTTGCACCCCAAGGCCAAGCTGAGGATACACCCCGACAGCGACGACACACTATATGAAGTTCTGGACCAATGGGACAGCAATGCTCCGTATGGCGAGAAGCAGAACCGCTGCGGACTGAGATGCAATGCCGACGGTACCAGCTCGCTGTGCTTCGGAGTGCAGCGTAACAAGAAGGAATTGTATTTCGTCAGCTATGCTCTGCTGCCGATAGCCCGGCGAACAGACACGGCAGATGTTGTTGATTATCCTTTCGTTAACCATGATGCTTCGCTTCCAGCACTGAAAGATGAGATTAGGTTTCAACTCCGTGACCGAAAGATAGGCTCTGGTGACATAGACCTGAAGGCTTCGCATTGCGACGGAGGCACGGTGCTACTCAACGGTGGCACGGTGTACGTAGTTGCAGATGCCTCGAAGGGTGGTACGACGATGCTCGACTATCAGTTGCAGTTCGCTAAAGGTCTGTTTGCCGAGACCTGTCCGATAGCCGCTGCTGTCAGCCAGCCTCAAGGCAACTCGTCAGC
>ONLG01000028.1 GCA_900318625.1 uncultured Prevotella sp.
CACTCAAGCCATCAACGAAGGCATAAAGAACGTGGCATTCCTGCGCACCAACATCGAGATAATCGACCGTTTCTTTGCCGAGAACGAGGTGCAGCAGATTTGGCTCACGTTCAGCGACCCGCAGATGAAGAACCCGCGCAAGCGCCTGACGTCGTCGTTCTTCATGCGCCGCTATCAAACCTTCCTTGAAGACGGGGGCTTAGTACACTTGAAAACAGACTCAAACTTCCTCTTCACCTACACTCGCATGATGGCAGAACGCAACAATCTGCCTATGCTTCTGCTCACCGAAGACCTCTATCACGACGAGAGCATAGACCCTTCGACACGCGAGATTCTCTCCATACGCACCTACTACGAGAACCAATGGATTGCGCGGGGACTGAACATACGCTACATGAAGTTCCGTCTGCCACGCGAAGCCACTCTCGAAGAGCCCGACGTAGAGATAGAGTTCGACGACTATCGCAGCTACAAGCGCACAAAGCGCACTCCGAAAACAGCCGGCAAATAACATCCAACAAGCCCTCTCCTCCCCCACTTGGGGGCTGAGAGGGCTTGTTGATTGCACTCAGCTAACTGTGTCAGCGCAGCTGGAACTTATCGCCAGTATCCTTTATCAGAGCGCGACGTGCCTTTTCGGTATATCCAGGGCGTTTAACCGTGGCTCCGAGACCAGTCTTTGTGCGAAGGAAACGACCGTCCTTGTCGGGTTTGACAGCCATATCGTTGTACTTCACGATAAGGAATGTAGCCAGCTCGCGCCAACGTGCCAGCATCTGCTGAGCTTTTTCAACGCTGTAGTCGTTGAGATACTTCAGGGCAGCAGCCTTGTCGGTGGCGTAAAGGTCCTGAGCACGCTTCTCCACCTGAGCCTGTGCATCAAAATAGCTCTGCTCAAGCGAGTCGCGCACAGCCTTCAGCGATGGGAACATCTGACTGTAGCGCGGATAAACCATGTTGCTCACCCAGTTGCAAACCCAAAAGGCATTCTTGTCGGAGTACGTAACGGCATCGGCACCGGGCGTATTGTAGCACTCGGGCTGAACGGTCATACCGCAATAGATGGGCGTGTAAGCCACCATATTGCCGTCGTCGTTGCCCCACCACATCACACCGCCGATTTCGCGCGGCAGCCATGAGCGCATCTGCGATACATAGCTGAAGCCTGTCTGCTGGGTGCTGGTGGGGCGCTCGTTGAAGTATTTCTTTCCGTCGACCTCGAAGTAGAGCGGTGTGGGGCGGTAAGGCATATCCCAGTTGCCCTGAGCCACATCCTGGTCGAGCGAGAGCGGAGTGCCCTCGAAGTGGTCGCGCATAGCTGCTTCCACATCCTGCACTGACAGCTTGCGGTCGGGCACAATCCAGAGCGGCATATCTTCTGCATTGGGATCGATGCCCATAGCCCACGGCAGGTAGCGCTCCATATCCTTATTGAACCTGTTGTAGAAGCTCCATACACGTGCATCGCAGATGCGTCGGCCTGAGAAGTCGGGCTTGGCGTATGTATTCTTCCACGAGAACTCGCTGTCCTTGCCACTGAACCAGCCTTTCTTGCGAGCGTATGAAACAACGTTCTTTGAATAGAGCACGTTCTTCTTGTCCTTCATGTCGAAGCGACCGATGCGGCTCTGGTTGGCGTGTCCGCAGATGGCATTGTCCGGAATACGCATTGCCACCCACACCGTGCGCTCCTTTGAGAGCTTGCGGTCTGGGCCGCAACCCATCATCTCTACTATCCAAGCCTCGTTGGGGTCGCAGATGGTGAACGTTTCGCCACTGCTGTTGTAGCCATATTTCTCTACGAGAGAAGTCATCACGCTGATTGCTTCGCGAGCTGTCTTGGCGCGACGCAGGGTGTTATAAATCAGGCTTCCATAGTCGAGGATACCCGTGGAGTCTACCATCTCCTCGCGTCCGCCGTATGTAGTCTCGCCAATGGTGAGCTGCCACTCATTGATGTTGCCTATTACGTTGTAGGTCTGGGCCGCTTCGTCTATCTCGCCGTGGTATTCGCCTGTGTCCCAATCATATATCTTGAGCTTTATTCCCTTGGGATGTGTGGCCGCGGGATAGTGGCACAGGTTCTGGAACATACCGTAGGAGTCAGCATTATAGCTGCAAATAACAGAGCCATCGGTGCTGGCTCCCTTGGCAACGATGAAGTTTGTGCAGGCCGGAACTTGCACAGCGACTGTCAGCATGGCTGCCAATAAGATGAATGTCTTTCTCATATTACTGATGTTTAGGTTTGTATTTATAGGTATAATCATTCGTATTGCCTGCCCGTCATGGTTTGCCCACCACCGTGAACTGGCTCGTGGTGGTGTTGCCGTATATGTCGCTCAGCTCGAAACGCAACAAATATGGGCGTTGCTGGTTGAAGACCACATAGCCTTTGTTGGCATCGGCCTTAAGGATAGGCAGCGTGTTGCCCGGCTCGATAAACGTTTTCATAAACCACTGGCGGTTCTGGAGGAAATAGAAATAGTCGCCCCAGATGTTCACCTGCGGGTGGTCGGCTATCGGAATACCGTTTACGTCGCTCTCGAAGACCAGCTTGCCGTCGACATAAAAGTGCGTGTGGCGTATGCCGTAGCGGTTTGGAATGGAGTCCATATAGTCTTCTGCGCGTATGCCGAAGCCCACCTTTCCCCATGCCGAGAGCTGAGTGAGCGAGTCGATGCGAAACAACGAGTCGGCCATCATGCCTCTGAAGACACCTTCGCCACGCACGGGATAAGCCTTGTATGCCAGTATGCGTGGAGCGACATGGTCGGCAACGCAGTCGCGCAGATACTCCAGCGGGTCCATAAGCACGTCGTCCTTAGTGCGATGTATCTCAAGATGCAGGTGCGGACCTTGGCTTGCACCGGTGTTTCCGCTGAAAGCGATGAACTGATTGGCTGCCACGGGCATCTGTCCGGGACGGAACACCACCTCGCACGTATCGTTGTGCTGCTGTTGCTGCACCCGTCTCACTCTGGCGCGTATGCGCGGCGAGAAGTCGCGCAGGTGTCCGTAGACACTTGTCAGCCCGTTGGGGTGACGCACATAGACAGCTTTGCCAAAACCGTTCATGCCCACCGACACCTTATATATATATCCCTCTGCCACGGAGTAGATTGGTTTGCCCTCCATGTGCTCGGTCTTTATGTCGATTCCGCCGTGGAAATGGTTGGGCCGGAACTCGCCGAAGTTGCCGGCAAGCGTCATCTTGTAGTGTATGGGCGACAGTAAGGCAACTCCAGCCGCTACCATTACGGAGCAGCCAAAGCACAAAGCAATCAGGCTATATCTCCTCAGACCGCCCATCAGCAAGCCTTGAAGCTCATGTCGAGCCCCTTTACCGAGTGAGTGAGCGCACCTACCGATACGAAATCAACCCCTTGCAGGGCGTAGTCGCGTATGGTATCGAAGGTTATTCCGCCACTCGACTCCGTTTCGTAACGGTGGCCTATCAGTTTGACGGCCTTGCCGGTGTCGGCCACAGAGAAGTTATCAAGCATGATACGGTCTACTCCGCCATGATTGAGAACCTCGTTGAGTTCGTCGAAATTGCGCACTTCGATCTCTATCTTCAGCTTCAGGCCCTTCTCCTCGAGGTATGCGTGGCAGCGGTCGATGGCCTTGGTGATGCCTCCTGCAAAGTCTACGTGGTTGTCCTTGAGCAGTATCATGTCGAACAGACCTATGCGATGGTTGGTGCCACCGCCTATCTTCACGGCCTGCTTCTCAAGCATACGCAGTCCGGGAGTGGTCTTGCGGGTGTCGAGCACGCGTGTGCCGGTGCCCTGAAGCCGCTCCACATAACGGTTGGTCATGGTTGCGATGCCGCTCATTCGCTGCATGATATTGAGCATCAGGCGCTCAGTCTGCAACAGCGAGCGCACCTTTCCCGTGACAACCATAGCTATGTCGCCGGGCTTCACCTTGCTTCCGTCGCCCATGAGCACCTCAACCTGCATCGTGGGATCGAAGCGGGCAAACACTTTCTTGGCTACTTCGACACCTGCCAGGATGCCTTCTTCCTTTATGAGAAGATGCGAGCGGCCCTCAGCATCCTCGGGAATACAACACAGTGTGGTATGGTCGCCGTCGCCGATGTCCTCTGCAAAGGCGAGGTCGATAAGCTTTTCTTCGAGTTGGTCAATACTTAGCATAATGTTTTCAGTTTGTCGTTATGGTTCGGTTGTTATTCGTTTGTCTTGTTATAGCAGCCTGCGGCCTTGATGGTAAGCCTCGAGCACGCCTTCTTCACTGCGCCTCACCTCAATCGTTCCACCCAGCCACTCGGTCATTGGCAGCTCTCGGTCGAAGGTATAGTAGTTCACCACCCTCCCCTCTGCTATCTCCACCACAGCCTGACGGAGCATCTGTCCGTCTATCAGCAGCTCGTGTGCGGCAACTCTTCGCATCATTGGTGTCGCGGTTGAGGTGATGAGGGGCGCTGCTCCACGCGCTGCGACGGTTCTGTCATTCCCTGTCGGGGAGCCGGGACGGGTGCAGGGGCTCCACTGTTAGGTGGCGGCGGCGCTGATGTCTGCGTCACTCTCGCGCTTTTCAGGCTGTCACCAGCTGGTTTCTCTGGCTCTGGCGGTGTCTCCTTGGTGTGCATCCTAATGAGCCTCAGACCCGTAATCGAGAACAGTTTCAGCGTGGTATCGGTGTTTGAGAAGCCTCGGTTGAATATTATGAAGCCTCTCAGCGAGCGTATTCCGTGGCGTTCGGTATCGCCAATCTGCAGGTTCTGCGGCATATTGCTCGATATATGGCGGTTCAGTGTCACCACACTGTCATTGTTCAACTCCAGTGCAAGCACCACGACAGCATCGCGTGAACCTTCCTGAATGATGAACTGAGAATTGAAACTGAGCGTGAAACGGTCGCCGGCATGGAACGTAGTGTCGGCCTTGAAGGCAAAGCTGAGCATATTATAAGGAGCCTTCGGTATGAGCACGGCAGCCCTTTCACCAGTCCAGATGTCGGCAGTGTCGCCCTTGGCAGTGAGCGAACCGAAGTTGTTCAGGTCGTTCACGGATGCTCCCTGCTTGAGAGCCTCGTTCTCGTAACGCTGAGCCAGATGCTCGTAGATGTCGTGCAGGCGTGAGGTATGGCGCATATAATATTGCAGCGACTTGTCGAAGTCGGCCTCGCTCACGCCATGCTTCTTCATCACAGCCAGCTTGTAGGCTTTGATATATATGCTGTCGCCCATCTTTCGCTGTCCATCGGTGTCGATGATACCCTGTGCCAGATGGTAGTCGTAGAGTATATCTTCCATCTTTCCCGGCTGAATATACTCGTCGGGAACGCCCGGGGCACATGAGCTGAGGCAGCAGACAACAATCCATACGCCTGCAACCACAGCCAGTGTGGTTGCAAGTGTATGTCTGATATGTATTACGCACTGCCTCATACCTACTTATTCAGCATCGTCAGCCGCACTTTCGCTGTGAGCCGCAGCCTCAGAAGGTTTCTTTTCGCCAAGATCGCTGCTCAAGAAATTGCGGTAGAAGACGAGCAAAGCTATCACTCCGACGGATATGCACGCGTCGGCAAAGTTGAAAATCGGTGCAAAGAACACAAATCGCTGGCCTGCCACCCAGGGCATCCAGTCGGGCCACGTGGTGTCGATAATAGGGAAATAGAACATATCTACCACCTTACCCATCAGCATGGGAGCATATCCCGTGCCAAAGGAAGTGAGCTGTGACACCTCAAAAGGAGTAGACTCGGTGAATATCTGCCCATAAAACAGCGAGTCGAATATGTTTCCCGCTGCTCCGGCACATATCATTGACATCAGCACTATGTAGCCGCGCGGCGTGTTGCGCTTGAGCAACCGCACGATGTACCAGCACAAAAGGCACACAGCCAAGATGCGGAACAGGCTCAGAAAGAGCTTGCTTCCCAGTTCCATACCCCATGCCATACCGTTGTTTTCTATGAAGCGTATCTGAAACCAGCTGAAAACAGTGATTGCTTCGTCGAGCTTCATGTTGAGCTTCACGGCCACTTTGATGGCTTGGTCGACAACAAGTATTGCTATCCCGATTATCAGCGCCAATGCGCCTTTGCTCATTTTCATCTATTGTAGTTATTTCTTTCGTTGCATTTTTGATGCCACGCTGAGAGTGGCATGGGGCACAGCGCGCAACCGCTCCTTCGGAATGAGTTCTCCGGTAATGCGGTCTATGCCGTAGGTTTTGTTCTGTATGCGCACCAGAGCGGCCTCCAGTCCCTGAATGAACTTCTGCTGACGTTGTGCCATCTGCACCAGTTCCTCCTTTGTCTGGGTAGAGCTGCCCTCCTCGAGTGCCTTGTATGTGGGCGATGTATCGTCCACATCGTTTGAGTCTTGATTGGTAAGCACACGCATGGTAGCGGCATAATCCTCACGCGTAATTCTCAGTTTCTCGTTGATGATGGCTTGAAATTCAGCCAACTCTTCATCAGTGTAACGTGTTTTCTTTGCCATTTCAATTCTGATTATTTAGTTACTATTAGTTTAATAAGGTATAGACTATCTTTTCCTTCGTCAATTACGACTTGCTTGTTAGAAATAAGACGAGGGTGGGCAACAGCTTGGAGCACTGTTGTCCACCCTCAGAGCATATTACTTTCGTTCTACTTTGATATTCAGAGTGAAGCCGTCGAACTCTGCCGGTTGCCCGTCGTTGTCGGCAATGACAATGTCATCGGCCAGAACTTGCGACTTGATGTAGTCGCCAAAGGCTCCAATGGCAGCATCAGAGTTCTCGTTTGGCTGCACCGTGACACGTATGCGGTCGGTAATCTCCAGTCCCGTCACCTTGCGCAGGTTCTGTATGCGGTTCACCAACTCGCGTGCCATGCCCTCGCGACGCAGCTCTTCGGTAAGCTCCACTTCGAGAGCCACCGTCAGGTTGCCCTCGTTCGTGACGAGCCAACCCGGTATATCCTCGCTTATTATCTCTACGTCGGCAAGCGAAACCTCAACGGCCTGGTCTTCAACAGTGAGCGGCAGGCTGCCGTCTTTCTCGAACTGGGCTATCTGCTCCTGCGAGAGTGCGGCTGTCTGGGCTGCGATGCCTTTCATCAGCTTACCAAACTTCTTACCCATGGTGCGGAAGTTGCACTTCACTTTCTTTACAAGCATACCTTCCTGCTCCATGAACGAGAGTTCCTTGACATTGACTTCGCCAATGATAAGCTCCTTCATGGCCTCGATGTGGGCCTTCTGCTGTTCGCTCGTGGCGGGAATCATTATCTTCTGAAGCGGCTGCTTCACCTTGATGTTGACCTTTCTGCGCAGAGCCAGCACCATCGAAGTTATCTGCTGGGCCATTCCCATGCGTTCCTCGAGGTCCTTGTCGATAGCCGAAGCACACGTTTCGGGGAACTCCTCGAGATGAACGCTCTGCTTGCTGCCGCCCAAATCCATATAGAGCTGGTCGGCATAGAAGGGTGCAAAGGGTGCTATCAGCTTGGCCACGGTCATCAGACAGGTGTAGAGAGTGTGGTAAGCCGAGCGCTTGTCGGCACTCATCTCCTTGCCCCAGAAACGTTTGCGGTTGAGGCGCACATACCAGTTGCTCAGGTCGTCGTTGACAAACTGGTCGATAAGACGGCCTGCGCGCGTCGGGTCGTAGCTGTCGAGCTCGGCACGCACTCCCTCGACGAGTGAGTTCAGGCACGAAAGTATCCAGCGGTCAATCTCCGGCGCACCTTCCAGCGGCTCAAGACGGGCATCGGCAGGCTCGAAACCGTCGACATTGGCATAGAGAGCAAAGAAGCTGTAGGTGTTGTAAAGCGTGCCGAAGAACTTGCGGCGCACTTCATCAACGCCGTTGGGGTCGAACTTGAGGTTATCCCACGGCTCGGAGTTAGTCATCATATAGAACCTTACGGCATCCGAACCGAACTTCTCCATCATATCGAACGGATTGACAACATTGCCCACGTGTTTCGACATCTTGTTTCCTTTAGAGTCGAGCACGAGTCCAGTTGAGATAACGTTCTTGAAGGCAACGGAGTCAAACACCATCGTTGCTATGGCGTGCAGAGTGAAGAACCATCCGCGTGTCTGGTCTACTCCCTCGTTGATGAAGTCGGCGGGGAAAGCCAGCCCCTTGTCTATCATGTCGCGGTTCTCAAACGGATAGTGTATCTGTGCGTATGGCATGGAACCCGAGTCGAACCAAACGTCGATGAGGTCGCTCTCGCGCTTCATGGGCTTTCCGCTCTCGCTGACGAGCACTATCTTGTCTACGTATGGACGGTGCAGGTCGATGCGGTCGTAGTTCTCCTGCGAATAGTCGCCCGGCACGAAGCCTTTGTCCTTCAGCGGATTGCTTTCCATCACGCCGGCAGCCACAGCCTTCTCTATCTCCTGATAGAGTTCCTCAAGGCTTCCGATGCAAATCTCCTTGCCGTCCTCGTCGCGCCAGATAGGCAGCGGTGTGCCCCAGAAGCGCGAACGCGACAAGTTCCAGTCGTTAAGGTTCTCAAGCCAGTTGCCGAAACGTCCTGAACCGGTCGACTCTGGCTGCCAGTTGATGGTCTTGTTGAGCTCAAACATACGGTCTTTCTTAGCCGTAGAGCGTATGAACCACGAGTCGAGCGGATAGTAGAGCACGGGCTTGTCGGTGCGCCAGCAGTGCGGATAGTTGTGCGTATGCTTCTCCAGCTTGAAGGCCGTACCCTCCTGTTTCATCTCCATAGATATGATAACGTTCAGGTCCTCGGCTTTCGAGGCTGCTTTCTCGTCGTACTTGCCACCCTCGTTGAAGCGTGGGTCGTAGGCGTTTTTCACGTAGTCGCCTGCATGATGGGCGTATGCCGCAGTGTCTACGCAGGCCGAAAGGAAGTTCTGGTCGAGGTCGGCAACCACGTAATACTTACCTTCGAGGTCTACCATCGGCCTTGTCTCGCCCTTCTTGTTTATGAGGAACAGGCTTGGGATGCCTGCGTCTTTTGCCACCTTGGCATCGTCGGCACCGAATGTCGGGGCAATGTGTACTATGCCCGTACCGTCTTCGGTAGTCACATAGTCGCCGGGAATAACGCGGAAAGCCTCCGAAGCCATCTCCACGAAGGTGTCCTTGCCGTTCTCGCTCTTGAAAATCTTGTCGGCATGGGCAGCGGCGTATGCCTTCACAAAGTCGGCAGCGTTGTCGTCGACCTTGGCGCAGGGCTTCACCCACGGCATGAGCTGGCGGAAGCGCAGGCCCACGAGGTCGGTTCCCTTGTAGCGGCCTACGATGCGGTAGGGCACAAACTTCTCGCCCTTGTTGTAGTCGGGCAGTTCCTCGCTGTCGGTAATCAGTCCCTCGGGATTGAGATATGCTCCCACGCGAGCCTCTGCCATGATGACCGTTACCTTCTCGGCATTGTAGCTGTTATAGGTTTCCACTGCCACGTAGTCAATCTTCGGACCCACGCAGAGGGCTGTGTTCGACGGCAGTGTCCACGGTGTTGTGGTCCATGCCACGAAGTAGGGCTTGCCCCAACGGGTCCACTCAGGACGCGGCTGCTCCACTTCAAAGAGTGCAGTGACCGTCATGTCCTTCACGTCGCGGTAGCAACCGGGCTGGTTCAGCTCGTGGCTCGACAGCCCCGTACCTGCTGCCGGGCTGTAGGGCTGTATGGTATAGCCTTTATAAAGCAGGTTCTTGTCATAGAGCTGGCGCAGCAGCCACCAGAGGGTCTCTATGTACTTATTGTCGTATGTGATATAAGGATGGTCGAGATCTACGAAGTATCCCATCTTCTCCGTCAGGTCGCGCCACTCTGCCGTGAACTTCATCACGTTCTCGCGGCAGCGTTTGTTATATTCCTCAGTGGAGATATAGCGCGAGCTTGCCTTGTTGTCGATGTCGGCTTTGGTTATTCCAAGCTCCTTCTCCACGCCCAGCTCCACGGGCAGACCGTGTGTATCCCAGCCGGCCTTGCGGTGCACCTGGAAGCCGCGCATGGTCTTGTAGCGGTTGAAGGTGTCCTTGATGCTTCGTGCCAGCACGTGATGTATGCCCGGATGGCCGTTGGCCGATGGCGGTCCCTCGTAGAATACAAACTGCGGACAGCCCTCGCGCTCGGTTATGCTCTTGTGGAAGATGTCGCCTTCCATCCACTTTGCCAAGACCTCCTTGTTAGTCTGGGTGAGGTCCAACCCCTTGTGTTCGGCAAATCTCTTAGCCATAATATCTCTTTTCTTTTGCTTATGTGGCAGGCTCGGTGCCGCGTCTGCTGCAAGCAGGCCAACACACAGCCCAACTTTTTTAAGGTGCAAAAATATAAAAAATAGCTTATTCGACAAAAATCTATAAGAAAAAATCGGCTCTCGTTGGCGTTTATGCCTTTTTCAGCTACTTTTGCAATCGATATGAACACCAATACCCTACGCATACTCGTCGCCGTGGCAGCTATCTGCACCACCCTTGCGTGCTCGCAGAAAACGGGAAAGCTGCTGCCCACCGACCTGCCCACCGACAGCGTTTCGATAGACACGCTGGTCTACCTCGATGCCAACCGCACGGCAAAGCTGACCTTCCACATAGGCTATCAGCTCTTCGCCGACTCTGCAATGGCTGCGGCCAACAGTGCCGTCATTGCCTCGGACTCCACCCTGCTCGACTATCAGGACTCGCTCTCACTGCTGTCGCCGAGGCAGGCGGTAGCCACTTTCGCAAAGAAATACTGCGACGACTATCGGCAATATGCCAACCTGATACGCGCTCAGGAGCGCGACAGCCTGAGCAGGCTAAACTGGGACTTCTCGCTCGACAGCAAACTGATGCGCGGAAGGGATGGCAACATCGTGGTATTGCAGCAGCTCAGGGTATTCGAGGGAGGTCTCTCGGCGGCGGAATATACCTTTGCACGAAACATTGAACCAAAGTCGCTTAAACTGTTAAGCCTCAACGACTTGTTTGCAGCCGACGACAGAAAGGATTTAACTGCCGATTTTGTTCGCCAACTCACTGGAATGTACGATTGCGACGGCCTCGACCAGCTCCGGCAGAAGGGCATCCTCGTTGACACCGAGCCCTACCTTTCCGGCAATTTCTACATCACTGACCGCAACATAACCTTCATCTATGCGCCCGGAGAGATTGCGCCGGCTGCCGAAGGGGAAATACAAGTCACCATTGAGCTGTAAGCCTGACTGCGAATTATCCTTACACCTCCGCAGTAGATACTCGCACATTTGGCAATAAACGCACAACCGCCGCCAAATATGCGAGTATCGTGCATCTGCAAAGCCACTTTCCGAGCCTATAAATCTCGTTTTTCCATGCTCCCAACGCTTTTGCGAGGGTGCTGCAGGTGGGCTGCCGCCTTTTCCCAGGCCGCTGAGAAACTTTCTCCGGCAGCCCCGTAACAATGCTACAGCATAGTTGGAGCACTTCTCCAGAGCCTCCGTAAGGTTGCTCCAAGGCAGCTGGAGAAAGTTTACCGAGGCTTCAGTAAAATCCGCTTAGCGCGCAATCGTTTATCGCTCAAACTGTTACACTTCGCCTGTCGGCTATTCAACAAAATCACACTGACGGCATTGCTCTCAGCTCCGAAGCTGCGCCCAGCACCCTAACCGCTACGGAATGAAAGCAAGGAAAGCATGAAAGCAGAAGCACTTTCACGTTAGAAAGAGAACAAAATCCGTCCTGTCGCTTCGCAAACAGACCATTAACAGCCGCTCAAAGCATTATCAGTTCGGAGCTGCAAGCCTGTTTCAGCTCTAAAACAGCAAAATCCAGATGCTCGACAAATAGCACTTTTATTTTACATCTCACATCCTTCAGCTATCTGAAAAACAGATTGCGAAACCAGACCGCTAAGCTATCCTCCTCTCCCTTGTCCCATCACCCTCGCCCACAAAGCCTGAAGCCGCAGCATAAGCAGTCGGGCAGCAACAGACTAACTTAACCTTTTGTCCGTAATAGTTTGTTGTTTTGAGAATTATACTTATTTTTGCAAAAGAAATTTATAAAGCAAGAAGATTATGACAGCTGCACAACTCAACGCAATGAACACCGAACTATGGCAGAGCATTGGCACCATAGCCGACAGCGAACCGCTGATGAAGCGGCTCACCCGCTATGCCAAGAAGCTGGTGAAAGAGAAGCAAGACCCCACACTGATGTCTAAGGAAGAGTTCTTCGCCGGCATAGAACTTGCCGAACAGCAAGCAGCCCGAGGCGAAGGTATGGCTATGCTACCCGGAGAGGACTTGGCAGATTTCTTAAAGAGAAACGGCTATGAAATATAAGATAGTTATTATGCCCAAAGCAGCACTTGACTTGCAGAAACTTGCAAGAAGTGAGCCTAAAGCTTTTAGCAAAGTCAACCGTTTTATAAGGGAGTTGGAAGACCACCCAAAGACCGGATTGGGCCACCCCGAACCGCTCAAAGGCAAGCCCGAAGGACGCTGGAGCCGAGAGATAACAAAGAAACACAGACTCGTCTACCGCATCTTCGACACTGAAGTCTACGTAGAAGTTCTCACCGCCTACGGCCATTACGACGACAAGTAAGCAACCATCGGCAGCTTGTTTTTTCTGAAAATGAGAGAAAATAACTACTTTTGCAGGCGGTAAGCTCCGAGCGCAGGCAAAGAGCTGTCAACCCAATCGCTAATCAGAATGGAACAGATACTGAACTATTTCCCCAACCTAACGGCTGAGCAACAAGGACAGCTGGCTCAGCTCTACGAGCTTTATGCCGACTGGAACACAAAGATAAACGTAATATCTCGCAAGGACATAGAGAACCTCTACGAGCACCACGTGCTCCACTCTCTGGCTATAGGCAAGGCTTTGCGCTTCAAGCCCGGCACAAAGGTCCTCGACTTCGGCACGGGAGGCGGTTTCCCCGGCATCCCGCTGGCCATTCTCTTCCCCGAAGTGGACTTCAAGCTTATCGATGGCACAGGGAAGAAAATCAGAGTGGCCACAGAAGTGACTCAGGCCGTGGGGCTGAAAAACGTAAAAGCCGAGCACCTGCGCGGCGAAGACGAGCGAGGACAGTTCGATTTCGTGGTGAGCAGGGCCGTGATGCCACTACCCGACCTGGTGAAGATTGTGAAGAAGAACATCTCGCGCAAGCAACAGAACGCCATGCTCAACGGCATCTTCGTGCTCAAGGGGGGCAACGTGGAAGGCGAGATTGCTCCCTTCCACCACAAAGCAGAGGTGACACCACTCTCCACATGGTTCAAGGAGGAGTGGTTCAAGGAGAAGAGTGTGATATATCTGCCCATGTAATACCCACCACCGACCCCTCCCCAAGGGAGGGGGATGCAAAAACACCAACCACCAATCACCAATCACCAAATCAAAATGAAAGATTTGACAATCCAGCGGTTCGTCGTCAATATGCTTCAAGAGAACTGTTACGTGGTCAGCGATGCCTCGGGCGAGTGCGTCATCATTGACTGCGGAGCCTTCTATGATGAAGAGAAGCAGGCCATAGCCGAATACATAAGCCAGAACAACCTGAAGCCAGTGCACCTGCTTGGCACTCACGGACATCTGGACCACAACTTCGGCAACGAATTTATCAACAAGGAATACGGACTGAAGCTTGAGCTCTCTGAACGCGACAACACGTTCATAACCGAGATAGACAGTCAGAGAAAGCATTTCGGCAACATGATATTCGACATCAACATGCCGCCAGCGGGCCATTTCCTTGAGGAAAACGAGCTGATACGGTTCGGCACGCACACGCTGAAGGTGATAGAGACTCCCGGACACTCGCGTGGCAGCGTATGCTTCTACGAGGAAGAAGAAGGCGTGCTGTTCTCCGGCGACACCTTGTTCCAGAGTTCCATCGGTCGCACCGACCTCGACGGCGGTTCAATGATGATGATAATCCAGAGCCTGCGTATGCTTTGCCAGCTCCCCGACTCCACTATTGTATATCCCGGACACGGACTGCCCACCACCATGGGCGACGAACTGGCCCACAATCCCTATCTCGACCGCTGATGGCGAAGTCCGAGAAGATAATCCTTGGCATCGATCCCGGCACCAACGTGATGGGTTACGGGGTGATACGTGTCACCGGCAACAAGGCCGAAATGGTGGTGATGGGTGTCATTGATATGCGTGCCGAGAGCGACCCCTACCTGCGGCTGGGCCGCATCTTTGAGCGCGTGACGGGCATCATAGCCGAATACCTGCCCGACGAGATGGCTATCGAGGCTCCTTTCTTCGGAAAGAACGTTCAGTCGATGCTGAAACTCGGGCGTGCGCAGGGCGTTGCCATTGCCGCCGCTATCGAACGCGACGTACCCATACATGAATATGCGCCCATGAAAATCAAGATGGCCATCACCGGCAACGGAAGCGCAAGCAAGGAACAGGTGGCGGGTATGCTGAAACGGCTGCTCAGGATAAGCGACGAGGAGATGCCGAAGTTCATGGATGCCACCGACGCCTTAGGCGCAGCCTACTGCCACTTCATGCAGATGGGCACACCGACACAAGACACACACTACAGCAGCTGGAAAGATTTCGTCGGACGAAACAAAAGCCGCGTGACAGGAACACTATAAATACCGACATGACAAGACCAATCATACAGATAAGCGGCGGCATCTGCAAGATGCCACGCTGGAGGATGCGGAAACCCGTTGACTTCACGCTCTTCGACGACGAACACATGGCCATCGTCGGACGCAACGGCAGCGGAAAGTCAATGCTCGTCGACATTCTGACGGGTCGCCATCCGCTGCTTGCCGACCAGATTGCCTACGACTTCAGCGACTGCGACTCGCCCCTGGCAAGCGACAACATACGCTACATTGCCTTCCGCGACACATACGGGGGCGACAACGACCGCACATACTTTCTTCAGCAACGATGGAACCAGATGGAGATTGATGCCGAGACACCCACTACCGGCGAGAAACTGGAGGAGGCTTTCCTGCTTGCAGGCAGCGACTCGCCCGAACGACGCAGACAGCAGCAACGGCTCTACGACCGCTTCGGTATGCAGCAGCTGCTCGACAAAAAGATGATACTGCTTTCGAGCGGCGAGCTGCGAAAGCTGAAACTGCTCTCCGCACTGTTTGCCACGCCCAGAGTGCTCATAATCGACAATCCATTCATCGGACTCGACAGCGACACTCGCAACAATCTGGCTCAGCTGCTCGAGGAGATTGCCCATGCTTCGGGCAACCCACAGGAAGCCTACGCCACGAAGTGTCAGGTGGTTCTGGTGCTCTCCAGACCCGAAGAGATACCGCAGTTCGTGGGCACCGTGGTGGAAGTAGACAACATGACGGTAGGCGAAAGACAGAAGCGCGACACCTATATATATAATAATGTGGCTCCATCAGAGGCCATTTTGCCTGACGACAAGCGACAGCAGATAATAAAGCTGCCCACTCAGGCTTCCACAGCCGACAGCAAGGAAGTGGTGAGGATGACCGATGTCAGCATACGCTACGGCAACCACACCATACTGAGCAGCCTCAACTGGGTAGTCGGCAAGGGTGAACGATGGGCACTGAGCGGACAGAACGGTGCCGGCAAATCAACGCTGCTGAGCCTTATCTGCGCCGACAACCCACAGGCTTACGCCTGCGACATTGCCCTCTTCGGGCGCTCACGAGGCAGCGGTGAGACCATCTGGCAGATAAAAAAGCACATCGGCTATGTGTCGCCAGAGATGCACAGGTCCTACAACCGGCCCATACCAACGGTGAAAGTGGTAGCCAGCGGACTCACCGACTCGGTGGGACTGTATGTGCGCACCACCGATGATGACCGGCAGAAATGCCTCTTCTGGATGGACATCTTCGGCATCAAGGACAAAGCCGACACCTTGTTCACCGAGCTATCAAGCGGAGAGCAGCGTCTGGCACTGCTGGCAAGGGCTTTCGTGAAAGACCCGGAGCTGCTCATTCTCGACGAACCACTGCACGGACTCGACAACTTCAACCGCCAGCTTGCCAAGGATGTGATAACCACATTCTGCCAACGGCCAGACAAAACGCTCATCATGGTGACTCACTACGAGGAAGAGCTGCCGCCCATCATCACCAATCGACTGCACCTCTTGCGCCACGAATAACAGAGATTAAACCACATCAACGAACAAACGTCAAAACAGATAAATCACAAAACCATGAAACACAGAACAATAATTGCTGCACTCATGTGCATGATTGCAAGCTTTGCAACAGCTCAAAACGTGTATAACGAAATCTACAACAGCAGCTACAAGACGGCCTCAGACCCACGCGAGGACATGACCGTGCGCCAAGTGGCACTGTTCAAGGTCGATGCCCTGACATACATCAACACCCGTATGCTCGACATCATCAACGATTCTACACGCGAACTGACACCGAAGTTCATGGCAGAACTCACCGGGCGACGCGACTCACTGGCCTACTTCATGTACGACTACGTGAACCTCTACCTCACGGAAGTACACAAAGCCAACAAGCAAAAGGACAAGGACCGCCTGCGCGACCTCTTCCGCGATGTCACCATCACCACCCCACTGTTCAACGACCCAGACCGAAATTACGTGCTGGGCTACTACAAGAGCAAGGAAACAATACTGCCCTTCTCGCTCGACACCGACTGGATTGAGGCTAACGCCACCATAAGGCGCAAGCTGAAGGAGCAATAGCACCAACACAAACATCCACCTCACGACATATAGGCAGCCATCTGGCGAGCCTATATGCCTTTAATGAAAATCGCTGACGGAAATGCCGGCAGGCGCAAAGGGAAAAACTTGACAAGCAAAAAGCAAGGATATATCGGAAAAATGCACTAACTTTGCACGGTTTAATGGCCGTGCGAGCTGGCAACTCCAAAGTCGCTTACCGGCAATATTGCATAATGAGAAGGTTCACTGCTATAATAAAGCTATATATCATCACCGCCTTGCTGAGCTGTGGCAGCCTTGCCAATGCCCAGCAAAACGACTCTCTGCTATTGCAGAAGATGGATTCGGTGGAGATTAGCCTTATCACGGTGGACCCAGGACAGGAAATATGGAACCTGTACGGGCATACGGCCCTGCGCTTCCATGACCTCAGCGACGGACGCGACCTCGGAATAAACTACGGAGTGTTCAGTTTCGAGGACGACGGCTTTATATGGCATTTCGTTTTCGGCACCACCGATTACGAGATGGGCACTTTTCCGATGAATCTGCTTGTCGAAGAGTACAGGATTGAGCAACGTGGTATGCGCGAACAGGTGCTCAACCTTACTCCGCAAGACAAGCTACAGATATTCAAAGCCCTCGTAGAGAACTCACGGCCAGAGAATATCCGCTACCGATACAACTACTTCTTCGACAACTGCACCACTCGCGCACGCGACATAGTGGAGCTCAACCTCACAGGCAAGCTGCGCTTCAGCCACTCTGACGCAACAGAATATCCCTCGTTCCGCAAGCTTATCCACCGCTACAACGAAGACTTTCCGTGGGCTCGCTTCGGCAACGACATACTGCTGGGCTGCGGTGCCGACCGGGCAGTGAACTTCCGCGAACAGCAGTTCCTTCCCCACAACCTGTGTCACGACCTTGACTCTGCCACCTACAACGGCAAACCTTTCGTGAAGCGTTCTTCATGGCTGCTGCCACAGAGCTACGACGAAAGCGGCCACACGGCCAAGGCTCGCTCTATAGGCCAGATACTCTCGCCCACGGTGTGCTTCGTGGCCTTACTTCTGTTGACAATAGCCATCACCTTGGCCGAGTTCCGACAGAAACGCCTCTATTGGGGCTACGACCTCATGCTGATGCTGCTCACGGGGCTGGCCGGATGCGTGCTCACGGTGATGATATTCTCCGAGCAGCCGACAGTGAGAGTGAACTTCCAGCTGCTTCTGCTCAATCCGCTGCCGCTGCTCATGGCGTGGAGCGCGGTGCGTAGCTGGCGACGCAGACAGAGCCACGTGATTGAAACTGTGTGCCTGTGCCTGACTATTCTGTTTGTCATCGCCGGTTTCTGGCAGACTTATGCTGACGGAATGTACGTTTTGGCACTTACTTTGCTTGTAAGATCGCAAAGCAAGAGGTTTTTGTTCAAACGACTAAATCGATGAAACCATGCCGATGACAAGCACCCGATATATAACGACCCTGCTCGTGATGCTGGCCACTACAGGCTCGCACTCGCAGCTGCTCACTACCGTGCAGACAGTTATCGGCAACGGCGAAAGCTCGCCCGTGGCTCTCGTGATAACCGAAGAGAACGGGATGGCTGACATTTTGTCGGTTGTCAACTTGCTGAAGATTGCCAAGAAACACATTGTCTCACATTATTTTTCCTGCAACGAAAGTGCCCTGGCCGGTGACGGCACGTGGGCAACAGCTGCATCAGCTGCAAAGACCAACCTCCCGACAAACCGCATAACCGAAGATAAACGCAAAGCCACTGGGCACAACATCCATATCCGAGCACCAAACAGTGGTACGCAGGCTTATCCCTTATATCTTTAATAAGGTATAAGCATCGCTTCATTGCACGATTATCACACATCTTTAACGACAACAAATCACAGAATAATAACAAAACACTATAGAATTATGAATTTCAACAAGATACTAAAAGCACTGTTTGGCGACAAATCGGCTCGCGATATGCACCTTATCCAACCGCTGGTAGAGAAAGTTAAGGCGGTATATCCAGAGATACAAGCTCTGAGCAACGACGAGCTGCGCCAGAAAACCAAAGAGATACAGAAATTTGTGCAGGCTGCTGCCAACGAGGAGAACGAGAAAATAGCCAAGCTCAAGGAAACTATCGAGCAGACGCCACTCGATGAGCGCGAGCCTATATTCAACCAGATTGACAAGCTCGAGAAAGAAGCTTTGGAGAAATACGAGGTGGCTCTCGACGAGGTAATGCCCGTTGCGTTCTCCATCGTGAAAGACACGGCACGCCGCTTTGCCGAGAACGAGGAAACGGTAGTTACGGCTACCGACTTCGACCGCGAGCTGGCAGCCGACCCGAACAAGGACTTCATAACCATCGACGGCGACAAAGCTATCTACCACAACGAATGGACTGCCGGAGGCAACCTGCTCAAGTGGGAGATGATACACTACGACGTGCAGCTCTTCGGCGGTATAGTGCTCCATCAGGGCAAGATTGCCGAGATGGCTACGGGTGAGGGTAAGACTCTCGTTGCTACCCTGCCTGTTTTCCTCAACGCACTCACCGGCAACGGCGTACACGTAGTCACCGTGAACGACTATCTGGCCAAGCGTGACTCGGAGTGGATGGGACCGCTCTATATGTTCAACGGACTCTCCGTAGACTGCATCGACAAGCATCAGCCCAACTCCGATGCGCGCCGCAAGGCTTACATGGCCGACATCACCTTCGGAACCAACAACGAGTTCGGCTTCGACTATCTGCGCGACAACATGGCCATCTCGCCTGCCGACCTCGTGCAGCGCCGCCACAACTATGCCATCGTCGACGAGGTCGACTCGGTGCTTATCGACGACGCACGTACTCCGCTCATCATCTCTGGTCCTATCCCCAAAGGCGAAGACCAGATGTTCGAGGAGTATCAGCCCCTTGTCGAACGACTGGTGGCAGTGCAGCGACAGCTGGCTACCAAATACCTCTCCGAGGCCAAGCAGCTCATCAGCGAGGGACAGGCTTCGGGCGACAAGCAAAAGGAGGAAGACGGCTTCCTCGCACTGTTCCGCTCGTTCAAGAGCTTGCCCAAGAACAAGGCACTTATCAAGTATCTCTCCGAGGAAGGCATCAAGTCGGGTATGCAGCGCACCGAGGAGTACTATATGCAGAACAACAACCGCGAGATGCCGAAGGCCGTGGAGCCGCTCTATTTCGTTGTCGACGAGAAGCTCAACTCATGCGACCTCACCGACAAGGGTACGGCATGGCTGGCCAAGCAGGTGGGTGACGACAAGCTCTTTGTGCTCCCCGACATAACAAGCCAGATGTCGGAACTCGAGGCCGACACCTCTCTCACCGACGAGGAACGCCTGAACAAGAAGGACGAACTGATGACCTACTACAGCACTCAGAGCGAGCGCGTCCACACTTTGCAGCAGCTTCTGAAAGCCTACTGTATGTTCAACAAGGACGAAGAGTATGTGGTAATCGACGGCGAGGTGAAAATCGTGGACGAGGGAACAGGCCGTATCATGGAAGGTCGCCGCTGGAGCGACGGTCTGCACCAGGCTGTTGAAGCCAAGGAGCACGTCAAGGTGGAGGCTGCCACGCAGACCTACGCCACCATCACGCTGCAGAACTACTTCCGTATGTACCACAAGCTGGCTGGTATGACCGGTACGGCCATGACCGAAGAGCGCGAGTTCTCAGACATCTACAAGCTCGACGTAGTGGAGATACCTACCAACAAGCCCGTCATCCGCAACGACATGAACGACCGCGTCTACAAGACAGCACGCGAGAAGTACAACGCTGTGATTGAGGAGATTGTGGATATGCGCACCACAGGCCGCCCCTCGCTCGTGGGCACCACCTCGGTAGAAATCTCTGAGCTGCTCTCGCGTATGCTGAAACTGCGCAACATTCCCCACAACGTGCTCAATGCCAAGCTCCACCAGAAAGAGGCCGACATCGTGGCCGAGGCCGGACGAAGCTCACTCGGCAAGGTTTGGATAGCCACCGACGGGCGCGCCTTCTGCGACAAGCAGTCGGCCAACCGCTATCAGCAGGCCATGGAGCAGGCACCTGGCAAGCAGGCCATTCCCCAGGGCGACGTGCGCGAGGAGGAGCGTATGCTCGGAGCCGTTACCATTGCTACCAACATGGCCGGTCGTGGTACCGACATCAAGCTCACCGACGAGGTGAAGAAAGCCGGCGGACTGGCCATCATAGGCACCGAACGCCATGAGAGCCGCCGCGTCGACCGCCAGCTCCGTGGACGTGCCGGACGACAGGGCGACCCGGGAAGCTCCGTTTTCTATGTTTCTCTGGAAGACAAGCTGATGCGACTCTTCGGCAGCGAGAACATTGCCAAGTGGATGGACCGCTTCGGTTTGCAGGAAGGCGAGCGCATCGAGGCCAAGATGATTTCCAACAGCATAGAGCGAGCACAGAAGAAAGTAGAAGAAAACCACTTCGGTACGCGTAAACGTCTGCTCGAATACGACGACGTGATGAATATGCAGCGTACCGTAATCTACCAGAAACGCCGCCATGCACTCATGGGCGAGCGCATCGGCATGGACATTGCCAACATGATTTGGGACCGCGTGCTCTACATAACCAGCAACAACGACTATGCAGGATGCAAGGAACAGTTCCTCAAGGTGATGGCTATGGACTGCCCCTTCACCGAGGAAGAGTTCATCAACCTGCAGCGCGAGGAACTCAACGAACGCTCATTCCAGCAGGCTATGGCCCACTTCAACGCCAAGACCGAACGCATCAAGGAGGTGGCATGGCCCATCATCAAGCAGGTTTACGAAACCCAGGGAGCCATCTACGAACGCATCATGGTGCCCATAAGCGACGGCAAGAGGGTCTACAACATACCTTGCAACCTGAAGGAAGCCTACGACTCTGAGGCCAAGTCGGTTGTCAAACAGTTCGAGAAGGTAATCATGCTCCACCTTATCGACGACAACTGGAAGGAGAACCTGCGACAGCTCGACGAGCTGAAGCACAGCGTTCAGAACGCTTCCTACGAGCAGAAAGACCCGCTCGTGATCTTCAAAGTTGAGAGTGCAAAGGTGTGGGATGCCATGATTAACGATATGTACGACAGCTCCACCGCCATCCTCATGCGCGGACAGATACCCGAAATGCAGCAGGACGAAGTGCAGGAGGCTGCTCCCGAGGAGCGTTCGCAGCGATACAACGAGCAGAAAGACGACCTCACCGACCCGGGACAGCGCGCTGCTGCAAGCCAGGACACCCGCGAAGGCGCACAACAGCCCAACCGCACGCCTATCGTAAAGGACAAGATGCCAAGACCCAACGACCCGTGCCCATGCGGAAGCGGCAAGAAGTTCAAGCACTGCCACGGACGTAACCTGAGATAACACGCTGAACGAACTATGAACATCACCGTTGACAATCTCAAGAAAACGTTTGGCGACAAAACGGCAGTAGATATAGAAAGTCTCAGCATCTCCTCTGGGGAGATGCTGGGACTTGTTGGTAACAACGGAGCGGGCAAGACGACATTCTTCCGACTGCTGCTCGACCTAATACGTGCCGACGAAGGCTCGGTGGCATACGTTGCCGATGCCGCACAGGACGGCCTTGCCATCAACCCGGCAGAAAGCGAAGACTGGAAGGACTTCACCAGCGCATACATCGACGAGGGCTTCCTCATCGACTTCCTCACGCCCGAAGAGTTCTTCGAGTTTGTGGGCAAGGCCAGCGGCATCGATGCCGCTACGGTCGGCGAGCGCCTTGAGGCTTACCGCCCATTCATGGCCGACGAAATACTCGGCCAGCAGAAGTACATACGCAACTTCTCGGCTGGCAACAAGCAGAAGATTGGCATCATCGCTGCTCTGCTCAACCGTCCGCAGATACTCATTCTCGACGAACCCTTCAACTTCCTCGACCCCTCGTCGCAGAACCTTCTGAAACGACTCCTGACCGACTACAATGCGCAGACAGGAGCCACAGTCGTGGTGTCGAGCCACAACCTGCAGCACACGGTCGACATAAGTTCGCGCGTGGTGCTGATGGAACACGGCAAGGTTGTAAAGGATCTCGACAACACAGACGGGGCCGCAACCGTGCAGCTACAGACCTACTTTGAGGTCTGAGCCGCGCGGCCTCGCGCCAACAATCGTCCTTCCCTTTAACCGTAAGTCTCGATAAGGTATTTCACGAACTGCGGGTCGTGGAAGTCCACCGTGCCCGTGTCGTGCTGGTTCAGTGCGGCAATCTGCTCCATCTCGTCCTGCGCCAACGCAAAATCGAAGATGTCGAGGTTCTGCGCCATTCGTTCCTTCTTTACCGATTTAGGTATTGCTACTATGCCGCGCTGAGTGAGCCAGCGCAGAGCCACCTGTGCGGCACTCTTGCCATACTTATAGCCAATCGAAGCCAAGGCATCACTCTTCACGATGCCGTCTACTCCCTGTCCACCCAGTGGTCCCCAGGCCATCATCTTGGTGTCGGTCGCGTCAAGAACAGGCTCTATCCCCCTCTGCTGAATCATCACATTGCACTGCAACTGGTTCACCATAGGCTTCACATCCACATAGTGTGCGAAGTCAATTTACGAGAACAGCTACCAACCGCATTGCCGCAGCAGTCTGCCCTCATACTTGTTTATACTGATTTATATTGCTGTCCGCTAAAACTTTTTTCTTGATATAAAATTAGGCTGAAGCCCTCGT
>ONLG01000048.1 GCA_900318625.1 uncultured Prevotella sp.
TACATAACAAAAAACAACAAAAACAAACACCAAGCACCCCCATGACAAACCAAAACGACAGCAATCCCCACAAGTGGGAGCTATGGGCAAAAGGCAAGAAGCCATCGATGAAACGCCGCTCAAACAGCCACGACTACACATCACGAGGCATATACATGATCACTATGGCCACTGAGAGGCGGAGACCGATACTCGGCAAAATCGCAGAACTGCCCCACTCTACCGACGAAAACCCCATAGCAGAGGTCGTTCTCACTCCCTTTGGAGAGAAAGTAAAGGACTGCTGGTTCAACATACCACAATATCACCCGATGGTAAAGCCGCTGAAGCTGTGCATTATGCCTGACCACATCCACGGCCTGCTCTTTGTTAAGCAAGACATAGGCTACCATTTAGGCCGCATAATATGGGGATTTAAAGTCGGAACAAACCAGGCAGCGAGGCTCTTGGGCCTCCTCCCTGTTCTGTATACTGCGGAATTACCGCAGTCAACAGGACAAAACCGGCACCCGAAAGGAGAGCAACGCAACCACGGTGTGCTGTGGGAAACAGGCTACAACGACCGCATACTACAAGGAAAAGACCAGCTGGAAAGAATGAATAAGTACATAGATGACAACCCACGACGCTGGCTTATCAAGCACAAACACCCTGAATACTTCAATATTATTGCCTCTATCAACGTAGCTGGCATACCCATGCAGGCGATGGGAAACTACTTTCTGCTCGACTGTCCGAGCAAAATTCAGGTGCAATGCTCACGCCATCTCTATCAAAACGACATCGAGCAACTGAAGGAAATCATCCTGATGAAAGGACGAAAAGGATCCGTGATAGTCTCTCCATGCATCAGTGCGGGTGAACAACAGATTGCAACAGCGGCTCTTTCAGCCGGTTTTCCACTCATCGTATTACTCCTTAAAGGCTTTCATCCATACTTCAAGCCCCAGCCCAGCTACCTCGAAGCCTACTCAAAAGGCCGCCTTCTGATGCTCTCTCCTTTCCCCTGGCAGAACGAGATAATAGAAAACATGAGGCAGCGATGCCTCCAACTGAACGCCATCGCTGCCAAAATATGTGAATAAAATAAAGTAAATTCTCCATTACAAAGTAATTTGCTTAATTTTGCAGGCGCTAATATAAACGTTTATAGATAAGAAATGGCATTGAAATGTGGTATTGTCGGACTGCCCAATGTGGGCAAGTCCACACTGTTCAACTGCTTGTCGAGTGCGAAGGCACAGGCAGCAAACTTCCCTTTTTGTACTATAGAACCCAACGTGGGTGTCATCACCGTCCCCGACGAGCGCCTGACGAAGCTTGCCGAGATAGTTCATCCGGGCCGCATAGTGCCGGCCACGTGCGAGATAGTAGACATAGCGGGCCTCGTCAAGGGAGCTTCGCGCGGCGAGGGCTTGGGAAACAAGTTCCTTGGAAACATCCGCGAGACCGATGCCATTATCCATGTGCTGCGCTGTTTCGACGATGACAACATCACCCACGTCGACGGCACCATCGACCCGATACGCGACAAGGAAATCATAGACACCGAACTTCAGCTCAAGGACCTGGAAACCATAGAGTCACAGCTCACCAAGACGCAGAAGACAGCCGCCGCAGGCAACAAGGATGCCAAGGTTCTGCTCGGCGTTCTGGAAGCTTACAAGGAGGTGTTAGAGCAAGGCAAGAACGCCCGCGTAGTGAGTTTCGACTCCAAGGAGGAGCAGGAAGCCGCACGCAACCTATTCCTTCTCACCTCGAAACCCGTGCTCTACGTCTGCAATGTCGACGAGACAGCCGCCAAGTCGGGCAACGAATACTCCAAGAAGATAGAGCAGCTGGCCCGTGAAGAGGGTGCTGAAGCAATGGTCATCGCGGCAAAGACCGAGGAAGACATTGCCGAACTGGAGACCTACGAGGACAAACAGCTCTTCCTCGACGAGCTCGGACTGGAGGAGAGCGGCGTGAACCGACTCATCAAGAAAGCCTATTCGCTGCTCAACCTGCAGACCTTCATCACAGCCGGAGAGATGGAAGTGAAAGCCTGGACCTACCGTAAAGGCTGGAAGGCACCGCAGTGTGCCGGTGTCATCCACACCGACTTCGAGAAAGGATTCATACGTGCTGAAGTGATAAAGTACGACGACTACATTGCCTATGGCAGCGAAGCAGCAGTCCGCGAGGCCGGAAAGCTGGGCATAGAAGGCAAGGACTATGTAGTGCAAGACGGCGACATCATGCACTTCCGCTTCAATGTTTAACACCAAGCCATGAACTTCAATCCTTTGTTTATCCACTGGAACCCCGACGAAACGGCGTTCAGTGTGGGCAGCTTCGAGGTGCGCTGGTACTCGCTTTGCTGGCTGGCAGGACTTGCCCTGGGCTATCTGCTGATGCGGTGGCTCTACAAGCGCCAGAAGCTCAGCGACGAACAGTTCGAGCCTTTGTTCCTCTACGTGTTCCTCAGCGTGCTTATCGGTGCCCGCCTGGGCCACTGCCTGTTCTACGAGCCAGCCTATTTCCTCGGTTCGTGGGACCATTTCATCGAGATGTTCATCCCCATGCGCCACCTCACCGACGGCACATGGAAGTTCGTAGGCTACCAGGGACTCGCCTCGCACGGTGGCGTGCTGGGACTGCTGGCAGGTCTGTGGCTCTACGTCAGACACCTGAAGGTGCCCGGCTGGGTAGTGTTAGACAATATGGGAATATGCGCGCCGCTCACGTCGATGTTCATCCGCCTTGGCAATCTGATGAATTCCGAGATCATAGGGCGCCCCACCGACGTGCCCTGGGCTTTCGTTTTCGAGCGCATCGACCAGGCTCCGCGCCATCCGGGACAGCTCTACGAGGCCATAGCCTACCTGCTCATATTCGTCCTTATCCTATCCATCTACCTGAAACAACCGCAGAAGGTGGGCTCAGGACTGTTCTTCGGACTGTGTCTGCTGCTCATTTTCGCCTTCCGCTTCGCCGTGGAATACACCAAGGAAGTGCAGGAAGCCTTCGAGTCTTCGATGCCTATCGACATGGGACAGCTGCTCAGCATCCCGCTGATAGCCATCGGTGCATGGAGCGTATGGCGGTCGTTCGGGAGAAAATGAATAATGAATAAAGAATAATGGATAAGGAATAATACATGGTTAGTTAAGCGGTTGCTTTGTTTTTGAATAGCAACAAGGACATTATTCCTTATTCATTATTCATTCTAAATTATCTTTTAGTTCTTTCCGCTCACTATTTTCTTTATCTCATTGAGCTTGTTCAGGGCCTCCACCGGCGTAAGGTTGTTGATGTCGAGGCCCAGAATCTCGTCGCGTATCTGGCACAGCACGGGGTCGTCGAGCTGGAAGAACGACAGCTGCATCCCCTCGCGCGTCTGCTCAATGGCCGCGGCCTGCGGCTTTCCCACCGCGCCCTTCTGCGAGTTGGCCTGTTCCAGCTGCGCCAGCACCGTGTTGGCACGCTTCACTATCGACTTCGGCATACCCGCTATCTCGGCAACATGGATACCGAAGCTGTGCTCCGAGCCGCCCCTTTCGAGCCTGCGCAGGAATATCACCTTGCCATCCACGTTCTTCACGCTCACGTTGTAGTTCTTCACACGGGCAAAGAGCTTCTCCATCTCGTTGAGTTCGTGGTAGTGAGTGGCAAAGAGCGTTCGCGCCTGAGCGTGCTTATGCTCGTGCAGATACTCCACGATGGCCCACGCTATGCTTATTCCGTCGTAGGTGGAAGTGCCTCGTCCAAGCTCGTCGAAGAGCACGAGCGAGCGCGGAGTGACGTTGTTCAGGATGTTCGATGCCTCCGTCATCTCCACCATGAACGTCGACTCGCCGAGCGATATGTTGTCCGATGCACCCACACGGGTGAAAATCTTGTCCACCATACCAATCCTCGCGCTCTCTGCCGGCACGAAACAGCCTATCTGCGCCATCAGGACGATGAGTGCCGTCTGGCGCAGCAGAGCCGACTTACCGGCCATGTTGGGACCGGTTATTATCATAATCTGCTGATGCTGCGAATCGAGCATGATGTCGTTGGGCACATATTGCTCGCCCACCTGCATCTGGCGCTCTATCACCGGATGGCGACCCTGGTGTATGTCAGTCACCAGTGAGTCGTCGATAACGGGCCTTACATACTTGTTCTGCTCGGCTGTCATGGCGAACGAGAGCAGGCAGTCCACCTCGGCCACTATCTGGGCATCGGTCTGTATCTGCGGTATGAACTTCTGAGTCTCGCCCACAAGCTCTGCAAAAAGCCTTTCCTCCAACCGCTGTATGCGCTCGTCGGCACCGGTGATCTTCTCCTCATACTCCTTCAGTTCCTGCGTAATGTATCTCTCTGCCTGCGCCAGCGTCTGCTTGCGAATCCACTCCTGCGGCACGTGGTCTTTGTAGGTGTTGCGCACTTCGAGGTAGTAGCCGAACACATTGTTGTATCCCACCTTCAGCGAAGCAATGCCCGTGCGCTCGCTCTCCTTCTGTTGCAGCTCCAGCAGGTAGTCTTTTCCGCTTCGCGAGATATGCCGCAGCTCGTCGAGCTCGCTGTTGAATCCGTCGCGTATGACGTTTCCCTTGCTCAGCAGCTGCGGCGGGTCGTTCTGTATCTGGCGCGCAATGAGTTCCTTCAGCTCGCGGCACGGTTCCAGCCGCTCCCCTACTCCGCTGAGCGGACTGTCTCCGGCGGCTGCACAGACGGCCTTGACTACCTCCACAGCCTCGAGTGCCACGCGCAGCTGAACCATCTCGCGCGGCGACACACGGCCCACAGCCACACGCGATATGATGCGTTCCAGGTCGGCTATGTGGCTCAACTGCTCGGTCAGCGCATAGCGCACGTCGGGCTTTCGGAAGAAGAAGTCCACCACATCGAGCCTCTGGCTGATAGCCTTTTCGTCCTTCAGGGGGAACACCACCCACCGGCGAAGCATACGTCCGCCCATCGGCGTGACCGTGTTGTCGATGACCTGAAGCAGCGACGAGCCTCCTTCCTGCATGGGTTCGAGCAGCTCCAGCGAACGTATGGTGAAGCGGTCGAGCCTCACGTAGCGGTCTTGCTCAATGCGCCGGAGCGACGTGATGTGTCCTATCTGCTTGTGCTGGGTCAGCTCCAGATACTCCATGATGGCACCAGCGGCAATCACTCCATTGTGCAGATGGTCCACGCCGAAGCCCTTGAGCGACTTCACGGCAAAGTGGCGAAGCAGCTTCTGCCGCGCTGTAGCCTCGGTGAACACCCAGTCGTCCATCTCGAACGTCACTAAGCGCGAGCCGAACAGACGCACGAAATCCTGCTTGCGCTCACGGTTGAAGAGCACTTCCTTAGGCTGGAAGTTAGTCATCAGCTTCTCAACATAGTCGGCAGTGCCCTCGGCAGTGAGGAACTCGCCCGTGGAAATGTCGAGGAAAGCCACACCGCAGCTGCCCTTGCCCAGATGTATCGAGCAGAGAAAGTTGTTCTCCTTGTAGCTCAGCACGTTGTCGGTCATGGCCACGCCCGGCGTCACCAGCTCGGTCACGCCTCGCTTTACGAGCTTCTTGGTGAGCTTGGGATCTTCGAGCTGGTCGCATATAGCCACGCGGCGACCTGCCCTGATGAGCTTCGGCAGATAGGTGTCGAGGGCATGATAGGGGAAGCCGGCCATCTCTGTGGCCTCCGTGCTGCCCCCATTGTTGCGCCGCGTGAGCGTTATTCCCAGTATCTTTGATGCCTCCACGGCATCGCCGCAGTAGGTTTCGTAGAAGTCGCCACAGCGAAACAGCAGCACAGCATCGGGATATTTCTCCTTGAACGAGAAGAACTGCTGCATCATCGGGGTAAGTCCCTTTTCCTTCTTTGCCATCGGTAGTAGTGTTGTTGTTGTCGTTTCAAAAAGCAGCGCAAATGCGCTCTGCAATCTACAAAGGTAGTGTTTTCCGTCGGATTGCGAAAATTTTGTTTCCAATATGGGCCATATTACTGACCAATATGGGCCATATTACCGACCAATATGGGCCATATTACTTTGCCAAAGGGCCGCTTGCAAGTTGCGCTTAGCAAGAAAAGGAGTAGATTATTTTGCCGTTCGGCCCTTTTGGAGTATTTTTGCAAGTTGGAAGAGCAGGCTTTGCCACTCCCGTCAAAGCACTGCGCAACGTCAGGAAAGAATAAAAACACTAAATAGAAGCAATGGAATACAATTTCAGAGAGATTGAAAAGAAATGGCAGCAACGGTGGGTCGAGCAGCAGACCTACAAGGTTACGGAGGATGCCGACAGAGAGAAGTTCTACGTTTTGAATATGTTCCCCTACCCTTCCGGTGCCGGGCTCCACGTGGGACACCCCTTAGGCTACATAGCCAGCGACATCTACGCCCGCTACAAGAGGCTCAAGGGCTTCAACGTGCTCAACCCCATGGGCTACGATGCCTACGGACTGCCCGCCGAGCAGTATGCCATACAGACAGGACAACACCCTGAGAAGACCACAAACGAGAACATAGCGCGCTATCGCCAGCAGTTGGACAAGATTGGTTTCTCGTTCGACTGGAGCCGCGAGGTGCGCACCTGCGAGCCGGGCTACTACCACTGGACGCAGTGGGCCTTCCAAAAGATGTTCAACTCGTTCTATTGCAACCGCTGTCAGAGTGCCCAGCCAATAGAAAAACTCGTCAGCCACTTCGAGCAGAAAGGCTCTGAGGGCATCGACGTGGCCTGTTCCGAGGAGCTGAACTTCAGTGCCGAGGAGTGGAACTCATGGAACGAGAAGCGCCAGCAGGAAGTGCTGATGAACTACCGCATAGCCTATCTGGGCGAAACGATGGTGAACTGGTGTGCCGGACTGGGCACCGTGCTTGCCAACGACGAGGTGGTCGACGGCGTGTCGGTGCGCGGAGGCTATCCCGTTGTGCAGAAGAAGATGCGCCAGTGGTGCCTTCGTGTGAGCGCCTATGCCAAGCGTCTGCTCGACGGACTGGACACCATAGACTGGACTGACTCGCTGAAGGAAACCCAGCGCAACTGGATTGGCCGCTCGGAGGGTACTGAGATTACCTTCAAGACTTGTTCCCCCTCCCTGGGGGAGGGGTCAGGGGTAGGTCTTACGGTGTTCACCACCCGCGCCGACACCATCTTCGGTGTGACGTTCATGGTGCTGGCACCCGAGAGCGAGCTCGTAGAGCAGCTCACCACCGCCGAGCAGAAGGCTGCCGTAGACGAATATGTGGCCTACGTGAAGAAGCGCACCGAGCGCGAACGCATCGCCGACCACCGCGTGACGGGCGTTTTCTCGGGCTCGTATGCCATCAACCCCTTCACCGGCGACAAGATACCAGTGTGGATTAGCGAATATGTGCTGGCCGGCTACGGCACCGGAGCAATCATGGCCGTGCCTGCCCACGACTCGCGCGACTATGCTTTTGCCAAGCATTTCGACCTTCCCATCATACCGCTTATCGAGGGTGCCGACGTGAGCGAGGAGAGCTTCGATGCCAAGGAGGGAAAGGTTGTCAACTCGCCGCGTGAAGGCAAGACCGCACTCGACGGCTTCACGCTCAACTCTCTCAGCGTGAAAGAGGCAATACAGGCCACCAAGAAGTTCGTGGAGAGCCACAACCTTGGACGCGTGAAGGTGAACTACCGCCTGCGCGATGCCATCTTCTCGCGCCAGCGCTACTGGGGCGAGCCGTTCCCGGTGTACTACAAGGACGGTATGCCATACATGATACCCGAAGACTGCCTGCCTTTAGAGCTGCCGGAGATTGACAAATATCAGCCCACAGAGTCGGGAGAACCCCCTCTGGGACGCGCCAGGAAGTGGGCATGGGACACCACGAAGAACACCATTGCCGACGTTGCCGAGATAGACAACAAGACTATCTTCCCCTTGGAGCTGAACACCATGCCCGGCTTTGCAGGCTCCTCGGCCTACTATCTGCGCTACATGGACCCCAAGAACGGCGAGGCACTCGTATCGAAGCAGGCCGACGAGTACTGGCAGAACGTGGACCTGTATGTCGGCGGAACCGAGCACGCCACGGGACACCTTATCTATTCGCGCTTCTGGAACAAGTTTCTCCACGACCTCGGAGTGTCGGTAAAGGAAGAGCCGTTCCAGAAACTCGTCAACCAGGGCATGATACAAGGGCGCTCCAACTTCGTCTACCGCATCAACAACGACGAGGCAAAGAGCAAGCCGACCTTCGTCAGCTACGGACTGAAGGGCGAATACGACACCACTCCCATCCACGTAGACGTGAACATAGTGTCTGCCGACGTGCTCGACATTGATGCTTTCCGCAAGTGGAGGCCCGAATACGAGAACGCCGAGTTCATTCTCGAGAACGGCAAGTACGTCTGCGGCTGGGCAATAGAGAAGATGTCGAAGTCGATGTTCAACGTCGTCAACCCCGACATGATTGTCGAACGCTACGGTGCCGACACCCTGCGCCTCTACGAAATGTTCCTCGGACCGGTTGAACAGTCGAAGCCTTGGGACACCAACGGCATCGACGGATGCCACCGTTTCCTCAAGAAGTTCTGGTCGCTCTTCCCCGAAGAGGGGGCAAAGGTCAATGAGCAAGGCTCTGAGCCTGCCTCGAAAGCCTCGCTCAAGAGCGTACACAAGCTGATAAAGAAGGTTTCGCAGGACATCGAGAACTTCTCCTACAACACCAGCATATCGGCATTCATGATCTGCACCAACGAACTGTCACAGCAGCGTTGCCGCAATGCCGAGCTGCTGCGCACCATGGTGGTGCTGATAGCACCCTTCGCACCCCACATTGCCGAGGAGCTGTGGGAGCGCATGGGCGGCGAAGGCAGCGTGTGTGATGCCCAGTGGCCCGAGTGGAACGAAGAGTATCTCGTGGAAGACGAGGTGCAGCTCTCCGTGACATTCAACGGAAAGAAGCGCTTCGACATGACTTTCGCTGCCGATGCCACACAGGACGACATACAGAAAGCTGTCCTGGCCGACGAGCGCACAGCCCGCTACACCGACGGCAAGCAGGTCATTAAGGTCATTGTAGTGCCCAAGCGACTGATCAACATTGTAGTGAAATAACAGCGTTCCGCCCCCACACAGGGCGGAACTTACCCTCTCTATCATAGCAAAACACACCTACCTAACCTTACGCCAAATACTATCAGTGCTATGACAGTAACCCAAAAGATTATATGGAACGAGTTCAAGGATTATTTCTGGATAACCCTTGGACTCCTTCTCTACACCTTCGGATGGACTTTCTTCCTCGTTCCCTACGAGATAGTCACCGGCGGAGTGACCGGTATGTCGGCTATCGTGTTCTATGCCACCAACGGCAGCGGCCACGGAATACCCATCATGCTCACCTATTTCACCATAAACTTCCTGCTCCTTGTGGTTGCCCTGAAGGTGATGGGATGGAAATTCATGGTCAAGACGGTGTATGCCATCGTCATGCTGTCGATACTCCTGGGCGTGGCACAGGACATCATAACCGACGAAAACGGCAAGATGATACGCCTGCTGGGCGACCAGGACTTCATGTCGCTGGTGCTCGGATGCGTAATGACAGGCACATCGCTCGCCATAGTGTTCCTACACAACGGCTCGACAGGCGGTACCGACATCATTGCCGCAGTGATAAACAAGTACCACAACATGTCGCTGGGCACCATACTGATATTCGTCGACCTGCTCATCATAGGCAGCTCGTTCCCCGTTTTCATCTATCTGAGGGGCTATCCCATAACCGAAGCCACCTACAAGATAGTGTTCGGACTCTGCACGATGGTCATCGAGAACTTCATGCTCGACTATGTGATGAACTCGCGGCGCGAGTCGGTGCAGTTTATGATATTCTCGCGCAAGCACATGGAGATAGCCAATGCCATAGGAACGCAGATGAACCACGGCGTAACCATACTCGACGGACACGGATGGTACACCGGGCAGGAGATGAAAGTGCTCTGCATACTGGCCAAGAAGAACGAAAGCCAGTATATGTTCCGCCTTATCAAGATGATAGACCCTAACGCCTTCGTCAGCCAGAGCGCAGTAATCGGAGTCTACGGCGAGGGCTTCGACGAGATGAAAGTACGCCTGCCAAAAAACAAAAAGAAAGGCGCTGCCCCACCCCAATCACCAAATACCCACCCCCAACACCTCTCCAAGGGAGGGGAGCACGGAAAGGAACAACACCAATCACCCAACACCAATCACCAATCATGAAGATAGTATTCGCAACAAACAACAGTCACAAACTCGAAGAGATACGCAGCATACTCGGCGAAGGCTTCCAGGTGCTCTCGCTCGCCGACATAGGCTGCCACGAAGACATACCCGAGACCCACGAAACGCTGGAGGAGAACTCGCGCGAGAAGGCAGAATACGTGTTCCGCAACTACGGCATCGACTGCTTTGCCGACGACACGGGCCTCGAGGTAGAGGCTCTCGGCGGACAGCCGGGCGTCCGTAGCGCACGCTATGCTGAGGGAACAGACCACGACAGCGAGGCCAACATGAACAAACTGCTGCGCGAAATGAAGGGAAAAAACAACCGCAATGCACAATTTCGCACAGTTATCACGTTTATAAAGAAGAACCCCGACGGTGACGAAAGCCATCCGCTGACCTACACTTTCGAGGGAACAGTCAAAGGAAAGATAGCCCACGAGAAGCACGGCAGCGAGGGATTTGGCTACGATCCCATATTCGTACCCGAAGGCTACGACCACTCCTTTGCCGAGATAGGCATGGAGATAAAGAACAGCATATCCCACCGCGCACGCGCCGTGGCAGCTTTTGCCGAGTTCATAAGACAACAACACTGACACAAAAATCAACAGGTGATGAAGAGAAACATACTAAACCTTCTGCTCACAGCAGCACTGCTCGCCCTTGGCACCCACACTGCCAAGGGCAGCGGCATGGGACAATGGAAATCATATCTGTCGTACTACGACGTGACGGAGATCGAACAAGCCGGCAACACGCTATATGTGCTGGCATCGAACAACCTCTACAGCTACAATAAAAACGACAACAGCATCACCACTTACGACAAAATACGCCAGCTCTCGGACTGCAACATAAAGACCATAAGGTATTGCGCCCAGAGCAAGAAGCTGCTGATAAGCTACTCAAACTTCAACTTCGACCTGCTCGGCAGCGACGGAACAGTGGAGAATATCTCCGACTACAAGACCAAGTCGATTACCGGCGACAAAACCATCTACGACATATCCATCTACGACGAGTATGCTTACATCGCCACCGGCTTCGGAATAATGAAGCTCAACACCACAAAGGTGGAGATAAGCGACACCTATCAGCTGGGCTTCCGCGTGGACTACTGCTACATCGAAGACCAGTATATCTATGCCGCATCGAGCACAAACGGACTCTATCGCGCCACGCTGACCGACAACCTGCTCGACAAGAACAACTGGAAACGCGTGGGCGAATACACCAAGCGCACCCGAACGCTCGACCCCGAGCTGCTGGCCCTGGTGCAAACACTCAATCCCGACGGGCCCAAACACAACTACATCGGTGTGATGCGCTTCCACAACGGAAAGCTATACACCACCAGCGGAACAAACAAAGTTGGCTACGTGCAGATCTTCGACGGCGAGAACTGGACATATCTCGAGGACAACCTGCAGCAGAAAACAGGCTTATTATACAAAAACCTCTATGCCTTGGCGGTCAATCCGCTCGACGAGAGCAACGTGTTCGTGGGCGCAATGAGCGGCATCTATGAGTTCAAGAACGGTGCTTTCGTGACAAACTACAACATCGACAACTCTCCTCTGACCGTGGCAGCCACCGTGCCTGCCGGCACCAAGAACTATGTCATGGTGACAGGACTGACCTTCGACCCCGCAGGCAACCTGTGGGCACTCAACAGCATAGGCCGCAACACCTCGCTGTTCAAGCGTTCGGCCAGCGGACAATGGACCGGATACCACAACAGTCTGCTTGACAGCTACGAGGGTTGCGCCATGGAGAACATGGTGAAACCTATGTTCGACAGCCGAGGCATACTGTGGTTCAACAATGATTTCTACCGTGTGCCGGCACTCGTGAGCTTCAATCCAGCCACCGAAGAGACCAAACGCTACTATCCTTTCGTAAACGAAGACGGCGCAACGCTGTCGCCCGAGGTCATAGGAGCACTCTCCGAAGACAAGAACAACAACATCTGGGTGGGCACGGGAGCCGGTCCGCTAATGCTCGAACCAGACCAGCTGTCACTACCAAGCAATGAAGCCATCTTCCAGCAGGTGAAGGTGCCGCGCAACGACGGCACCGACCTGGCCGACTATCTGCTTGCCAACGTAAACACTTCGGACATGAAGGTCGACGGTGGAGGCCGCAAATGGTTCGCCACCAAAAACCAGGGAGTCTACCTTATCAGTGCCGACAACATGACCGAAGTGCATCACTTCACCGAGGACAACAGCGGACTGCTCTCTAACCAGGTGATTGCCGTTGAGGTAAACAACACCACCGGCGAGGTGTTCTTTGCCACTGAGAACGGTCTATGCTCGTATATGAGCGATGCCGTGACACCAGCTGAGGAGATGACAGCCGACAACGTATATGCCTATCCCAATCCCGTCAAGGCCGAATACAACGGACCCATCACCGTGTGCGGACTGACCTACAACGCCGACGTGAAGATACTGACCGTAAACGGACGGCTCGTGGCTCAGGGAAAGAGCAACGGCGGACTCTTCACATGGGACGGCACCGACCTCGACGGCAAGCGCGTGGCAAGCGGAGTCTACCTTGTCAACACAGCTACACAGAATGGCGACAGCGGAACGGTGACTAAGATTGCCATAATCAGGTAGCTCGCCAGAAATGACATTCGTCTGACAGCATACCGTCGACTATCCTCTCACCCCATAACCTCTCTCCCCTCACTTCAGAAAAAGTTTACCGTGAAGCTCTCTAAACTAAACATATCGCTCGTGGTGGCAGTGCTGACGATGCCTCTCTTCATCTATGCCATCGTCAATGTGCTGCCCACCTACGACGACTGGAGCACACTGTCGTCGCCCAACTTCAATCCCGAGTGGCAGCAGTTCTTCTTCCGCTGGGGAGTGGTATGGCGACCGCTCGATGCGCTCATGGGCTACATAGTGGCTCTCGACTACCGACTCTTCCCCACCCTGAACCACATCTGCATATTCACAGGACACGCGCTGAACACGTTTATGGTCTACAGAATATGCCGAAAGTTCAGTTTCCAGGAGCTCACCGCAAACATAGCTACCATCTTTTTCTACCTTTCGCCGGCAATGCTTGGCACCGTGCTCAGCGTCGACGGACTCAACCAGACCTACGCCCACCTGTTCGGACTGCTCTCGCTGTGGGTGCTGCTCACGGTGAAAGGCACCCCACGCTACCCACTCTTTCTGCTCATGGTGATGGCAGCAGCCCTCGCCAAGGAGAACGGACTGGCCTGGGCAGTGGCTGCTCCGGTGGTGGTGCGAGCCTTCAAGAGCTCTTCGCTGTGGCAGTTTCTCAAGGATGTGGCCACAGGAATACTGACAGCAGGCCTCTATGCGGCCATAAGGCTGTCCATCCCCTACCATGAAATCATCAACAACGAGTATTTCTCAGCCACTATCCTCTACCGTCTGAGCCGCACACTGATGCTTGTGGCATACACGTGGATACCCATCGACTATGTCAGCCTGTTCCATGAGCCCAGCCGCAGCTACCTGATGCTCACCGCAACAGCCCTGCTCGCGCTGCCAATGCTGTGGCTGCTGTTCGTCAGAAGGCTGCCACGATGGTTCACCAGAAGGGTTATGATGCTCCTCGGAGCCTACATAGTAGTGATGTCGCCACATCTCGTCACCGCCATAAGCACCATGCACACCTATGCCGGACTGTCGGTTGCGTCACTGGCACTGGCTTCAGTGATTGACCTCTACCCCAATCCGCACCGCCTTAAAAGGGCTTTCTTTTTGTTTCTGCTGGCTTTTATCATCACCGATGCCCACCATACTGTGAAAGCTATAGAAACAAGCAGAACTGGAAAAAGAATGGCTTTACAGGTGATTTCGCAGGCAAGGAAACCAATAAACAAGAGTTTCACCATCAACATCGAGGGCAATCAGCGCAAATTCTCGCTCTTCTGCGTCACGCCTATCGATGCTTTCTCTAACGGAGAAGCCGTTGAATACGAGACGGGATACAGGTGGCCGCTCCACCGCGAGGGCATCAACATCTCCGAACAGGATGCCCACAAGGTTGACTCCATAACGAACAACGCCCTCAAAGCGGGCTTTGAAGGCGTGTTTGTCGTAAGGGATGACTCTGTAGCGGTGAGAGAATAGCTTTAGAAAGCCAATATGCGGCGTGCTCCGCGATACTTGCGCGCGTAGTAACCGTCGTTGATGCTCGACACTGTCACACCGCGCTTGCAGCTTGCATGGACAAACTTGAAGTCGCCGTCGTCTTCCACTTCGTAGACGATGCCCACGTGGCCTACGCCGGCACCAGAACGGGGACTGCCGAAGAACACCAGGTCGCCGGGACGAAGCTCATCCTTCGACACTGCCACACCCTGAGTGTACTGGGCACGCGACGTGCGGTTGAGGTTGATGTTCATCTGGCGATACACGTAACTTGTGAAACCAGAGCAGTCGAACGAGCTCGGACCAGTGCTTCCCATACGGTACGGTGTGCCGATATAGCGCATTGCCGACGAGAGAATGTCGTCGCCGGTGACTGAGAACAGAGCCTCGAACTCAGACTCCTCGTCATACCAGTCCATGGGCTCGCCCATCTCTTCTTCTGCTGGCTTGTTTTCGGGATTGATTTCGTTGTCGGCAAACGATGCCGTCACACACATTGAACTAATAAAAAGGATTGAAAATATCTTCTTGAAAATCATAATCGAAAAGGTGATTGTTATTTTGCGGTTGCAAATATACTTAATATCAAACACTTATAAAAATAGGTATTTACAACTATTCACAAGTCTAACAAAATGTTAAAATCGCCGTTTCAGCCGCTGAGACAGTGCTTAGGAGCCGTTTTCCGTGTACGAACACGGATTTGTCTGCGCCCAAAATTTAATAGATTTTAAAGTTTTTCTACGTTAAAAAACTTAGGCGAATTGTCCAAAAAACTCAACTAAAGTGCCGAAACAACATGGTTATCCTATCGAAATAAGATAGCTATCTAACCGAAATAAGATAACTATCTAACCGAAATTAAATAGCTATCTAACCAAAATAAGATAACTATCTAACCGAAATAAAATAGCTAACAAACCGTAATAAGCCCCCTTCTCGAAACCGTCCGCTACCCTCTAAAAAGTAAAACAACTTGTTTTGGTCTCTGATTTGGTACTTATTGCATTGCAATTTGGCCCTTATTGCAGACCAAAACAAGTTGTTTTACTTTTTGCGCGGTAGCCCCTGCAATTCAACGCGGCATCCACAGCCTTCGAAAAGCACATCAGTGATATATTCTTTTGCCCCTTCACCCTTTCGTTCAGGCGGATATGCTATCCGCCTGCATAGAGTATGAGGATATATTATCCGATAAACAAAGACCGAGTACCTCTTTTTCTTGCTTCCATAATAGCATCCATTTACGTTTGATTGCACAAATATATTCAATTACAGCGAGATAATGAACATAAAGTGAGAGAAATGTTTTACTTACTAAAGAAAAGTCAATCAGCTCAGTTCGAGCATCTTGGCTATTGGTCTGAGTGCCTGCTGTTGCAGCTCATGGTCAATCTCGATGCTTGGCCATCCGTATTTCAG
>ONLG01000029.1 GCA_900318625.1 uncultured Prevotella sp.
TGAAGTATCTGAAAAAGCACAAGTGCGACATATCGACCTCGCTTGACGGTCCAAAGGAACTGCACAACACGAACCGCCCGCTACAGGACACGACGCATACCCATGAGAAGTTTGAGGAGAACATCAAGATGATTCGTGAGATATGCGGACAGGATAGCGTATCGGCGCTGATGACGACATCTAAATATAGCCTTGGCCACTTCAAGGAAATCATTGACGAGTATGTGCGGATGGGCTACAACAATATTTTCCTTCGTGCGCTGAATCCGTATGGGTTTGCCAAGCAATACAAGGAGAAGATAGCATACCCCGTGGAGGATTTTATCGAGAACTTCAAGGAAGGTCTTGACTATATCATAGAACTGAACAAGCAGGGCACTTTCTTCATTGAAGGATATGCTGCCCTACTATTGAAAAGAATACTCACGCCGTTTGCTACAGGCTTCGTAGATTTACAATCGCCTGCCGGAGTAGGTATTGCAGGAGCAATATATGACTGGGATGGCAATGTCTATGTGGCCGATGAGGGAAGAATGTTAGCCCGATTCAAGGACTACTATTTCAAGTTGGGCAATGTAAATGAAGACAATTATCAGTCAATGTTCAATGGTGAGAAATTGCACCACATTATTGAGAATGCTTGCACTGAATGTTTGCCTATGTGCTCAGAGTGTGTCTTCCAGCCCTATTGCGGTGCTGACCCTGTGCGCAACTATTCGGAACAGGGCGACATGGTGGGGCATCGTCCTACGAGTGACATGTGTAAGAAAAATACAGCCATCATGCACTACTTGTTTGAATTGCTGAAGAAGCACGACCCAGAGATAAACAGAATATTTTGGTCTTGGATAAATTGAACGGCTATGAGAGTCATTAAGAGAATAATAACCACGTTCGTTTGTGCTTTCTTATCAAGATTTGCACAGGCACAAGTTCATCTTCCAGATACTATCTATATGTATACAAAGAATGAGAAATTGTATTTGGACAGTATACCATTTATAAAACCCGATACTCTCTTTGCTGAAAATCGTAGTGGACGATTTGAAGAGCAGGCTTTAACACTAATGGGTAAGCCTGACCATTCCTTTTATGATGTTCTTAGTATGTGCCGCAATAGATCTACTCCGAATAGTATCAGGCTGATCCGAATTGGGAATGATCTTTTTCGTATAGGCGAAAGAATTGTTATAAGAATAGACAAAACAACGCTTAAAGCATTTGCAAAAAGTTTCGAATATCCTCGTCATTGTGACCATGCTTCCCATGCCTCTCACATGTCTCACTATTCATCAAGTTTTTAATCTATGAAACAGATAAACGGTACAGCATTCAATATCGAAGCGGACATCCTTGGCCGAATAACGCTAAAGGGTAAGAGCATCTTCAACCGCAAGGACGAGATTCTTGTTAAAGCAAGCACAAAGGATTTGCCGTCTGGCTACGCTGCTTTGATTACAAACAGTGAGCAAATAGCTGGTGGGAAGCCATGTGTGGGGAATGTGCAAACGCTCGATGAATTTAACGAGGGCGATGTGGTACTGATAAACAAGAAGGGTGAAATAGTATTCCTCTATGAAATAAAGTCGCTGCATAATGCCATCTTTGCTACGGAGCGGTGCAATCATCGTTGCATCATGTGTCCACAGCCTCCAGTTACAGAGGAAGATGACAAAACTCCCTTCAATCTCAAACTGATTTCGCTAATAGACAAGAATACAGTGGAAGTCGGCATTACTGGTGGCGAGCCTACGCTGATAGGCGACAAACTATTTGACCTCATCAAGCAGATACAGAAGTACCAGCCGAAAGCAGGCATCAGTCTGCTAACCAATGGAGTGAAGTTTGCCGATAAGGAATATGCCATGAAACTGGCCATGTGCAAGCATTACGACCTGCAAATAGATGTGCCGATATTCTCGGACATAGCCGAAGAGCACAACCGCATCGTGGGAGCAAAGACTTTCTATAAAACGGTGCAAGGACTATACAATCTCGCATTGTTCCATCAGAGAATAGGACTGAGAATCGTAGTGCATAAGCAGACCTACAAACGATTACCCCAACTTGCCGATTACATCTATCACAATTTCCCGTTTGTCAGCCAAGTAGCATTCCTGCAAATGGAAACGACGGGTAATGCAGATACCAATCTCGAAGAATTGTGGATAGACCCATACGATTACAACGAGGAACTGAAGCAAGCCGTCTTGCTGTTGTCCAATCGTGGTATCTGTACTCGTGTTTACAATGCCCAACTGTGTGTGCTGCCTCGCGAAATAAGGGAGTTCGCTGTCAATGCTATCTCCGACTGGAAAGACACCTATCTGCCCGAGTGCGAGGGATGCAAACTTCGCCAGCAGTGCGGAGGACTGTTTGCTTCCAATCAGAAGCATCACAGTGCACACATCAATCCCAAATTAGAAGACATCACGGCTTCGGCCTGTGTCGAGTGATAGTTCATTTAATGTTTAACAATTAAAAAAGGAGGTTCAATGAAGAGAGTATTATTTCTTTTGGTCTCTGCCCTTCTTGCTGGAACCACGTATGCTTCCAACCTGAGCAAGGATGTAATTGCAAAGGTAACGAATAGCAGCGAGGTTTCTATCACTGAGCAGGGACAATCTCTGATTCTGGAGCAGCCTGTGAACGTGCAGAATCAAGCGAATACTCACTATTCGCATAGTTCGCACAGTTCACACAGCTCTCACAGTTCGCACTCTTCTCACTCGTCGCACTACTCAAGTAGTTTCTAATCGAGTGAAAAGTATTCTAAAGAATGGATGCCACAGGTGTTATTCTGTGACATCCATTTTGCATTTTTACTTTCTCCCTAATACCAAATGCCTGTATTCTACAGAAAAGTCTGATGCCCTTTTGTTGTCACGAAGAATTGCAATATTCTCGTCATTCTTAAATTCTGCATTACTAGACCAATTATACGATCCGGTTATAACGACCTGATTGTCAATTACACAGAATTTATCATGCATTTTTCCGCCACGCAATGCCTTTATCCTTTTTACGTCAATACCAGCAAGTTCAACACCATGTTTTCTGTTTATACCATCATCATAAATGGCAACTTTTACATCAAGTCCTTCTTTGTATTTCTCAATAAGTTTGTCGGCAAGAATTTTATTTGAAAACCATGCCATAACAACAATAATTGAGACACGAGCTTTATTTAGTTCTGCAATAATTTGATTTTGTATATTTTGGAAATGGGCTTCTGTTTCAACGCTATTTGGGCTCTCCATTACATCACCCATCATAACATATTCTCCATCAGCACACTCGATTTTGTACTTCTCTGGTATTATGCAGTTATTTAAAGCTTTTGGATAAAACTCACTAAGAGTTGCAAGCCTTAATACTGCCTGTTGAAGATATATAGTATCGTTAATGTCTGATAATCTTTTTGCTATATACTCTTTTTTGGAAGGACGAACGTGATTTGGTTTCCCTATATCTGGTAAAGCATTGTCATAAACGTCACGTGCTCCAAAACTATTAAAAAAGTCAACCCACTTTGTTCCCGTCATTATATCTTTGACGAGTTCTGAGATTTGCTTTATTGCAAATGGTGATAGTTTCATCTTTTGTATTACTTAAGTAGTTTCTTACTGCTATTCCCTTCCAACACTTGCATCTGCTGAATAGCAATCTGGTTCAGTTTCACAAGTCTTTCACCCTGTGGCATTCCGTCATTGATAAGCACGGCATTTATGTTCTCCATATTCGACAGGCATATCAGTTCGTTGATGGTGGCATAGTCACGGATATTGCCCTTCAAGTCTGGATTTGCCTCTCGCCATTGCTTGGCAGTCATTCCAAACATCGCCACATTCAGCACATCAGCTTCTTCTGCATAGATGATACTGGCCTGTGCAGAAGTGATTTCTTCTGGTATCAGATGGCTCTTGATGGCATCCGTATGGATGCGGTAGTTAATTTTGGAGAGCTCTCTTTTAGCAGTCCATCCCAATAATTCCTGTTCCTTGGCTTTTAGGCGTTGGAACTCCATGACAAGGTAAAGGCGGAACTCAACGGAAATCCATGATGCGAACTCGAAGGCTATATCAGTTTGGGCAAAGGTTCCTCCATAGCGTCCCGCTTGCGAAACAATTCCAATAGCATTAGTGGCTTCAGTCCAACGAGTTGGCGAAAGCGTGAAAGCATTCAAACCAGCCTCTTTTCTAAACCCCTCGAATTCGAGGGGGTTAAAATTTGGGTTGTGAAGAGTTTCCCATATTCCAAGAAATTCTACAGTATTGCGGTTACGCATCCAGTTAGCTATAACTCCGTTGGGGTCTGTGGCGTTTTTCTGCCTGGCGATGTCTGTGATGCTAATGTAATCTATACCATCTTTTGAGATAGTCTTGATAGCAACATCTTTAACGATAATCTCATTCTTCTTTGCCATAGGATAGTCTCTAATATAAATTATGTGTGCAAAGGTAGCACAAAATCATAAGGAAAAACGAGTGCATTGCGTGCAAAAAAGACTTGCTTTTTTGCGTACAAGGCCGAGTGGCAGCAGCTTCGACAGAGTCACAGGTTGTGTCCTCTGTTTATCTTTTGTAAGAAGAAAATCACGGAAATTGCATCTTTCGGAGTTGCTGTTTCAGAGCTGAAAACGGTGTTTTGCTGCGTGTTGAGAGTAGGTTTTGCTCACATTTCGTCACCGTATGCGGCTGAATGAGGGCATTTTTGCAGTTTTATTGTGTCCAGATTGCCTTTTTCCTCTGTTTTAGCCGGTTCGCTGAATGGCGGTTAATGGTGCCCGGCGCGTATGTCCCTGAAAGGGCTTTGGATACTCTGCGCGATTTGGCTGCCAGCAAGACGCAGTACCGAACACACTCTGTATCAAACTGTTAAGACCGCCATCTACGTTTACGGAGCCCTCCGTAAACTTTCTCCGGAGCAGCTGGAGCAATGCTACGGAGCATCTGTAGCAGTTCTCCAAGGGTCTTGTAACAACGCTACAGAGCCTTTGGAGAAAGTTTACGGCACGCCGAGGAAATGCTCAGAGGTACGGGGCTGATGGACTTACAGTGCTGTTTGTGCCTGTCGTGGGACGATTATCTATGAAAAATACTCGCGTATTTGGCTGCAGAAGACGTCTTGCTGCCAAACGCGCGAGTATCGGAAAGGATATTGTAAGATTATTTACTTAACCTTCGGAAACCCTCTTTCCTCTGTGGTGAGAGGCTTAAGGTGAGGGGTGAGAGGGTGCCTTGCTTCTGCTAAATAAGCGGCATACCGCACTTGGCACACTCGAGGCGCATATCGTCGGGCCAAATGCTGGCCTGAATCTCCCCGATATGTGCTTTGTGGAGCAGCACCATGCACAGACGGCTCTGCCCTATACCTCCTCCAACGCTCAGCGGCAGCGTTCCGTCGAGCAGACGGCGGTGGAAGTAGAGCTGCTTGCGGTCTTCCTTGCCCTCGAGGGCGAGCTGCCGCAGCAGAGCTTCCTTGTCGACACGAATACCCATCGAGGAGAGCTCGAACGAGCGTTCAAGCACGGGATACCATATCAGTATGTCGCCGTTGAGCCCTGCACGTCCGTCTTCGGCCACGGTTGTCCAGTCGTCGTAGTCGGGAGCGCGTCCGTCGTGCTTCTCTCCGTTGGCCAGCCGTCCGCCTATGCCAATCACAAACACAGCTCCGTACTTCTTGCAGATGGCATCCTCGCGCTCCTTCGGCGAGAGGTCGGGGTACATGGCCAGCAGCTCCTCGCTGTGGATGAAGTGTATCTTCTCGGGCAGGAAGGGCTTAATCTGCGGATAAGTCTCGCAGGTGAGGTACTCGGTGCGCAGTATGGCGGCGTAGATACGCTCTACGATGTTCTTCAGGAAAGCCAGGGTGCGCTGCTCCTTGGTGATGACGGCCTCCCAGTCCCACTGGTCCACGTAGAGCGAATGTAGGTTGTCGAGTTCCTCGTCGGCTCTGATGGCGTTCATGTCGGTGTAGATGCCGTAGCCGGGAGCGGTGTCATACTCGGCCAGAGTCAGCCGTTTCCACTTTGCCAGCGAGTGTACCACCTCGGCCTTTGCGTCGCCCAGGTCCTTGATAGGAAAGGTCACGGCACGCTCCACGCCGTTGAGGTCGTCGTTGATGCCCAGTCCTTTCAGCACAAACAGGGGCGCGGTGACGCGTCGCAGGCGCAGCTCGGTGGAGAGGTTTGCCTGGAAAAAGTCTTTAATAAGCTTGATGCCCTGCTCCGTCTGGTGCATATCTGTCAGGGGCTTGTAGCCCTCTGGCTTTATCAAATTGCTCATATCGGAAGTCTGTATTTATTTTATCGTTTCACGTTAATTGCCTGCAAAGGTAGTAACTTTTCTATGTTTTGCAAGCAAAATCATTTTATTTATTTGCAAATAGATAGCAAATCTTTTGTTTTCCTTTCATTTTGATTACACCGCAAGACAGTTGCCTCAACCTTATTTATATATAAGAAGCAAGGACCGGAGTGCAGCAAACCACCCTTAAATAACCTTAAAAGGGCATGAAAGTCGGAAGTATTATTTACTTTTGCATCCGTCTAACCGAAACGTCAGCACATAATGAGCAAGATTACCAGCATATTCTGGCACATACTGAGCCGCTTCAAGTATCACTTGGTGATAATTGCAGGCTTGGCAATCGTGGGCTTCATCGACGACGAAAGCGTCCTCAAGCGAATAGAATACGAATACCAGATTGAAGATTTGCAGAAAGAGATAGCCAAATACAAGCACCGCTACGAGATGGACTCGAAGCGGCTGAAGGAGCTCAACCGCAATCCTGATGCCATTGCCAAGATTGCACGCGAGCGATACTTTATGAAAGCCGATGACGAAGACATCTTCGTGCTCAGCGACGACAAGAAAACCAACTCAACCGGCAAGCCTTATGAAACAACTGAATAAGCTCCAGACCGTGCTCTTTCTCGCCGGCGGCTTCATCATGACAGCGGGCGCAGGCTGCTACGCCTTCCTCTTCATGCAGAAAGCAGCCGCCGTGGTCTACCTCGTAGGAGCAATCCTGTTCGCCTCGATGCAAATCATCCAGAGCTACGACGGCAACAGCATCACCCTGCGCAGGCTGCGCCGGATAACCATCATAGCCGACGTGTGCTTCGTGGTGGCAGGTGTGCTCATGGTCGAACAGCAGTGGGGCCTCATGGGACGTATGTTCTCGGGCAGCGCCTACGACGAATTTGTCAGCTACACATACAACCGCTGGGTGGTGGTGCTGCTCGTAGCGGCTCTGCTCGAAATCTACATAACCCACCGAATAGGCCAGGAACTCAAGAAAGAGGCCGATACTAAAAAAGATTAAAACAGCAGTCGGTTCTTTTAAATAGCATAAAAAAGTTTTTGCCGTTAAATAATAGATTGTACTTTTGTCCCTACCGAAAGCAACAAAACCAGATATGAACACAGCATCTATCAAGCCTTCAACCATAGGGGAGCACCTTGCCGCCTGGGTAGGTATGCTCTGCGCCGTGCTGACTGTCACCTCATGTGCCAACAGCTACAACATCCAAGGCTCGTCGAACATATCAACCCTCGACGGACACAAGCTCTACCTGAAGATTGTTGACAACGAAGAGCTCAAGGACATTGACTCCTGCGACGTGGTCCACGGGGCGTTCGCATTTGCAGGATCGGTAGATTCCACCTGCATGGCCAACATATACATGGACCGCACGAGCCTCATCCCGGTGGTCCTTGAGAGCGGCGACATCGTGATAAAGCTCAACGACACGCAGCAGACCATAGGCGGAACGCCGCTCAACGACAAGCTCTTCACCTTCATGAAAGGCTTTGACCAGTTGCAGAACGAGGCTGCCGAGCTGGGCCACAAGCAGGCACAGGCCATCATGGACGGCAGCGACATGGATAAGGTGAACCACAGCCTGGCCATTGAAGATGCCAAGATATCTAAGAAGATGGACGATATGCTCACCAAGTTCGTCACCGAGAACTTCGACAACGTGCTCGGCCCGGGAGTGTTTATGATGATTACGGCTACCATGCCCTACCCCATGCTCACTCCGTGGATAGAAGACATAATGAGCAAAGCCACCGACCGCTTCAAGAACGACCCCTACGTGAAGCAATATATGGATGCCGCCAACCACAACCAGAACCTCATGAACGGTATGGCCGACACCCAGACGCCACCCACTCCGGCACCGGGCACCACACTGGGAGCACCCACCGCACTGCCCACACCGGCACAGATGGCTGGCGACAGCACTAAGCAACGATAACCCTACGCCTATATGAAGACCATCATAACAGGTGGGCTGCTCGTCAACGAAGGCCGACGACAGCCCGGAAGCATCGTCGTCGACAACGACAGGATTGCCGACATCATTACAGGAAACGTCACACCCCGTGGACACTTCGACCGAACGGTAGATGCCACGGGGTGTGTTGTCATGCCGGGAGTGATCGACGACCACGTGCATTTCCGCCAGCCGGGACTCACAAGGAAAGCCACCATCGAGAGCGAAAGCCGTGCGGCTGCCTTCGGAGGAGTCACCTCGTATCTGGAAATGCCCAATACCGTGCCCCAAACCACAACAGTCGAAGCACTCGAAGAGAAGCTCAGCATTGCCAGGAAGGACAGCCACGTCAACTACGGCTTCTTCTTCGGAGCCACAAAGGACAACAGCCACCTGTTCGGACAGATTGACCGCAAAGCCATACCGGGCATCAAGCTCTTCATGGGCTCGTCTACTGGCAATATGCTGGTCGACGACGGCGATGCGCTGGCTACTATCTTCCGCCGTGCCGCCGAGCTCGACCTGCCGCTGATGACCCACTGCGAGGACACCGCAATCATCAACCGCAACATGAAGGCCATGAAACAGCTCCACGGCGACGACCCGGCTGTGGCCCTGCACCCACAGATACGCAGCACGGAAGCCTGCCTGAAGTCGTCGCTGACGGCCATGCAGATGGCAAGCCGCTACTCCACACGCCTCCACATAGCGCATATCACCACGCGAAAGGAGATTGAGCTCTATGAGCAACACTACCAAGGGGGCACCATCAGCCTTGAGGTGTGCGTGCCCCACCTGCTGTTCAGCGATGCCGACTATGCCACAAAGGGAGCCCTCATCAAGTGTAACCCTGCGGTCAAGAGCGACGACGACCGCCAGGCACTGCGCCGCTTCATTGCCACCACGCAGCAGCTTGCCACCGTAGGCACCGACCACGCCCCCCACGAGCTGCACGAGAAGCAGGGCGGAGCAGCCAAAGCCATGAGCGGTATGCCCATGGTGCAGTTCTCGTTAGTGGCTATGCTGGGGCTTGCCGACGACCCTTCGACCGGCCTGACGGTAGAAAAAGTGGTGCAGCTGATGTGCCACAACCCTGCAACCCTGTTCAGAATAGCCGACCGTGGCTACCTGCGCAAGGGCTACAAGGCCGACATTGCCATTGTGCGCCCGGCCTCGCCGTGGACCATCGACAGCCAAGCCATTCAGAGCAAATGCGGCTGGAGTCCGCTTGCCGGCACTACCATGCAGTGGCGAGTGGAGCAAACCATCTGCAACGGGCAACTCGTCTACGACCGAGGAACTATCAACGAAAGCATACGAGGCCAGCAACTGTCATTCGACAGGTAGCCTCACGACTCAACATAATGACCCAATATCTCACATACAACATATCCGACGTTGAGCCATACATCAACTGGGCATACTTCCGCCACGCCTGGGGAGTGGGCAACGGCAGCAGCGAGGCAGCCCGCCAGCTGCACGACGATGCCATGACTATGCTTGAGGAGCTTCGTCCACGCTACCATACCCATGCGGCCTTTGCCCTTTCGGATGCCTTCAGCGACGGCGACGACCTGCTGCTCGGCAGCGTGAAGCTGCCCCTGCTGCGCCAGCAGCAACCGGCAAAGGGCAGCAGCTACTGCCGCTCGTTGGCCGACTTTGTGCGACCTTTGGGGCATGGCGAGCCCGACAAGGTGGGCATCTTCGCCACTACCGTTGACCGGCAGCTCGCCGACGACCACTCAGCCGACGACTATCAGCACCTGCTTGCCGTGACCCTGGCCGACCGACTCGCCGAGGCCACTGCCGAACGGCTCCACGAAGAGGTGCGCCGCACCATCTGGGGCTATGCTCCCGACGAGCACTACGAGCCCCGGCAACTCTTCAGCGAGCCTTATCAGGGCATACGCCCAGCCGTGGGCTATCCCTCAATGCCCGACATGAGCATCAACTTCATCATCAACGACCTGATAGACATGAGCCAAATAGGCATCACCCTGACCGAAAGCGGCATGATGGTGCCCCACTCCAGCGTATCGGGACTGATGCTCGCACACCCCAGGGCGGTGCATTTCAGCATCGGAAAGATAGGCGAAGACCAGCTGGCCGACTACGCACGGCGGCGCGGAATGACCGTTGAGCGTATGCGCCACTTCGTGAAGACAGCCGAGAGAGCGCAATATGCCGACATACAACAGCACCGACAGCACTGCTGCTGCCATGCGGCACACTGACAAACAAACTACACTGACAAACATGATAGAACGCAGCTTCATATTCTTCATACTGCTCACGCTCCTGCCCGACGTATATATCGACTACCGATATTTCCGGCAGCGGCTGTCTGTATGGCAGCGGCTGCTGTGGCTCGTGCCGTCGGCACTGATCCTGGTGCTGCTGTGCCACATGGCCGGACAGCCCGACTTCATACCTCGCAACTACACCGTGATGGAGGTGTTCATGCTGGTGCTCGGGCTGATAATTGTGCCCAAGACCGTGTTCTGCATCTGTTCGGCACTGGGCTGGGGCCACAACGCTTACCACCACACCACCCAACGCTGGGGCGAACGCATCGGACTGGCAGCTGCCGCAGCCGTTATGGTGCTCTTCTTGTACGGTTTCACCCTCGGCACACAGCAGGTGCGGGTAAGGCATATAACAGTGAGCAGCCACGAGTTGCCCCCTTCGATGGACGGCTACCGCATTGCCCACGTTTCCGACCTGCACGTAGGAACCTATCAGGGGTGGCGGCGGGGCACGCTGAAAGCCATCGTCGACAGCGTGAACGGGCAGCATCCCGACCTTATCTGCTTCACCGGCGACCTGCAGAACACGCGTCCCGACGAGATAGCAAACGTGAAAGAGATTATCAGCAGCCGAGCCTTCGCAGCCCCCGTGGTGTCAATTCTGGGCAATCACGACTACGGACAATATGCCGGCGGCAGATATAAAGAGAAGAGCGAGGTGGCCCGCCGCGTGGTAAGCACAGAGAAAGATACCCTCGGCTGGCGGCTACTGCTGAACGAGAACTTCCGCCCCTGCGCCTCGCGAAGCCCCTTGTTCTACATTGCAGGCACCGAAAACGACGGCAAGAAGCCTGCCGACCGCGACAGCCGCTCCCCCAGAAAGGCCAACTACCGCAAAACTGTCAGAGGCATACCACGCGGAGCCTACGTGCTTATGCTGCAACACGACCCGTCGGCATGGCAACGCAGCATCATCGACAGCACTACGGCACAGCTCACGCTGAGCGGCCACACCCACGGAGGACAGATGAGCATCTTCGGACTGCGCCCCACGATGCTCGGCAACAGCGAGGACTACGGACTCTACGAGCGCGACGGGCGCCTGCTCTACGTGAGCTGCGGAGCCGGAGGAGTGGTTCCGTTCCGGCTGGCGATGCCTTCCGAGATAACAATAATCACACTGAAACACCAATAACACTATGAGATACATATACTACGCATACCAACTTGTCATAGCTCTGCCGCTTATCGTGCTGGCATCTATAGTCACTTCACTGGTCACGGTGGCCGGTTGCTTCATCGGCGACGGCCACTTCTGGGGCTACCACCCAGGCAGGCTGTGGGCCAAATTCATAGTCCGCATACTTCTGCTGCCCATCAAGGTAGAGGGCCGCGAGCATCTGGCTCCGCGCCAGAGCTACGTCTTCGTGTCCAACCATCAGGGAGCGTTCGACGTGTTCATCATCTACGGCTATCTGGGCCGCAACTTCAAGTGGATGATGAAGCGCGCTCTCAGGAAGATGCCGTTCGTCGGAGCAGCCTGCGCAGCAGCCCACCACATCTTCGTTGACAAGAGCGGACCGCGCAAGGTGAAGCAAACCTACGACCAGGCACGCGCCACGCTGAAGGACGGAATGTCGCTGGTGGTGTTCCCCGAGGGTGCGCGCACCTTCACCGGCCACATGGGAGTGTTCCGCCGGGGAGCCTTCATGCTTGCCGACGAGTTGCAGCTGCCCGTCTGTCCGCTCACCATCAACGGCTCGTTCGACGTGCTGCCGCGTATGCGCGACGGGCGTTTCGTCAGCTGGCATCCGCTGCGCCTCACCATCCACGAACCCATAATGCCGCAAGGCAACGGCCCCGAGGCATTGCAGCAGACCATGAGCAAGGCTTACGATGCCATCATGGAGAGCCTCGACGAGCAGTATAAAGGTTTCCGCGAGAACCCCGACCAGAAATAGCAGCCACACATCAGCAGCATGACAATAGCGAAACTGAAACACTATCTGCTCGTTGGCATCTGGCGACAAGACGAGCAACAGGCCAAGGGACTGCGTGCATGGCTCAACGAAGTAGTCAGAACGCTCTACCTCACGGTGCGCTTCTTCATCGAGCGCGGCCACATCGACTATGCCACGGCACTCTCGTTCAGCACCATGCTTGCCATAGTGCCCGTGGCGGCAGTGATGTTTGCCATAGCGCGGGGCTTCGGGCTCTCGATATACATAGAGCAATGGTTTCGCTCCGCGCTGTCGAGCCAACCCCAGGTGGCAGAGACAATCATCAACTTTGCCAACTCCTACCTGGTGCACGCACGCAGCGGAGTGATACTGGGGCTGGGACTGGTGTTCATGCTCTACAGTGTGCTGTCGCTGATTTCAAACATCGAGCACGTGTTCGACAGCATCTGGCAAGTCAAAGCCAAGCGTTCGCCGCTGCGACTGATTACCGACTACACCTCGCTGCTGCTGCTAATACCTATCATCATAATAATAATCTCCGGACTGAACATCTTCGCCTACGGACTGACCGACCGCTTGCAGTCGTTTCTTCTGGTTGGTCCGATAGCACGTTTTCTGCTCAAGCTGATGCCCTTCGTGCTGCTGTCGTGCGTGTTTACGGGTCTCTACGTGTTCATGCCCAATACCAAGGTGAGGCTGAGCAAGGCCATCGTGCCGGGCACCATAGCCGGTGTAGCCATGCAGCTGCTGCAACTTTTCTACGTCCACGCGCAGTCGCTGCTCACCAGTTACAACGCCATCTACGGCTCGTTTGCCGCTCTGCCGCTGTTCATGCTGTGGATGCAGATTTCCTGGTACATCTGTCTGTTCTGTGCAGAGCTTAGCTACATGAACCAGAACACGGAGTACTATGCCTTCCTTATCCACCCTACCGACATCAGCCACGACCAGCGCATGGAGATGAGTGCCGCTCTGCTGGCCATCATAGCGCAGCGATTTGCCGACGGACGCAGGCCGCTGACGGCATTAGAGCTGAAAAACCGCACCCACATACCTATACGAATAGCCACCGACCTGCTGGAAAGGCTCTGCGAAGTGAACCTGCTGATAAGCAACCACGACAGCAGCGACGACTCGGAACCTACCTTCCAGCCGGCTCAGGACCTGCGCAACATCACCGTGGGACGCATGGTGGAGCTGCTCGACAGCCATCCGCGACGACGCAACCGATACCTCAGTTTCCACGCCAAGGACGTTATAGACGAAGAGAAACTCGGCATGATTGAAGACCGACGCAATGCGTACATCGAGCAAATGAAGCAAATCCCGGTCACGGAACTGGCCCGGAAAAAGAATATATAAGCGTTGCGGCAAAGTAATATGACTCATATTGGTCAGTAATATGACTCATATTGGTCGGTAATATGACTCATATTACTTTTCGCTTACAGCCCCCAAGGTGGAGGAAGTGGTTTGTTGGGCCTATAAGTCCTATGGGTCTTATAAGTCTTATAGGCCTTATGGGGCGTTGAAGCCCCCGTTCAAGGGAACTGCGGATACTTGTCGAAGTCGGGCTTGCGCTTCTCGAGGAAGGCGCGGCCACCCTCCTGTGCCTCGTCCAGATTGTAGTAGAGCATCGTTGCGTCGCCGGCAAGCTCCTGTATGCCAGCCTGCCCGTCGAGCTCGGCATTGAGTCCTGCCTTGATCATGCGCAGAGCCAGCGGTGAGTGCTGCATCATAAGCTCTGCCCACTCCACGCAGGCATCCTCCAACTGCTCTATAGGCACCACGCGGTTGACCATTCCCATCTGCTCGGCCTCGCGGGCAGTGTACTTCTTGCACAGGAACCATATCTCGCGGGCACGCTTCTGTCCCACCATGCGCGCCAGATAGCTTGAGCCGAAGCCCGCATCGAACGACCCCACACGCGGTCCCGTCTGTCCGAAGATGGCGTTCTCGCTGGCAATGGTGAGGTCGCACATCACGTGGAGCACGTGGCCGCCGCCGATGGCATAGCCGTTGACCATGGCAATGACGGGTTTGGGCAGACGACGGATCTGCATCTGCACGTCGAGCACACTCAGACGGGGCACTCCTTTGCCGTCGATATATCCGCCGCGACCCTTGACGTGCATGTCGCCACCGGCGCAGAAAGCCTTGTCGCCGGCACCGGTAAGAATCACCACGCGTATGTCCTGCGACTCACGACAGTAGGCGAAAGCCTGCGACAGTTCCCATGTAGTGAGCGGCGTGAAGGCATTGCGGTAGCGCGGACGGTTGATAGTGATCTTTGCAATGTGGTTATACTCCTCGAAGATAATCTCCTCGAACTTACTGATTTCTCTCCATTTGCGTTGTTCCATGATAGTGTATGCGTTGTGATTGATAGTTTTGCAGACAATACAAAAGTACAAAAAATGCGACTAATTCGGCCAGTGTGGATAATAATTTGTATTTTTGCAGAAAAGAAAACCTAACCGTTAGCCTTATGTTACAGATACGCTGCAAGAACAACAACGTCACAAAGAGTTTCCCCGAAGGCACTTCACTGATTGATGTCTACAAGAGTTTCGAGCCTGAGATAGCCCTGCCCTACCCCGTGGTATCGGCAAGGGTGAACAACACATCGCAGGGACTGAAGTTCCGTTTGTACCAGAACCGCGACGTGGAGTTCCTCGACGGGCGCGCCGGTTCGGGCCATCGGGTCTATGTGCGCTCGCTCTGCTTCGTGCTCTACAAGGCTACCCACGACGTGTTTCCAGAGAGCAAGCTGTTCATCGAGCACCCCCTCTCGCGCGGATTCTACTGCAACTTCAAGAAGACCGCACGCCCCGCAGCCAGCACTGAGGCATCCAGCCAGCTTACCGACGACGATGTGAGCCGCATCTGCCGCCGTATGCAGGAGATTATAGACCTCGATATGCCCTTCCGCCGCACCGAGTCGACCACGGAGGAAGCCATCCGCGTGTTCACCGAACGGGGCTTCGCCGACAAGGTGAAGCTGCTCGAAACGAGCGGACAGCTCTACAGCGACTACTACACTCTGGGCGACACGGTGGACTATTACTATGGTCCGCTGGTGCCGTCGGCAGGCTACCTGAAGGTGTGGGGGCTGGAACGCTACGGCCAGGGGCTGCTGCTCAGAGTGCCCGACAAGTTCAATCCCACAGTGCTGGCAGAGAAAACGGATATGCCCCACACCTTTGAGATGTTCGCCGAGAAGCTTCGCTGGGACATCATCATGCACCTCTCGACAGCCGGCGACGTGAACAAGGCCATCCTCGGCGGCCATGCCTCGGAGCTGATACAGGTGAGCGAGGCGCTGCAAGAGAAGAAGATAGTGAAGATTGCCGAGGACATCGACGAGCGCTTCCGCCGCAAGGACAATCCAATAAGGCTGGTGCTGATAACCGGTCCGTCGAGTTCGGGCAAGTCCACGTTCTGTAAACGCCTGTCGGTACAGCTGCTGGCGTGCGGACTGAGGCCGCTGTCGTTCTCCACCGACGACTACTTCGTGAACCGCGTAGACACTCCGCTGCTGCCCAACGGGCAGTACGACTTCGACAACATCAATGCCGTTGACTGCGAACTGCTGGGCGACCACCTATCGCGGCTGATGAACGGCGAGACGGTGGAGGTGCCGCAGTACAACTTCGTGACTGGAGAGCGCGAGTACAACGGCAAGCGACTGAAGCTGGAAGACGACTGCCTGCTCATTATCGAAGGCATCCATGCCCTCAATCCGCTGCTCACGGCACACGTGAACGACGCTCTGAAGTACAAGGTTTACATCTCGGCGCTGACCAACATTTCGCTCGACGAGCACAACTGGATACCTTCGCAGGACAACCGGCTGCTGCGCCGCATCATACGCGACTACAACAAGGGTGCCTTTACGGCGCGCGAGACCATCAGCGTGTGGAACAACGTGTGCGAGGCCGAGGAGAAATGGATTGTTCCTTTCCAGGAAACAGCCGACGTAATGTTCAACTCTTCGCTCAACATAGAGTTCGCCGTGCTGCGCACTCATGCTGAGATTATCCTGGCTTCGGTGCCCAAGAACTGTCCCGAATATGCCGAAGCCCACCGCCTGCTGAAGTTTCTGCACTACTTTCTGCCCATCAGCGACAAGGAGATACCGCCTACGAGCATCATGCGCGAGTTCGTAGGAGGAAGCAGCTTCAAGTATTAAGGCTGAGGGTTGAAGGCTGAGGGATTGCTTCGCAAGGAATTATGGCATAGCGAAACGATAATTGCCATTCTATCCCATCAGGTGCTCGGCAAAGCTGTCGAGCACTTTCTGGTCTATATCGGCATTGGTGACACACTCCACAAGCATCGGTCGCGAGAGGTCGGCAGTGAGCAGCAGCTCTATGGCCTGCTCTGTTTCCTGCTGCGTGGTGGCCCGCTGATAGTAGATGTCGTGCTGCTGGCAGATGCCTTCGGCTGAGGTTTCGTGGCGCGCCATGACCAAACTGTTGCGTGCCGGACTGGCCTTCAGGCCGCTGAAACGCCCGAAGATGCCTCCGCCACCGTTGTTCAGGAGCAGTATGCGCAGGTTTCCGGCAATCTCGGAGTTCCACAATGCGTTCTGGTCATAGAAGAAACTGAGGTCGCCAATGACGCATACCACCTTCTCAGTAGTGGCAAGCGAGAAGCCGGCAGCAGCCGAGAGCGACCCTTCGATGCCGTTGACACCACGGTTGCAATGGATGTATGCGCCCGAGAAACAGCAGCCCAGACGAACCGACATGCTGTTGGCATAGTGGCGCGCTGCAGTGGGCTGAAGCTGCGACGCACGGTTTTCGAGCAGCCTGACGATGCATAGCTGCGAGTAGGGAGTGGCAAAGCTGTCGGCTGCATTGCGCAGATGGGAAAACAGGTTGGTCCAAAGCGCATGATAATCGGCCACTTGCTGCCGATTGACGAAGGCATTTCCGTCGTCATTCAGCCTCTCGGCAAGCATACCGAGAAGCTCGTTCATCGTTGCCGTAACCACATGAGTGGCGTGCTGAAAGGTGTCGCACAGCTCTCCGTCCTCGCTTATCTGCCACATCTCAGCACCTGCGGCATTGCGCAGATACTGCTTCAGCCGCTTGCTCACGATGTGTCCGCCACCATAAATCACCATATCAGGCTCACATCGGGTATCGCCGGCCACAGCCATTACCGCCTCGTCGAGCATCGTGGCACTCTTGAGACTCAGCGGTTCGGCAAGCACCACGACGCGGCTTGCCACTGCAAGGGCATCGGAAGCCAGCTTTTCGTCGCAGGCCATCTGCCCCATCACCACCAACGGACGGCGAGCCGTCGTGAGTCTTTGCCACAGCGAGGCGGCAGAAAGATTGCTCAAGCGGCATCGCGGCTCGGCAATGACGGTACGCTCGGTGGGCAGCTGTCCGGTAGTGAAGCTGAAAAGTGGTTCGCTTATAGGCACATTGATGTGTACGGGACGGTCGGAAAGCATCAGAGCCTCGTTGACAAGGCGGTTGCAAAGCCAGCGTTCTTCATCGTTGGAAGGCTCCGGCAGCGACACTTCCTTGGCGAAAAACCGGCTCACGGGGTGCTGTGGAATGGTCTGTCCGTCCTGTTGCCCTATCCACTGAAGGGGTCGGTCGGCTGATATGACGACCATGCCGACACGCTGATAGCTGGCTTCAGCCACGGCAGGCAGCAGGTTGAGCAGTGCCGAACCGCTGGTTACGCATACGGCAACCTTGCCTTTGGTGGCCTGCGAAAGGCCCAAGGCATAGAAGCCCGCACTGCGTTCGTCGGTAACAGGATGGCATATTATCTGGGGACAAACGCCCAGATTGTGAACAATAGGCGCATTGCGGCTGCCCGGACACACCACTGCGTGGCCTATGCCGTGGGCAACGAGCAGTGCCGTGAGCGTGTTTACATTCTCCTTGTCGCTGTATTTCATCGTATCAGGTCTTTCATTGTGCTGAGCTTGGCTTCCGTTTCGCGCCACTCCTGCTCTGCGGTGCTCTCGCGAAGCAGTCCTCCCCCGGCATACAGACGGCAGTGCGAGCCGCTGATCTCCATGCAACGGAGGGTGACAAACAAGCTGCTGTGCCCTCCGATGTCCACTGGTCCGGCGAAACCGCTGTAGTATCGTCGGTCGATATGCTCGTTGTTGAGGATGAACTGCCGCGCCTCGCTCTTTGGCAGGCCGCAAACCGCCGGCGTGGGATGTAGTTCGCTGACAAGTGTTCCGATGCTCTGGCCGGGCTTGAGGGCAAAGGTGAAATCGGTGCGAAGATGCTTCAGCGAACCTGCCACGACGGTATAAGGCCCTTCTTTCTTTATTTCTGTGGCACAGCGGCTGAGACATTGCTCCACGTATGCAGCCACATATTGCTGCTCCATGCGGTTCTTGGCTGTCCAGCCGGCATCGTCACATTCGGCGGAAATAGTACCGGCGAGTGCCATTGTGTGCCATGAAGCACCTTCAGAGCAGAGCAACACCTCGGGCGTAGCCATGAGCCAGGTGCCGCTGCGGGCTGTACGCACAAGGGCAACGAACTGTTGCGGGTACAGGCTACAGGCCCTGAAGAAGAGCTGCAAGGCATCTTCGACGGTATCGGTATCAATGTCCGAGCAACGTGCAAGCACGAGTTTGTCGAACGAGGAGTCGCAAAGCTTGGCATGGAAGAGCCTGAAGTCGCTGACGTAGGCTTCCTTGTCGCCATGCTCCACAGCCGTGGCAGTCTTGCCATGAGTGGTTTGCTGCGGCACATCGCCCGTGGAAATGCGGTCGGGACGGATAAGGACAACAGGCACATCGGCAGTAGCGGCAAACGGAGCCAGCACAAATCCCGGTGCATGACCTATCTGCCCACAGCTCACAAGCTCCTCCGGCTCGCCCTCAAGCTGCTCTATCCTGACCCACTGCCGCTCTCCCGGCAGACGATACCAAGCCTCTGCCGTCATCACTTCTTTATTTTTATGATGTAGTTTGTCACCTGCACCGTCGAGATAAGCTCGCCGCTCTCGTTCTCTATGTCTATCTGCCACACGTGCAGGGTGCGTCCCTTGTGGAGCAGGCGTCCTCGTGCCGTGACCACTTCACCCTCGGAAACCACCTTCACGTGGTTTCCGCTGACATTGATGCCTGCGGCCATGCGCCCGGGACACAGCGCCATCGACCCCACTCCGGCCAAGTTCTCGGCCAAAGCCAGCGAGGCACCGCCACTGAGAAAGCCAAAGGGCTGTCGGTTATTGGGGCCGACTTCCATCCGCGCCATACAAGTATCGGGCTCGGGAGTGGAATAAAACACCATGCCGAGAGTCCTCGACAAACCCGGCTGCCGCTCTACTATCTCCCTTATGCGTTCTACATCCATTGCTATATGCTGTGAATAGTGTTATGAAAATATGTTGCAAAATTATTGAAATAAGCTTAAACGGCAAAGCCAACGGCACAAAAAACGAGCCGGACGGGAACTACTCGCGTTCCTGTCCGGCCTTGATATGTATTAGAGAGTTAGTTTACGCTTCTTTGCAAGCTTACTTCACGATGCGAAGTTCTACGCGGCGGTTGAGCTGACGACCCTCTGCGGTGTCGTTGGTAGCGATAGGCTCGCTCTTGCCGTAGCCCTTCCATGTGAGGTTGGCATTGCTAACGCCAGCCTTGACGAGGTAATCGTAAACGGCCTTAGCGCGCTGCTCAGAGAGTTTCTGGTTGTAATCCACCGAGCCCTTGCCGTCGGTATGACCCGAAAGCTCAAGCTTCATGTCCGGGTTCTGCTTCATCCAGCCGGCGATGTCGTCGAGGATAGAGGCAGCCTTGGTGTTGATGTTGAACTTGTCGAAAGCAAACAGTGCGTTCGAGAGGTCCTTCATCTTCTGCTTGATTTCCTGGGGAACTTCCTTCTCTACGTAGATAGTGTCGTGGATGGTGATGTGCTTCTCCCTGATAACGGTCTGCGGACCCGGGCAAGGCTCGCAAACAGGAGCTATAACGGCAGGCTTGCCGAAGCTCAGGCGCAGCATCAGGCCGCCTGCCATGGTGTTGACCTTGTCAACGGCGCGAGACTTATTCTGGGTTCTGTCGTAATTAAAGCTATTGATGATGCTTCTGTTCTCAATGTCCTTGTCATTAACCTTCATGAAGCCGTAGTCGAAATAGAGACCAGTGTAGAGTCCTACGCCATTGCCGAGCGTCCAGCGCATACCGAGCTCTGCCGAAGCCATGGCGTTGATGCGCTTCAGGTCGATGTAGTCCTGAGTTTTCCAGGCATAGTCGCCTTCGGTTTCCTTTATCTTGTAGTTGTCCCAGATGCGATAGCCGAACTTTCCACCAAGTGCAGCGTAGAAGTTATGCTCGCCCACGGGAGTCATCCACTGCAGCATCAGAGGAACCTGTGCATAGAGAGCCTTGTCCTTCTCTGCACATGTCATGTTGTCTGTCTTGGCATAGTCGATTTCGGCCTTGGCCTGATAGAACGCGCCCTGCACGCCGAGGCGGATGCCCCAGTGCTGGTCGAAGTGGTAGGTCCAGTCGAAGCCTACGCCACCGCCGAAGCCCAGCTTATGGTCTACTTTGTGGTCGCGGTTGTCATTGTCTACTTTGTACTGCAGGCTCGACAGTCCGCCGAAGCCGCTGATAGAAAATTCGTTCTTGGGAACGTAGTTGTCCTGTGCCATTGCGGGCATCGAGGCAACCATTGTCATGGCGAGCACTGCTGCGCCACGAGCTATATTCTTGATATGTTTCATTGTTGTTGTCTGTTTTAAATTATTCTATTGCTCCTTGCAAAAACCGTTGTGTTTCATTCGCCAGCCTGCGGATTAGCGAATGAGTCGGAGTTCTACGCGACGGTTGAGCTGACGTCCCTCGGCAGTGTCGTTGGTAGCGATAGGCTCGCTCTTTCCGTAACCCTTCCAAGTGAGGTTGTCTGAGCTTACACCAGCCTTGACGAGGTAATCGTAGACAGCCTGCGCACGCTGCTCAGAAAGCTTCTGGTTGTAGGCAACCGAACCCTTGCCGTCGGTGTGGCCGCTGAGTTCGCACTTCATCTGCGGGTTCTTCTTCAGCCAGGCAGCAACGTCGTTGAGGATGGTCTGTGCCTTGGGGCTGATGTCGAACTTGTTGAAAGCGAAGAGGGCGCTCGAGAGGTCCTTCATCTTGTCCTTGATCTCCTGAGGAATCTCCTTCACGATGCGGATGGTGTCGCGGTGGTAAACTTCCTTGATCTTCTCGATAGGCTCTACGATAGGACATTCGGGGCACGGAGCAACTACGGCCTTGCCCTTGCCGAAGCTCAGACGCAGCACCAGACCGCCGGCCATCTTGTGAACCTTGTCAACCAGACGGAAATTGGTGGTTGTGGGAGCCACTGTACGGTCCT
>ONLG01000030.1 GCA_900318625.1 uncultured Prevotella sp.
CCCGCACGACTGGGCCATTGCAGGACCGTTCGACAGGAAGTGGGATTTGCAGACGGTGGCCATCGTGCAGAACGGCGAAACCGAACCCACCGAGAAGAGCGGACGCTCAGGCGCGCTGCCCTGGATAGGCGAGGGCTGGTATAAATGCACCGTGAGAGTGCCCCGCGAGTTCTCAAGAGCCGAGATAGTGTTCGACGGAGCGATGGCCGAGCCCGACGTGAAGGTGAACGGCAAGGCCGTGGGAGGATGGAAATACGGCTACAATGCGTTCCGCCTTGACATCACCAAGGAGCTGAAAAAGGACATGAAAAACTCGCTGCAGGGCCGCAAGAACACCCGCGACAAGGTGAACTACTTCCCTGCCGACGTGGAGGTACACCTGAAAAACGTCGAGGAAAGCTCGCGCTGGTACCCCGGTGCCGGCCTCTACCGACCGGTGAAGATAGTGCTCACGGGGTCGGACAAGCACCAAGTGAGCCTCGACGAGTGGGCAACCTTCATACGCGTGACATCGCTCACCGACAACAAAGCGGTGATAAACGTCGACACAAAAGCCATTGGCTACAAGCCGGGCGACAACGTGAAGCTGCTCGTCAACCTGCTCGACACCAACGGCGAACCCATCAAATACGAAAAGGCAACCATCAACCCCGACGGCACCTGCACCGCACAGCTGACCATCGAGGCTCCGAAGGACGTTGACAAGCTGCATCCCTGGACTCCCGAGACACCTTACCTGTACCGCCTGCAGACCATGCTCTACGAGGAACTGGGCCAGAGCGGCGACGACACCAACATCAACATCTTCGACCGGCTCACCAACCGCATCGGCCTGCGCACCGTCAAAGTGAGCGCAGAGGGCGGTTTCCAGCTCAACGGCATCAGCCGCAAGATCAAGGGAGTGTGCCTGCACCACGACCTCGGCCCCTTGGGAGCTGCCGTGAACAAGGATGCCATCATCCGCCAGATACGTATCCTGAAAGACATGGGCTGCGACGCCATACGCACATCGCACAATATGCCGTCGACAATGCAGATGGAGGTGTGCGACTCGATGGGTATGATGGTCATGGCCGAGAGCTTCGACATGTGGATATACCCCAAGTGCAAGAACGGATACGCACGCTTCTTCAAGGAGTGGGCCGACAAAGACATCACCAACCTGGTGCTCAACCACCGCAACCACCCCTCAATAGTGATGTGGTCGATAGGCAACGAGATACCCGAACAGTGGAGTCAGGAGGGCGTGGAAATATCGCGCCACCTGCAGGACATCATCCACAAGCTCGACCCCACGCGCCCAGTAACTCAGGGAATGGACCGTGCAGCCGACGCGCTGAAGTCGGGCTTCGCCCAGGTGATGGACATACCGGGCTTCAACTACCGCGCATGGCGCTACGACCAGAACATCAAGGAGCTGCCCAAAGGCTTCCTGCTGGGCAGCGAGACAGCCTCGACGGTGAGCTCGAGAGGAGTGTATAAGTTCCCCGTGGAGCTGAAATACGACTTCATGTACCCCGACGGACAGTGCTCGAGCTACGACACTGAGTTCTGCTCGTGGAGCAACCTGCCCGAGGACGACTTCCTTATGATGGACGACCGCCCATGGACGATAGGCCAGTTTGTATGGACGGGCTTCGACTATCTGGGCGAACCGTGGCCCTACGACGGCTACTGGCCCAGCCGCTCAAGCTACTTCGGCATCTGCGACCTTGCCGGACTGCCCAAGGACCGCTACTATCTCTACCGCTCGCAGTGGAACACCAACGACCACACCCTGCACATACTGCCCCACTGGACGTGGCCGGGACGCGAGGGACAGGTCACTCCCGTCTTCGTCTACACCGACTATCCCGAGGCTGAACTCTTCGTCAACGGAAAGAGCCAGGGCCGCATCAAGAAAGACCCCACTGCCAATCAGGTCATCTACAACCCCGAGGCCAAGGGTCAGAACGACGAGCTGCTCAACCGCTACCGCCTGCGTTGGAACAACGTAGTCTACCAACCGGGCGAGCTCAAGGTGGTGGCATACGACTCAAAAGGCCGCAAGGCAGCAGAGAAAACCGTGAAGACGGCTGGCACGCCCACTACCCTGGAGCTGACCTCAGACCGCGAGTGGCTGCCCGCCAAGGCCGACGCACTGGCCTTCATCACCGTTTCGCTCACCGACGGAGCCACACTCATACCCGATGCCGACGACCAGCTGACCTTCAGCGTGAGCGGTGCAGGCACCTTCCGCGGAGTATGCAACGGCGACGCCACATCGCTCGAACCGTTCACCGAGCCGCAGATGAAGCTCTTCAACGGCCAGCTCGTGGTGGTAGTACAGGCAAGCAAGATGCCCGGAAACCTCACCCTCACCGTGAAAGATGCCAGGCGCGGGCTCGAAAAGAGCATCACGCTGCCCGTAAAGTGATTATGAAGATAGCAGATATAGACTTCGGGGAACGCCCTTTGTTCCTCGCACCTATGGAAGATGTAACCGATATCGGCTTCCGAAGCCTGTGCAAGCGCTTCGGAGCCGCTATGGTCTACACCGAGTTCGTATCGGCGGAGGCGCTGGTGCGTGACGTGAAATCGACAATCGACAAGCTGACCATAGCCGACGAGGAGCGGCCCGTGGGCATACAGCTCTACGGACGCGACGTAGAGGCTATGGTCGAGGCGGCCCGGATAGTGGAACAGGCGCGGCCCGACGTTATCGACCTTAACTTCGGATGCCCCGTCAAGAAAGTTGCCGGCAAGGGAGCAGGTGCCGGAATGTTGCAGAACATTCCAAAGCTACTCGACATAACGCGTCGCGTAGTGGATGCTGTGAAGCTGCCCGTGACCGTGAAGACCCGCCTCGGATGGAACTCCGAGCAACTCATCATCACCACCCTGGCCGAGCAGTTGCAGGACTGCGGCATCCAGGCACTCACCATTCACGGACGCACCCGAGCACAGATGTATACCGGCGAGGCCGACTGGACCCTGATAGGCGAGGTGAAGAACAACCCACGCATCACCATACCCATCATCGGCAACGGCGACATAAAGACCCCGGAAGATGCCCGCCGTGCCTTCGACCGCTACGGAGTGGATGCCGTCATGGTGGGCAGAGCCACCTTCGGAGCCCCCTGGGTGTTCAAGGAAATGCGCGAAGCCATCGAAACCCACCCCCAGCCCCTCCACAAGGGAGGGGAGAACCAACAGCTTTCTCCCTTTACACCATCACTCCCCTCCCTTGGGGAGGGGCTGGGGGTAGGTCTCACCCTCAACGACAAGATAGACATACTGCTCGAACAGCTCCACATCAACATAGAGCGCATCGGCGAGCGGCGAGGCATCATCCACACGCGCCGTCATCTGGCCTCAACGCCCATCTTCAAAGGCATCCCCGACTTCAGGCAAACGCGCATAGCAATGCTCCGCGCCGAAACAGCCGACGAGCTGACAGCCATCATGGAGCAATGCCGAAGGCTGCTTTCACAATCCTGAAGCACTGCCGCCGACCCATCCCCAGAGCAAAAAGCACCCACCCCCAGCCCCTCAAAAGCTTTCTCAGAAGGCCTATAAGTCCTATAAGCCCTATAAGACTTATAAGCCCTGACCACTCCTCCCCCCTTCGGGGGGACTGCGGGGGGCTCCAACAACCCACTCCTCCCCCCTTCGGGGGGACTGAGGGGGGCTCCTACAACCCACTCCTCCCCCCTTCGGGGGGACTGCGGGGGGCTCCAACAACCCACTCCTCCCCCCCCTTGTGGGGGCTTAGGGGGGAACCAATATGGGCCATATTACTGACCAATATGGGCCATATTACTGACCAATATGGGCCATATTACCAACCAATATGGGCCATATTACCAACCAATATGGGTCATATTACCGACCAATATGAGTCATATTACCTTGAAATATGACAACAAGTGTGTTTGTTTTTGGCAGAAACGCTTTGTCGTATCACAAAAAAATGGTATTTTTGCGCAATGATAACACTGTGCGCATACCTAAAAAGCATTAGGCCGCAACTTTGTTAACCCATACTCATCTTTTCTTAAATCACTTCCAAAAGCTGAACCAGAGCAAACTTGTGATACAATTACAAATAATCAATAATTCTAAAATCAATCAACTATGTGGTTAATCAAATCATCTATTGGCAGAAAAGTAGTGATGTCTGTAACCGGCATTGCGCTTATTCTCTTCCTGACATTCCACGGCTGCATGAACGTCGTGGCACTATTCTCGGGTGAGGCCTACAATACGATTTGCGAACTGCTTGGTGCCAACTGGTATGCCGTAGCGGCTACACTCGGTCTGGCTGCCCTGGCTGTTTGTCACATCGTGTATGCCTTTATCCTCACTGCCCAGAACCGCAGGGCCCGTGGTTCGGAACGCTACGCCGTTACCGACAAGCCTGCAAAGGTGGAGTGGGCTTCGCAGAATATGCTCGTGCTGGGCATCATCATTCTGCTGGGTCTCATCCTGCACCTCTACAACTTCTGGTACAACATGATGTTCGCCGAGCTGTTCCCCAACCTGGTGACACCTATGGTCAATGCGGCTGGCGAAAACATCAAGCCGAGCGATGGCTTTGATTTTATCAAGGTGACATTCGCCAATCCTTGCTTTGCTTCGCTCTATGTCATCTGGATTGTAGCTATCTGGTTCCACCTCTCTCACGGCTTCTGGAGTGCATTGCAGACTCTGGGCTGGAACGGCAAGACATGGTTCTGCCGCTGGAAGCTTATCGGTATGATTTACGTCACCCTGCTCATGCTCATGTTCCTGGTGGTTGTTCTGGCCTTCGCGTTCCAATGTGCGCCCTCGCTCTGTGCCGGCAGCTGCTGCGCTTAACCTTTTATCCGAAACACGTTTACAAGTAGAAACTATGGCTAAAGTATTAGATTCAAAGATTCCTGCCGGCCCAGTGGCCGAGAAATGGACCAACTATAAAGCTCACCAGCGCCTGGTGAACCCTAAGAACAAGCTCAAGCTCGACATCATCGTAGTGGGAACCGGTCTGGCCGGAGCCAGTGCCGCAGCATCGCTCGGCGAAATGGGCTTCAATGTGCTGAACTTCTGTATTCAGGACTCGCCCCGCCGCGCCCACTCTATCGCCGCACAGGGCGGTATCAACGCTGCCAAGAACTATCAGAACGACGGCGACTCGGTGTATCGCCTGTTCTACGACACCGTGAAAGGTGGCGACTACCGCGCCCGTGAGGCCAACGTCTACCGCCTTGCCGAGGTGTCGAACAACATCATCGACCAGTGCGTGGCACAGGGAGTGCCCTTCGCACGCGAGTATGGCGGTATGCTTGCCAACCGCTCGTTCGGCGGCGCACAGGTGAGCCGTACCTTCTATGCCAAGGGACAGACCGGACAGCAGCTGCTGCTCGGTGCCTACTCGTCGCTCTCGGCACAGGTAGAGGCCGGCAAGGTGAAGCTCTTCACCCGCTACGAGATGGAAGACGTGGTCATCGTTGACGGTCGCGCACGCGGCATCATTGCCAAAGACCTCACCACCGGCAAGCTCCACCGCTTCAGCGCCAACGCTGTGGTAATAGCTACCGGCGGCTACGGCAACACCTACTTCCTTTCGACAAACGCCATGGGCTGCAACTGCACCGCTGCCGTGCAGTGCTTCCGCAAGGGCGCATACTTTGCAAATCCCTCTTACGTACAGATCCACCCCACCTGTATCCCCGTACACGGCGACAAGCAGTCTAAGCTCACGCTCATGTCAGAGTCGCTGCGCAACGACGGACGCATCTGGGTTCCCAAGAAGCTCGAGGATGCCAAGGCTCTGCAGGCCGGCATCAAGCAGGGATGGGAGATTCCCGAGGAAGACCGCGACTACTATCTGGAGCGCCGCTACCCCGCCTTCGGAAACCTCGTGCCCCGCGACGTGGCCTCACGTGCCGCCAAGGAGCGCTGCGACCATGGCTTCGGCGTGAACAACACCGGTCTGGCTGTGTTCCTCGACTTCTCGGAGAGCATCAACCGCCTCGGACTCGACCAGATCATGCAGCGTTACGGCAACCTGTTCGAGATGTATGAGGAGATCACCGACGTGTTCCCCGGCGACCTTGCCAACGAAATCAACGGCGTGAAGTACTACAAGCCGATGATGATCTTCCCCGCCATCCACTACACCATGGGCGGTATCTGGGTAGACTACGAGCTCCAGACCACCATCCCCGGACTGTTTGCCATCGGCGAGTGCAACTTCTCCGACCACGGTGCCAACCGTCTGGGAGCATCGGCACTCATGCAGGGACTGGCCGACGGATACTTCGTGCTGCCCTACACCATCCAGAACTACCTGGCAGACCAGAGCATCTGGCCGCGCCTGTCTACCGACCTGCCCGAGTTTGAGGAGGCCGAGAAGGCTGTTGAGGCCGAGACCGACCGACTGATGAACATCAAGGGCAAGCGCTCCGTTGACTCTATCCACAAGGAACTGGGCCACATCATGTGGGAGCACGTAGGTATGGGCCGCACCAAAGAGGGCCTGCAGGAGGGTCTGAAGCTGATGAAAGCCCTGCGCGAGGAGTTCAACACCAACCTCTTCATCCCCGGAGAGAAAGAAGGTTTGAACATTGAGCTCGACAAAGCAATCCACCTTCGCGACTTCATCCTTATGGGAGAGCTTGTTGCCTACGATGCTCTGCACCGCGAAGAGTCGTGCGGCGGCCACTTCCGCGAGGAGCACCAGACAGAAGAAGGCGAAGCTAAGCGCAACGACAAGGACTTCTTCTACGTAGGCTGCTGGGAGTATCAGGGCGACGACACCAAAGCTCCCGAACTCATAAAGGAGCCACTGGAGTATGAGGCAATAAAGGTACAAACACGTAATTACAAGAATTAAAGATATGGCACGTAACATAAGTTTCACTATCAAATACTGGAAGCAGAATGGCCCGAAGGAAAAAGGCCACTTCGAGTCGCGCGAAATGAAGAACATTCCCGACGATACTTCCTTCCTCGAGATGCTCGACATCCTGAACGAGGAGCTCATCAACGAGGGCAAAGAGCCTTTCGTGTTCGACCATGACTGCCGTGAGGGTATCTGCGGTATGTGCTCGCTCTACATCAACGGTACGCCCCACGGCAAGACCGAGCGCGGAGCAACCACCTGCCAGCTGTATATGCGCCGCTTCAACGACGGCGACGTCATCACCGTTGAGCCGTGGCGTTCAGCCGGTTTCCCGGTTATCAAGGACTGCATGGTAGACCGCACCGCCTTCGACAAGATCATCCAGGCCGGCGGTTACACCTCTATCCGTACCGGACAGGCACAGGATGCCAATGCCATCCTTATCCCCAAGGAGAACGCCGACGAGGCTATGGACTGCGCAACGTGCATCGGCTGTGGTGCCTGCGTTGCCGCCTGCAAGAACGGTTCGGCCATGCTCTTCGTCAGCTCGAAGGTGTCGCAGCTGGCTCTGCTGCCCCAGGGCCGCCCCGAAGCAGCCAAGCGCGCCAAGGCCATGATAGCACGCATGGACGAGCTGGGCTTCGGAAACTGCACCAACACCCGCGCCTGCGAGGCCGTATGCCCGAAGAACGAGTCGATAGCCAACATAGCACGCCTCAACCGCGAGTTCCTGAAGGCTAAGCTGGCCGACTAATACCTTATTATATATAATAAAGGAGCATCCAGAACAGAGCGTCTGAGGTGCTCCTTTTTTGTTTGCAACAGCTGCAACCCGTGCCCAAGCCACAGACAACGGCCCTTGAAAGGAAACGACACACAAGAAAACAATCTCCTCAGCCATGCAACACACAAGGAATTAGGCACTTCAAATGAAGTCGGAAGAGGTTAAAAAATGTTGATTTTCAGCATAAATATAACTAAATTTTTATATTTGCGTGGAAATATCTAATACGATGGAAGACAACATTCGCGACCAACTGCATTGGAAATGCCTGCAACTCTCCGAGGGAAAGAGCGTGAGATGCATGAACGCGCTCAACTCACTGTTCAAGGAAGACAACGAAAGGCTGAAGCCCCTGCTGCTCGGCAAGACCACGGCAATAAACATTCCAAAATGTGGAAAGAAAACTGCCGCCGAGGTGGAAGAGGTGATGAGCGAGCTGCGCCCCTTCTACAAGCAGCTCATCAGCACCTCGATTGACGAGCTGCTGCTCCGCGAAAACGATGCTTCTGCACCGCCTGCCGAGAGCACCGACAGCCCGCACGCAACGATGTATGCCGACGTTGACGAGGAGACTGACAAGCTGATACAGCACCTCTACAGCGATATGGTGCGCAAAGAGCTCGACGTAAGGCTGCGCCATATCGTCAACCAGAACATCCCCCACTACCGCGACAGCGAGCAATTTCTGAACAACCCCGCCATTTCATGCAGATGCTCAGCAGCGACGAACTCGACCTGCGCCGCCAGATGGTGGCCTTAGACTATCCTTTCCTCAACGCCGAGGAATGTTCCTTCGCCGCGCAATATCACCTCGACCACGGCCACTACCCCCAAATCTTCATCGCACACAGATATTTCCACACCACAAGCAACAAGAAAAGCCGCATCTACGCCCTTGCCAACGGCATCATCGCCAGCCATCCCTCGCTCGAGGCAATAGCCCGCAAGTTCGGAATGTCGCGCGAGCGGATACGCCAGATAAGCCTCATGCCCGTCACCTCCGACCTCAACGGCAAGAACGTATGGCTGCCAGAGCACTGGCAGAGCTATGATTTCATACGCCAGCCACTGCTCACCACCGACACCATCAGCTGGCAAACACTGCAACGGGAAGAGCATCTCGAGACCCTCGAACCCTACGCACTGTTCTTCATCCTGCGCCAAGTGGTGCCACTGTCGGTAGTGGCACTGAAGACCGACGGTGCCCGAGCCAACAGCCGCAGGGCAGAGAACGACCGGTGGAAACGCCCCGACCTGCTCTTCGCTTACGCCACGGAATACAACTTTTTCCCGTTCGAGAAAGCCATAGCCCGCGTCGCCCACCGGGCCAACTTGCAGAAGATAACCGAGCAACGCACCTCGCTGAGCCAGCTGGCCGACAGCTACTTCACAGACAAGCCAACCCCAGAGCACCGCACCACCATAATAGACATGCTGTCGAAGATACTGCCCATGATGCAGCACGTGGAGGTGGAGGGCGACGATATAGTGTTCACCGTGAACCACACCAACTACTGCGAGGAGATCTACCAGATACTCCGAGCCGAAGGCAAGGCCATGACCGTGGACCACATCTACGAAGAGTTCCGCCTGCGCCTGCCCGACGACCACCACACCAACAGCAACTTCATACGCAGCTACCTGCTCCACGACAAGCGCTTCGAGGCAGTGGGCAGCAAGTCGACGTATCAGCTGCGCGAGTGGAACCGCTTTGCCGGAACCATAGCCGACCTGGCTGTGATGCTCCTCGGCAGCGAGAACCAGCCGCTGACGGTCGAAGAGCTGCGAAACAAGATTATGGCCGAACGCCCCAACACCACCCCCGACAGCTGCTACACCACCGTCTACCTCGCCGTATGCGACAGAAGGCTCGACTACTACGTAGACAACGAATCCAACAAGACCGCAACCGAACACAACACCGACGGAAAATGGAACCGCTACTATGTTGGCCTGGCCGGAAAGCAGTACGACAGTCGCTACTGGCTGTCGCCCCACATGGTGCAGGGTGCCGTGGCAAGCGTGCGCCGCTTCATAAGCGAAAACCACCGCCTGCCCTTCCTGCGCGGAAGCAATCCCTTGGAGAAGCAGCTCGCCGGTGTGCTGCGCCGCTACCGCCTCAAGATAAACACCACCGACAAGGAACAAGCCTACTGGGACAGCCACATGGCCGACATAGACTATGCCAGCTACCCACACAACGACCGCGAGCTGACCTTTGCCGAGCACTGCCGGCAGATGAAACAGTGGCTGAGCAAGGGCAACTCCGTGGAAAACGGCCACTGCCCATCGAAGCTACACCACTGGTACAAGACTGCCCTGGCACGCAAGGAACGTATGTCGGACTTCGAGAAAAGGATGTTTGAGTGGTGACAGGGGTCTCCCTCCCTTGGAGAGGAGTGCTGAGAGACAACTGATATGGAAATAAACGAAGCTACACAGCGGTTTATCGCTGACAACCGAGACGGCGACGTGCGCCAGCTTGCCCTCCGTGGCAGCCGCACGGCAGGCGTTGACCTGCCCTTTGCCCTCGACCAGATACGCGGCAGACAGGTGGCAGCCGCCAAGATGCCCCGATGGGCCGCCACCGAGGGCATTGTCTATCCGCCCCACCTGTCGCTCGAACAGTCGTCGGGCGAGCCAGCCGCACTCTATAAGGCTGCTCTTGCCGGCTCCGGCGACAGATATGTAGACCTCACCGGCGGCATGGGCGGTGACTTCAGCATCATGTCGGCCCGCTTTCGGGAGCGCATCTATGTGGAGCGCAACGCCCTGCTGTGCGGCCTTGCACGCCACAACCTCCCCCTGCTCGGCATAGAGGCCGAGGTGGTGGAAGCCGATGCCGAGAGCTATCTGCGCCAGATGATGCCTGCCGATGTGGTGTTCATCGACCCGGCACGCCGCAGCGACAGCGGCTCACGCACCTATGCCCTTGCCGACTGCTCGCCCAATGTGCTCGACCTGCTGCCCTTGCTCAACGACAAAGCCCGCTGCGTGATAATGAAACTCTCGCCCATGCTCGACTGGCACAAGGCTGTGGCCGACATCGAGGGGCAAGTATCGGGGGGCAAGAGCCACGAGAGCTGTGCCCCCGAAGGGCACGAGGAAGGCAAGTGCAGGCTGACCGTGGTCGAAGTACACATACTCTCGGTAGCCAACGAGTGCAAGGAGCTTGTGCTTGTGATGCGCCAAGGTGCCGGAGAGCAGCCCCTGCGCCTGGTGTGCAGCAACGACGGCACCACCTTCAGCTGCTTACCCTCCGAGCAGTCAGCCCCCACGACAGCCGCCGAGCCGCAGGCAGGCCAGTGGCTCTACGTTCCCAACGCATCGGTGATGAAAGGTGGCTGCTTCGGAGCCGTGAGCCGCCAGTTCGGCATAGGCATGGTGGCAGCCAACAGCCACCTGTTCTGCTCAGAAACGCAGCTGCCGGAGATTTTTCCGGGCCGCTGCTTCCGCATCGAATCCACATCAACCATGAACCGCCGACAGCTGAAGACAGCCCTTTCAGGCATCACTCAGGCCAACATCAGCTGCCGAAACTTCCCCATCGACGTGGCCGCGCTGCGCCGCAAACTGCGCCTTGCCGACGGTGGCGACACCTATATTTTTGCCACCACCACAGCCCTCGGCACCCACCTGCTGCTCTTCTGCAAGGCAGTCAAGCCATAAAAACTCTATTGTTTTTTGACATCTAATCTAAATTTGCTACATTTGCATGATGTTTTATATTGCCCTCAGTGTGCAGTGACGACATCATGCAAACGCCGTTACATACTAACACCATCAATAATTGTTCATTATGGCAACTGTAGAGATAAGGAAAGTGGAAACCAAAAAGGATATGCGCACGTTCATCGACCTTCATCACGACCTGTATGAAGGCAACCCCTACGATGCGCCTAACCTGTATATAGACGACAAGAACACGTTTGACCGCAACAAGAACGCAGCCTTTGAGTTCTGCCAGGCCGAATACTATCTTGCCTACAAGGACGGTCGTTGCGTTGGTCGCGTAGCAGCAATCATCAACAACCGCGCCAACGAGCGCTGGAACACCAAGAGCGTGCGCTTCGGATGGATAGATTTCATCGACGACGAAGAGGTCAGCGATGCCCTGCTCAAGGCCGTAGAGGACTACGGTCGCAGCCACGGCATGACCGACATAGTAGGTCCGCTGGGGTTCACCGACTTCGATCCGGAGGGTATGCTCACCGATGGCTTCGACCAACTCGGCACCATGGCCACCATATACAACTATCCGTACTATCCCCAACACATGGAGAAGAAGGCCGGATGGGAAAAGGACAACGACTACGTGGAGTACAAACTGATTGTGCCGGAGAAGATGCCGGAGAAGTACAGCAAGATAGCCAGCATGGTGGAGAGCCGCTACAACCTCCATGCCCGCACCCTGACGCGCCGCGAAGTGTTCAAGAAGGGCTACGGATACCAGGTGTTCCACATCCTCAACGAGACCAGCAAGGAGCTCTACGGCTCGTCGGAACTGACCGACCGGCAGATTATGCAGTATCTGAATATGTGGATGCCGCTGGCCGACATGAACCTCATCGTAGTCGTTGAAGACTGGAACACCCCCGAGCACAAGATGATAGGAGTGGGCATCACGGTGCCTTCGCTCAGCCGTGCGGTGCAGAAATGCCGTCGCGGCAGGCTGCTGCCCTTCGGCTGGTGGCACATCCTCAGGGCGCTGAAGTTCCACAAGACCAAGGGCGTAGACCTCATGCTGATCGGCATCCTGCCCGAGTATCGCAAGAAGGGAGCCAACGCGCTGCTCTTCAACCACCTCATACCGTGGTATCAGAAGTACGGAATGGAATGGGGCGAGACGCAGGTGGAGATGGAAACCAACGATAAAGTGCAAAGCCAGTGGCAGTATCTTGAGAGCATCAGGCACAAGCGCCGCCGCTGCTACAGGAAGAAACTTTAGTCTATCTGTTCCACAAAGGAAAACACCCTAAACCCATAACCATGACACAGGAGATAGAAATAAGAAAAGTAGAAAGCCTCAAAGACCTAAAGAAATTCATACAGTTCCGCTACGATCTCTATCGCGACGACCCATACGACGTGCCTTATCTCTACTTCGACGAGATGAACACGCTTCGCCGCGACCGCAATGCGTCGTTCGAGGACTGTGATGCCGACTACTTCATAGCCTATCGCGAGGGCAAGGCCGTGGGCCGCGTGGCTGCCATCATCAACCATAAGGCCAACGAGCAGTGGCACAACAAGGTGGTGCGCTTCGGATGGTTCGACTTCATCGACGATGCTGCCGTGTCGTCGCAGCTGCTCAGCACCGTCGAGCAATGGGGCCGCGAGCGCGGCATGGAGCAGATGGTGGGCCCCATGGGGTTTGCCGACACCGACCGCGAAGGTATGCTCATCGAGGGCTTCGACACCCTTGCCACGATGTACGCCAGCCACAACTACCCCTACTATCCGCGCCACATGGAGCTCGCCGGAGGCTTCGCCAAGGACAACGACTATGTGCAGACGATGGTGAAGGTGCCCGAAAAGGTGCCCGAAAAGATATTACGCGTGGCCCAGATGGTTGAGAAGCGCCACCATCTGGCCATCCACAAGCTCACGCGAAAGGAGCTGATACGCCAGGGATATGGCCGCGAGATATTCAGTATGCTCAACAACACCTACCACAACCTGTACGAATTTGCCCCTCTTTCGGAGCGAAAGATAGACCAGTTGGTAGAGCAATACATCAAGATAGCCGACCTTAACCTCGTCTCTGTGGTAGTAGACACGACGCAGAACGACAAGATGGTGGGCTTCGGCATCACCTTCCCGTCGCTCTCCGAGGCCATGAAGAAGACGCGCGACGGTCGCCTGTTCCCCTTTGGATGGTATCACCTGCTCAACGCTATCTACCGTCACAGGAGCGACACGGTGGACATGCTGCTCCTCGGAGTGCTGCCCGAATACCGCGCCAAGGGTGCCAACGCAATGATATTCTGCGACCTCGTGAGCCAGTACATACGCTACGGCTTCAAGTGGGCGCAGGCAATGCAGCAGATGGAAACCAACAGCAACGTGCTGAGCAACTGGAACTACTTTGACTCATACATACACCGGCGGCTGCGATGCTACAAGAAGCACCTCCGGTAAAGCCCAACAATAACAGAACGACCACTTTGCAATCAACAATATGGCAGACGACAACCAGAACAAAGAGCTGATGCAACCCGTCGAGTACACCGACGACAACATCCGGCACCTAAGCGACATGGAGCACGTGCGCACCCGACCGGGTATGTATATAGGCAGGCTGGGCGACGGCTCGCTTCCCGAGGACGGCATCTACGTGCTTCTGAAGGAAGTAATCGACAACAGCATCGACGAGTTCAAGATGAACGCAGGCAAGCGCATTGAGGTTTCGATAGACGAAAACCTGCGTGTCAGCGTGCGCGACTATGGCCGCGGCATACCGCAAGGCAAGCTGGTGGAGGCCGTGAGCGTGCTCAACACCGGCGGAAAATACGACTCCAAGGCTTTCAAGAAGAGCGTAGGACTGAACGGTGTGGGCGTGAAGGCGGTCAATGCGCTGAGCTCGCACTTCGAGGTGAAGTCCTACCGAGAGGGCAAGGTGCGCCATCTGGTGTTCGAGAAAGGTGAGCTGAAGAGCGACACCACTGCCGACACCGAGGACGAAACGGGCACTTACATCTTCTTCGAGCCCGACAACACACTGTTCAAGAACTACCTTTTCCACTCTGAAATAGTGGAAACCATGCTGCGCAACTACACCTACCTGAACTCAGGACTGGTGATAATGCACAACGGCAGGCGCATCCTGAGCCGCAACGGACTGAAAGACCTGCTTCTGGACACCATGACCACCGACGGCCTATACCCCATAGTGCATATGCGCGGCGAAGATATCGAGATAGCTTTCACCCACACCAACCAGTACGGCGAGGAGTACCACTCGTTCGTCAACGGCCAGCACACCACGCAGGGCGGTACCCACCAGACTGCCTTCAAGGAGCACATAGCCCGCACTATCAAGGAGTTCTTCGGCAAATATGAGTACAGCGACATACGAAACGGCCTCGTGGCAGCCATCGCCATCAACGTTGAGGAGCCGGTTTTTGAGAGCCAGACGAAGATAAAACTGGGCTCCACACTCATGGCTCCCGAAGGCGAGACGATAAACAAATACGTCGGCGACTTCATAAAACAGCAGGTTGACAACTACCTCCACATCCACAGCGAGGTGGCCGAAGCCATCGAGAGCAAGGTGAAAGAGAGCGAACGCGAGCGCAAGGCGATGGCCGGAGTGACCAAGCTGGCCCGCGAACGCGCCAAGAAAGCCAACCTGCACAACCGCAAGCTGCGCGACTGCCGCATCCACTACAGCGATGCCAAGAACGCCCGCAAGGAAGAGAGCTCGATATTCATCACCGAGGGCGACTCGGCAAGCGGCTCGATAACCAAGAGCCGCGACGTCAACACGCAGGCTGTGTTCTCCCTGCGCGGCAAGCCGCTCAACTCTTTCGGCCTTACAAAGAAGGTAGTCTACGAGAACGAGGAGTTCAACCTGCTGCAGGCAGCCCTCGACATCGAGGACGGACTGGACTCGCTGCGCTACAACAAGGTGATAGTGGCCACCGATGCCGATGTCGACGGTATGCACATCAGGCTGCTGATAATAACCTTCTTCCTGCAATTCTTCCCCGAACTGATAAAGAAAGGCCACGTCTACGTGCTGCAAACGCCCCTCTTCCGCGTGCGCAACCGACGCACCAAGATACGCGACAAGAAGGTGATTGCCGAGGCCGACGCGCGCCGCACGCAGCGGGAGCGCAAGAGCGACTTCGTTACACTCTACTGCTACAGCGACGAGGAGCGCCTGAAAGCCATCAAAGCTCTCGGCCCCGACCCGGAGATAACGCGCTTCAAAGGACTCGGCGAGATTTCGCCCGAGGAGTTTGTCCACTTCATCGGCCCCGACATGAGGCTCGAACAAGTGACCCTGCACAAGACCGACCAGGTGCAGAAGCTGCTCGAATACTACATGGGAAAGAACACGGCAGAACGCCAGAACTTCATAATAAACAACTTAGTAATAGAAGAAGACCTGCCCGAGGCCCAGGAAGAGGGCTGACGGCACGGTGCATCTTCTTCGTTTTCCTACCTCACGATGAACATTCTCAGATTCTTAAAGACACCTCTGCTGAGTCTTCTGGCAGCCCTGCTGTGGCCTACCACAGGCACGGCACAGCTGCAATTCCACTTCGACGACAACCCACTGCGCAAGCTGCAGATGGCCGAAATAGCCATCAGCAAGTTCTACGTAGACAGCGTTGACGAGACAAAACTCGTTGAAGACGCCATACGGGGTATGCTCGAAAAGCTCGACCCGCACTCCTCCTACACCGACGCAAAGGAAACCAAGGCCATGACCGAGCCGCTGCAGGGCGACTTCGAGGGCATTGGCGTGCAGTTCAACATGGTTGAAGACACGCTGGTAGTAATCCAACCCACCGTCAACGGCCCGTCGGAGAAGGTGGGAATAGTGGCCGGCGACCGCATCGTCAGCGTCAACGACACTGCCATAGCGGGCGTGAAGATGCCCCAGCGAGAGATCATGAAACGCCTCAGAGGCAAGAAAGGCACCACCGTGAACCTGCGTATAGTGCGCCGCGGAGTGAGCGAACCGCTGCTCTTCACCGTCAAACGCGACAAAATTCCGGTGCATACTGTGGACGCGGCATACATGATACGCCCCAACGTGGGCTACATAAGGCTCGAGAGTTTCGGCGCAAAGACCTACCGGGAGTTTATGAGTGCCGTCGACTCCCTGCAGCGCAACGGCATGAAGAGCCTCGTGCTCGACCTTCAGGACAACGGCGGAGGCTATCTTGAAGCAGCCGCAAGCATTGCCAACGAGTTCCTCGACAAGGGCGACATGATAGTCTATACCGAGGGGCGCACCGTCAGAAGGCGCGACTACAAGGCCTACGGCGACGGTCGCCTGCGCAGCTGTCCGGTCACGGTTCTCATCAATGAATACTCGGCTTCGGCATCGGAGATAGTGGCCGGAGCACTCCAGGACCAGGACCGCGCCACCATAGTGGGCCGCCGCTCGTTCGGCAAGGGACTCGTGCAGCGCCCCCTCGACCTGCCCGACGGGTCGATGATACGCCTCACCATAGCCCACTACTACACGCCGAGTGGCCGCTGCATACAGAAGCCCTACAAGAAAGGCGACCTGAAGGACTACCAGATGGACATCGAGCGACGGCTCAAGCACGGCGAGCTTACCAACCCCGACAGCATCCACTTCGCCGACTCGCTGCGCTACCAGACACTCAGGCTTCACCGCACCGTCTACGGAGGAGGTGGCATAATGCCCGATGTGTTCGTGCCGCTCGACACCATGAAGTACACCAGATGCCACCGGCAGCTCATGGCTAAGAGCATCGTTATAAACCAGCACCTGAAGTACATCGACCGCGAACGCAAGAACCTGAAGCGCTCCTACCCCACTTTCCAGCAGTTCCTCGACACCTACACCACTCCCAAAGAGCTGCTGCAAGCCATCTTCGCCGAAGGCGAGAAAAGCGGAATAAAGCCCAAGGACGACGCCGAACGGCTCGCCACCGAAAGCTATATGGGCCAGCAGCTGAAGGCTCTCGTGGCCCGCGACCTGTGGGACATGAACGAATACTTCCAGGTTTGGAACGAGAGCAACGACATTGTGCGCCGCGCACTCAACCCACTACCATGACCATACAACCATGAACGACGATTTCGACATAAGGCAAGAGCAATACCACGGAGGCGAAAAGGACTTTGAGAACCGCCTGCGACCGCTCCGCTTCAGCGACTTCAGCGGCCAGACAAAGGTTGTCGACAACCTTCAGGTGTTCGTTGAGGCTGCCCGCTACCGCGGCGAACCGCTCGACCACACCCTGCTCCACGGCCCTCCGGGACTGGGAAAGACCACTCTGAGCAACATCATTGCCTCGGAGCTGGGCGTGGGCTTCAAGCTGACGAGCGGCCCCGTGCTCGACAAGCCGGGCGACCTGGCCGGAATACTGACCTCGCTCGAGCCAAACGACGTGCTCTTCATCGACGAGATACACCGCCTCTCGCCCGTGGTGGAGGAGTATCTCTACTCGGCAATGGAGGACTATCGCATCGACATAATGATCGACAAGGGTCCCTCGGCCCGCTCCATACAGATAGACCTCAACCCCTTCACCCTCGTCGGGGCAACAACACGCAGCGGACTGCTCACCGCCCCGCTGCGCGCACGCTTCGGAATAAACCTGCACTTAGAGTACTACGACCCGCAGACCCTGGCAAAGATACTCCTGCGCAGCGCACGCATACTGCAAGTGCCAATCAGCGACGACGCGGCAATGGAGATAGCACGCCGCAGCCGCGGCACGCCACGTATCGCCAACGCTCTGCTGCGACGCGTGCGCGACTTCGCACAGGTGAAGGGCAACGGCGCGATAGACCTGCCGATAGCCCGCCTTTCGCTGCAAGCGCTCAACATAGACCGCTACGGACTCGACGAGATAGACAACAAAATACTGCTCACCATCATAGACAAGTTCCGCGGAGGACCCGTCGGCGTGTCGACGATAGCCACCGCCATAGGCGAAGACACGGGAACCGTGGAGGAGGTCTACGAGCCGTTCCTCATCATGGAGGGCTTCATAAAGCGCACTCCGAGGGGGCGCATGGTGACACCGCTGGCCTACGAACATCTGGGCAGAAACCCCTACAAGGGCAATGCCGTGGAGCCGTCGCTCTTCTGACAACGGCGCGAGCACTGACCAATATGGGCCATATTACCAACCAATATGGGCCATATTACTGACCAATATGGGCCATATTACTGACCAATATGGGCCATATTACTCCGCAGTAGAGTACGGCATGAATAGCGAAACACAGAATACGAATTACTAAAAGCAAAGATTTACCATGAAAACAACCCTACGAACGGCTCTCGCAGCGATAGCGCTGATAGCCGCAACAGTACCGACAATGGCACAGGATGCCGCCACCAAGGCCGAGATGGGCACCATACGCAAAGCCTACGAGAGGGCCATGCAGATAGAGAAGCAGGGCAAGAGCGACGCCAAACCGAACCACCAGACCTTCGAGTCGGTGACGACGGCACCCTACGGAACCACGAAATACACCGTGGACTTCGTCTTCGACAACTCTGAGTTCGTAGAGGAGATACAGTGCAACCCCTGCGTTCTGGTGCTGGCAAGAGAGAAAACAGACAGCGACATGAAGGAATATCTCTACAACGAGGACGGAGAACTCATCTTCTTCTTCATGCGAACAAAAGCCGACGAGCAGGGTAAGTACGGCGAATACCGCTACTACTACGACAAGCGCGGCCCGTTCTGGAAGATAGACCGCGTGTTCGATGCCAAGACCGGGAAGCTCGACAGCGAGGTGTCGGAGGCTCTCACCCCCGAAGTCGCAGGCACCGAGATGTGGTATATGCGCCCTGCCAGCGACCTGAAACAAGCATTCCAATCACTCAACGCCATATATGACTAACGACCAAGCATCAACATCCCAGCCTGCAGCTGCCACGGAGCAGCGCACAGGACTCTTCACGGGCAGCTTCGACCCCTTCACCATAGGCCACGACGACATCGTCCGTCGCGCCCTGCCGCTGTTCGACCGGCTGGTGATAGGCGTGGTGGAGGCCAATGCCAACAAGCACCACTCGCTCTCTGCCGACGAGCGCCGGCAGCAGATAGCCCGCCTCTACCGCGACGAGCCCAAGGTGGAGGTCAGGGTCTACTCAAGCCTGGCCGTGGAGCTGGCCAAGAGCATCGGAGCAAGGTATATAATAAAAGGTGTGCGCTCGGTGAAAGACTTCGAATACGAGCGCGAACAGGCCGAGGTGAACCGCCAGATAAGCGGCGTGGAGACCCTTCTGCTGCCTGCCGACCCACGGCTGGCAGCCATCTCCTCGTCGATGGTGAGGGAGCTGGCCCACTTCGGCTACGACGTGACACCTTTTCTGCCAAAGCAATAACACCGCAATATGATAACATACAACGCTGAAGGCATCAAGATGCCCGACATCAGACGACGCCAGACGACAGCCTGGATACGCAAGGTTGCCGCCACACACGGCAGGAAAGTGGGCGAAATAGGCTATATGTTCGTCGACGACGAGCGCATACTCGAGGTCAACCGCGAGTATCTGGGCCACGACTACTACACCGACATCATCACCTTCGACTACGACGAGGGCGAGGTGATCAACGGCGACTTGGTAATCTCTGTCGACACGGTGCGCACCAATGCCGCTAAATACGGCAAGAGCTACGCCGAGGAGCTGCACAGAGTGATTATCCACGGCGTGCTGCACCTGTGCGGCATCAACGACAAGGGGCCGGGCGAGCGCGAAATAATGGAGGCTGAGGAAGACAAGGCCCTCGCTCTGCTGCGCTCCATGACCCACTCCGGCACCGCACACGACAACGTCTGACACGAAAGCAACAACCTCTCACCCACTGACAATGGAACAACTGCTGCACTACGTGTGGAAGCACCGCCTCTTTCCGCTGCGTCAGCTGGCCACCACCGACGGCCAGCCGGTAGAGGTGATCGATCCGGGACTGCACAACCGCAATGCCGGACCCGACTTCTTCAACGCCAAAATGAAGATTGGCGGCATGATGTGGGTGGGCAACGTGGAGCTCCACAGCCGCTCAAGCGAGTGGTACCAGCACGGCCACGACAGCGACAAGGCATACGACAACGTGGTGCTCCATGTCGTGGAACAGGCCGACACGGAGGTTGTCACCAGCTCGGGACGCACCCTGCCGCAGATGGTAGTGGAGATTCCTGAGAACGTAGTGGCCAATTACAGGCAGCTGACAGCCGCCGAGAGCCGTCCGCCATGCCACGACACGGTGGCCTCAATGCCCGCGCTGCGGCTGCACTCGTGGCTCAGCGCGCTGCAGATGGAGCGTCTGGAACAGAAGACCACGGCCATAGAGAGCCTGCTGAAGACCTACGGCGGCTCGTGGGACGACGTTTTCTTCTGCACTCTGGCACGCAGCTTCGGCTTCGGAGTGAACTCGGAAGCCTTCGAGACGTGGGCCCGCACCATTCCGCTGATGCAGGTGGGACACCATCGCGACGACATTTTCCAGGTCGAAGCGTTCTTTCTGGGCCAGGCTGGGCTGCTGTCGCCCGACAGTCTGCCGCGCAGCCACAGGCAGGAAGCCGTCCGAGACGGCCATTTCCTTCGCCTACAGCGCGAGTATTCCTATCTGGCGCACAAGTTCTCGCTTAGCCCCATGAACGGCCACCAGTGGCGATTTATGCGCCTCAGACCGCAAAACTTTCCATACATACGCCTCTCGCAGCTGGCATGGATGTACTGGAAACAGGACGCAAGGCTGAGCAACGTGCTCGCGGCAGCCAGCATCGACGAGCTGCACAGGCTGCTGCGTGCCGAGGCAACGGACTATTGGCATACACACTACGTGTTCGGCGTGGAAACGGCAGGCAACCGAAAGCAGCTCTCCAAGGCATCGGTGGGACTGCTGATACTCAACGCCGTGGTGCCCACAATGTTCGCCTACGGTCGCCACAGGCACGACGAGAAGCTCTGCGACAGGGCTTTCGACCTGCTCGAACAGCTGCCAGCAGAGCACAACCACATCGTCAGGCGATGGGAAGAGTGTGGTGTGAAGGCATCCCACGCGGGCGACACGCAGGCTCTGCTGCAACTGCAGACACGCTACTGCGACCGCAAGGACTGCCTCAGATGCCGGATAGGTTACGAATACCTCAAGGCAGCAAACCCGAAATAGCATAAATAACTCCTTCTAACCTACCCTATCCCATATCGCCAGATTAGAAAATCAAGAATAAAAAAAGCTCAAAGCAATGGAAAAGCCCTACATCTTCGAGACAACAATGGAGGTTCGCGACTACGAATGTGACATAGAAGGCATCGTAAACAATGCCAACTACCTGCACTATCTTGAACATACGCGCCACCTTTTCCTGAAAGAGTGCCACCTTAGCTTTGCACAGATGCACGCGAAAGGTGTCGACGCCGTGGTATATCGCATGAACCTGCAATACAAGTCACCCCTGCGCTGCGACGATGAGTTTGTTTCGCGCCTGTGGTTGGAGAAGAAAGGCTTGCGATACATCTTCCATCAGGACATCTTCCGCAAAGCTGACGAGCAGCTGTCGCTGCGTGCCACGGTGGAGCTGGTGTGCTTAGTGAACGGTCGTCCGGGCATCAGCGAGGACTACGACAATGCCTTCAGAAACTATATAGCACAATGAGCAACCGGCAGGAAACAGTCAACGCAATGGTGCTGGCACATCTTTGCCACTATAATGCCAGCGTGGCAGGACAGGTCTACCGCCTGTTCGGGTCGGCAACGGCTGCCATCAGCAACCGCCATAACCTGCGCGATGCCATGCCTGAGGCCACCGACAGACTCGCTCAGATGCTGCAAGCCGACGACAGCGAGGCCCGGCAGAGGGCCGAACAGGAAGCTGACTATGCCGAGCAACACGGCATAGCAACGCTCGTAATAGGCGACAAGGACTATCCTGGACGGCTCGGCGAGTGCGACGATGCACCGCTGCTGCTGTTCTACAAAGGCTCGGCCAACCTCAACAGCCGCCGTGTGGTAAGCATCGTTGGCACACGCAATGCCACGGTCTACGGCAAGACCCTCATCGAACGCTTCGTTGCCGACATGAAAAGTCTGTGCCCCGACGTGCTCATAGTGAGCGGACTGGCCTACGGAGTGGACATCTGCGCCCACCGCAGCACCCTCGACAACGGCATGAACACCGTGGCGGTGCTTGCCCACGGGCTCGACGACATCTATCCGAGCCTGCACCGCGACACCGCAAACAGAATGACGACGCAGGGCGGACTGCTCACCGAATACCCTACTCATACTCGTCCCGACAAGCGCAACTTCGTTCAGCGCAACAGAATAGTAGCGGGAATGTCGGATGCGTGCATCGTAGTGGAGTCGGCAGCCAAGGGCGGAGGACTCATCACGGCAGGCATAGCACGCAGCTACAACCGCGACGTGTTTGCCTTTCCGGGCAATGTGGGCAGCAAATACTCTGAAGGATGCAACAAGCTGATACGCGACAATGCTGCCGCACTTATCACTTCAGCCGCCGACTTCGCCTCGGCCATGGGGTGGAACGACGACAGCACGCTGGCTTCGGCACGCCGGAAAGGCATCGAAAGAGAACTCTTCCCCGACCTCTCGGAGCCTGAAGCCAAGGTGGTAAGCACACTCAGAAAGAACAACGACCTACAGATAAATATGCTCTCAGCACAGGCCGACATTCCAATAGCACAGCTCTCGCCCATCCTTTTCGGCATGGAGATGAAGGGACTGATAAGGACCTTGGCCGGTGGAACATACCACCTGATGGGCTGAAAGAAAGTAAACAACAACTGATAACAACGTTCAAAGGATGATACTACACTACGATGTCATTGTCGTCGGTGGCGGCCACGCAGGCTGCGAGGCTGCCGCGGCAGCTGCCAGGATAGGCGCAAAGACCTGTCTGGTGACGATGGACATGAACAAAATAGCCCAAATGTCGTGCAATCCGGCTGTCGGCGGAATAGCTAAAGGTCAGATTGTCAGAGAGATAGACGCACTGGGAGGACAGATGGGGCTCGTAACGGATGCCACGGCGATACAGTTCAGGATGCTGAACCGCTCGAAAGGGCCTGCCGTATGGTCGCCAAGGGCTCAGTGCGACAGGGAGAAATTCATCTGGAAATGGCGCTCCGTGCTCGACAATACCGACAACCTGGACATCTGGCAGGACCAGGTGGTGGAGCTGATAGTCGACGAACAGGAGGCCACAACAGTGCTCCCCCACTCTGATATGCAGCCCGGCGATGCCAGGACAACCTCTCACGAGCGGCACGTGGCAGGCGTGCGCACCATCTGGGGTGCCGAGCTGAGGGCAAAGAGTGTGGTGATAACAGCCGGAACATTCCTCAACGGATTGATGCACATAGGCCGGAAGCAAGTACCCGGCGGACGTATCGCCGAGCCGGCAGCACTCTTTCTCACCGAGAGCATCACCCGACACGGCATCCGCACCGACCGCATGAAGACCGGAACGCCTGTCCGCATCGACCGCCGAAGCGTAGACTTCAGCCTCATGGAGGAGCAACCTGGCGAGAACGACTACCACCAGTTCTCCTTCTGCGGCCCCCACAGGGTGCTGCCACAGCTACCCTGCTGGACCTGCAACACCAATGCAGAGGTCCACAAGATGCTGCTCTCGGGACTCGACGACTCTCCGCTCTACAACGGACAGATTAAAAGCATCGGCCCGCGCTACTGCCCGAGCATCGAAACGAAGCTTGTCACCTTCCCAGACCGCAACCAGCATCCGCTGTTTCTGGAGCCGGAGGGAACCGATACGAACGAGATGTACCTCAACGGGTTCTCGTCTTCAATGCCTATGGAGGTGCAGATAGAAGCTCTGAAGCTCATTCCAGCACTGAGAAACGTCAGGGTCTACCGCCCGGGATATGCCATAGAATACGACTTCTTCGACCCCACACAGCTGCTCCACACGCTGGAGTCGAAGCTCGTGGGCGGTCTGTTCCTCGCCGGACAGGTCAACGGCACCACTGGCTACGAAGAAGCTGCCGGACAGGGACTCGTCGCAGGCATCAACGCCGCACTGCTCTGCGCAGGCAAAAGCACGTTCACGCTGCAACGCGACGAGGCATATATCGGTGTGCTTATCGACGATCTGGTCACTAAAGGGGTTGATGAGCCGTACCGAATGTTTACCTCGCGCGCCGAATACCGCATCCTTCTGCGTCAGGACGATGCCGATACGCGACTCACACAACGCTCCTACGACCTCGGACTTGCTACCCGCGAACGCTACGACTGGTGGCAAGAGAAACAGCAGAACATAGACCGAATAATTGATTTCTGCAAGAAAACAGCCGTCAAACCGGCACAGGTGAACTCGCTGCTTGAGGCCGCAGGCACTGCCCCACTCCACGGCTCTACTCGCATCGCGGACCTTGTGGCACGACCGCAGGTGAATTTCCAGAACCTAAAACCGCTGTTGCCACAACTCTGCGCGGCACTCGACGACTCGCCCAACCGCAACGAAGAGATAGCCGAAGGAGCAGAGATAAACCTCAAGTACGAAGGCTACATCTCGCGCGAACGCGTTTTCGCCGAAAAGATGCGGCGCTTGGAGAACATCAAAATCAAAGGTAAGTTCAACTACAAAGAAATTAACGACCTCTCGACAGAGTGCCGACAGAAACTTGAGCGCATACAACCCGACACGCTGGCACAGGCCAGCCGCATACCGGGAGTAAGCCCAAGCGACATAAACGTGCTGCTCGTGCTCCTCAGGAAGTGACAAGCCACAGAGCAAAACGAGAAGCAACATCTCGCAGAACGCCCGTAAAATAAGGGCATTTGGAAAGCGAAGTTTCACGTGAAACACAATAACCGTTTAACATAAACAAAGCTATGAACAACCAACTGCTACTCGACCATCTGCGCTGCATACCAGACTGGCCGATCAAAGGAGTAAACTTCCGCGACGTAACGACACTGTTCAAGAGTGCGGAATGTGTAAAAGAGATTGCAAACGAAATGTTTGAGCTCTACAAGGACAAAGGTATAACGAAGATAGTAGGCATCGAAAGCCGTGGATTTGTCATGTCGAGCGCGCTCGCCGTGAAGCTCGATGCAGGCATCGTGCTGTGTCGCAAACCGGGAAAGCTGCCCTGCGACACCGTGCAGCAAAGCTACGCCAAGGAGTACGGCATCGACACGATAGAGATTCACAAAGATGCAATAACGCCAGACGACGTCGTTCTGCTCCACGACGACCTGCTTGCTACAGGCGGAACGATGAAGGCAGCGTGCGACCTGGTGCGTAAGTTCAATCCGAAACGCATCTATTGCAACTTCCTAATCGAACTAATCAACGAAGGCTTTGAGGGTCGCAACATATTCGACAAGGACATAGAGGTGACAACACTGATACAAATCTGATGCCCGACAAGCACAGACGACACCGCGAAACAGAAGAAAGAGTGTTTTGTTTCACGTGAAACAAAACACTCGTAACTTGCTTTATACAAAGGGATAAATGAACAAAGAGGAGAACGAAAAACGCTTGGCTTACCTCAAGAACATCGTTGCGAGCTTGCCTGACAAGCCCGGCACTTATCAGTACTACGACCGGGAACAAACCATTATATATGTAGGTAAGGCGAAAAACCTAAAGAACCGTGTTTCGTCTTACTTCCATAAGGAAGTCGATAGGTTCAAAACGAAAGTGCTGGTAAGCAAAATCTGGGACATAAGCTACTCCGTAGTGAACTCCGAAGAGGATGCGCTGCTCATCGAAAACGAACTTATAAAGCAATACAAACCACGCTACAATGTTCTGCTGAAGGACGGAAAAACCTACCCTTCGATATGTATAACGAAGGAATATCTGCCCCGCATCTTCAAAACGAGGACAATCAACAAGAAGTTCGGGCAGTTTTTTGGCCCTTTCAGCAACGTTGGCAGTATGTATATGGTGCTCGAACTGATACACAAACTGTATAAACCACGAACCTGCCGACAGATTATCACCGCCGAAGGAATAGCCGCAGGCAAATACAAACCGTGCTTAGAGTACCACATCCACAACTGCAATGCTCCATGCACAGGGCGCGAGAGCTACGAGCAATACCAAAAGAACATTGCTCTTGCACGCGAAATACTCAAAGGCAACACGCGCAGCGTGCAGCAAACCATATACGATGAAATGCTGAAAAAGGCATCAGAGATGCGATTTGAGGAGGCTGAGCAGCTCAAAAAGCAATATATGATGCTCGATAACTTCTGCTCTAAGAGCGAGGTCGTGAGCCACACGATTGACGATATAGACGTGTTCAGCATCACAAACACCGACGACAAGGCGGCGGCGTTCATCAACTACATCCACGTAAGAAAGGGAGCAATCAATCAAAGCTTCACATTTGAGTACAAACGCAAGCTCGATGAAACCGATGAAGAGCTCCTTAACACTGCCATACCAGAGATACGCACACGATTCAGCAGCACTGCAAGGGAGATAATAGTGCCATTCCAACTGGAATGGGAGCTGAAAGACTGCACGTTCTTCGTGCCACAACGCGGCGACAAGAAGCATCTGCTCGACCTTTCGATAATGAACGGCAGGCAATACCGCGTAGACCGTCTGAAGCAAACAGAGAAACTAAACCCCGAACAACGCCAGACGCGACTGATGAAAGAGCTTCAGCAGAAGCTTGGACTGCCCACCCTGCCCTTCCAGATTGAGTGCTTCGACAACAGCAACATATCCGGCACAGACGCAGTGGCTGCCTGCATCGTGTTCAAAGCGATGAAACCATCGAAAAAAGACTATCGGAAATACAATATAAAGACCGTCACTGGCCCTGACGACTATGCTTCGATGCAGGAGGTGGTGCGCCGCAGATACACCAGAATGATGGAAGAACAGCAGCCTCTGCCCGACCTGATAGTCACCGACGGCGGTGTGGGGCAGATGAATGTGGTGCGCGAGGTTGTAGAAGGCGAACTCGGGCTGAGCATCCCCATAGCCGGACTCGCCAAGGACGACCGCCACCGCACCAACGAACTGCTCTATGGCAACCCGCCGCAGACCATCGGACTGAAGACCAACAGCGAACTGTTCCACGTTCTCACCCATCTGCAAGACGAGGTACACCGCTTCGCCATAACCTTCCACCGCGACAAGCGCTCCAAGCACGCACTGCACTCACAGCTCGACGACATAAAGGGCATCGGCCCACAGACCAGAGACGCGCTGCTAAAGGCTATGAAGAGTCTAAAACGGATAAAAGAAGCTGATATTCAAGAACTTAGTAAAACCATAGGAAGCAGCAAAGCCGCCCTGATATACAACCATTTCCACCCTGAAAAGGCGGAAACCGGAGAATAGAAACGTGACACATATAATTTATTAAGGTAGAAAGAACATGAAAGTAGTAATTCAAAGAGTCAGCCGCGCATCGGTAACGATAGACCAGAAGGTGAAGAGCAGCATCGGAAAAGGTATGCTTGTGCTGCTTGGCGTGGCCGACGGCGACACACAGGAAGAAGCCCAATGGCTTGCAAAAAAGATAGCAGCACTGCGCATTTTCGACGATTCCAACGGCGTTATGAACGAAAATATCACTGCCGTAGGCGGCGAAGTGCTCGTAGTGAGCCAGTTCACGCTCCTTGCGAGCTACAAGAAAGGCAACCGTCCGAGCTGGATTCACGCCGCAGAACACGCAGTATCGATACCCCTCTACGAATATTTCTGCGAACAGCTGAGCACCCTGCTGGGCACGAAAGTTCAGACGGGAGAGTTCGGAGCCGACATGAAAGTGGAGCTCGTAAACGACGGACCAGTGACAATATGCATGGATACTAACCACAAGGAATAAACTACGGAGGCACATGACGATAAAAGAAGCACAACTCGCTGTGGACGAATGGATTAAGACTTACGGCGTAAGATATTTCAACGAGCTCACAAACATGGCCATACTGACCGAGGAAGTGGGCGAACTGGCGCGCGTAATGGCTCGCCGCTACGGTGAACAGAGCTTCAAGAAGGGCGAAACCGACAACCTTGGAGAGGAGATGGCCGACGTGCTCTGGGTGCTGATATGCCTCGCAAACCAGACCGGCATAGACCTCACCGAGCAGCTGGAACTCAGCATAAAGAAGAAAACCGAGCGCGACAAGAACCGCCACAAGGAGAACGAAAAGCTGCATTAACGCAGCTATAACCATCTGATTATAAAACAATTAACAAAATATCAAGAAACACTATGGAACATCACGAGCATCATCACGACTGTCATCACCATGAGCATGAGGTCGGAAAGAGCAAGATTGAGCAAGCTCTGAGCAAGTACAACCTCAACGTCAGCGACGAGGAAGTGGCTCAGGCAGTGCGCAAGATCATTGCCGAGAAAGTACACGAGAACGACAACCTCGACGTGAAACGCTTCCTCTTCGGCAGCATCGAGCTTACTACGCTGAAGACCACCGACAGCGAAGAGAGCGTGCTGGCGTTCACAGAGCGTGTCAACGAGTTTGAAAACGCCTACCCTGACCTGCCCCACGTGGCCACTGTTTGCGTCTATCCGTGCTTTGCAAGCATCGTCAGCCAGACATTGGAAGTAGAAGGAGTCGAGGTGGCCTGCGTCTCCGGGAGCTTCCCTTCGAGCCAGGCATTGATAGAAGTAAAGGTTGCCGAGACCGCCCTTGCAGTGAAAGACGGAGCCACCGAGATTGACATAGTAATGCCTGTGGGCAAGTTTCTCAGCGGCGACTACGAGAGCGTGGCCGACGATATATCTGAACTCAAGCAGACCTGCGGTAACTCCGTGGCTATGAAAGTGATACTCGAGACGGGCGATCTGAAAACAGCGGCAAACATAAAGAAAGCTGCCATTCTATCGATGTACGCCGGAGCAGACTACATCAAGACCTCTACGGGCAAGGAGAAGGTCAGTGCCACGCCAGAGGCAGCCTACGTAATGTGTCATGCCATACGCGAATACTACGACGAAACGGGCATACAGATAGGCTTCAAGCCTGCCGGAGGCATCAACAGCCCTATGGATGCACTTATCTATTACACCATTGTTAAGGAAACTCTGGGCGATAAGTGGCTCACCAACAAGTGGTTCCGCCTTGGCACAAGCCGTCTGGCAAATATGCTGCTGAGCGAGATTGAGGGACAGGAAGTGAAGTTCTTCTGAACAAAAGGGGGCAAAGTGAATTTTACCGAGCCTCCCGTAAACTTATTCCAGCTATGCTGTAACAACCTTACAGCATAGCTGGAGCACTTCTCCAAGGCCCTTGGAGCATTACTCCGGGGCTGCTGGAGAAACATTCCCAAAGCCTCTGGGAAAACCAGAAAGGCTCAAAACGATGCTAACCGATTATCTTTCAACGGTTTAGTACTTACGTTCAATGACGTAGTCAAGATAAGCCTTGAGAGCTGTTTTTATGGAACTGTCGGCCACTTCGGTGCGTATGAACTCCATAGCCTTGTCATGCAGCTCGCGCATAGTTTGCTCGGCATAATCTATTCCGCCATTATCCTTGGCGAATTTCACTAATTCTTCGATTTCATCGGGCGTTACGTCGCCTTG
>ONLG01000078.1 GCA_900318625.1 uncultured Prevotella sp.
AGATCCGTCGGGGAATACGTGCTCCCCGGGGCAAAGATGGAGCTCCTGCCTTATCACTCTCTGGGCAGGATCAAGTATGAGGCGATCGGGCTTCCTTTTGAGCAGGATGAATTTTATACGCCTGACAAATCAGAGATGAAAAAACTGCGCAGCATTGCAGCCGCGCAGGCAACAACGTGCTTTGTCTTGATCCGGCTAACAATGCCATGCAGGTTGCAGAAGCTACCGTCGAGGTTGTCAGAAACAATGGTGTTGTCGTCGGCAAGAATGTTTCGGGAACCATCACCGATATTTCAGGGATGCCTGTAGATAGTGCTTTCATGTCTCATTTTGCAAGCCATCTCTCTGCCGTGAGGGGGTGGGCGAGTCAGCCTATAGGCGAGTTTGCCAACGACATCTACGTCAGGGATGCCTTCTTCGGGCCATCACCGTTTATAGATTTCATTCACAACATTCAGCTTAAACTGACCGGTGCCGATGTGTCTTTCAACGCGCCATTGTCCTTCAACGGTGCTGTCAAGGCAGGAAAGGTGACGGTTGCTGATATGTTTAACCTCTACAAATATGAGAACAAGCTGTATGTGATGAGGCTGAAAGGCAGCGAGATACGCAAGCATCTGGAGATGTCATACGACCTCTGGGTACAAACCATGAGCTCGCCAGACGACTATCTGCTCCGACTCAACAACTTGTCTGCCAATGACTCGCAGCGAATGGGGTTCAGCAACTTGCTCTTTAACTTCGATTCTGCTGCCGGCATCGACTACGAAGTAGACGTTACTCAGCCCGACGGACATAAAGTGCGAATACTACGAATGAGCAATGGCAAGCCTTTCAGCGAGGATGCGTGGTACAACGTGGCTGTGAACAGCTATCGAGGCAACGGCGGTGGCGAGCTGCTAACCAAGGGAGCCGGCATCGAACGCGACTCGCTGCGGAGTAGGGTGGTGTGGCAGAGCGAACGCGACCAGCGCTATTACCTGACCGAAGAAATAAGAAAGCTGGGTAATGTGGCTCCGACGGCCAACAGCAACTGGCGTTTTGTGCCTGAGGAGTGGACCAAACCCGCAGCTCAGCGCGACCGTGAACTGCTGTTTGGCAGCCATTAAGCACTATGGCAATGAAACAGCTTTTGAGCCTAAACAGACAAAACTCCCCTCCGCAGTTGCAGAGGGGAGTTGTAGTTATCAGTACATTGTGATGGTGCCGCCGTCTGACTGGCAGAAACGGCGCAGGCAGTCTTGCAGGTATTCAGCCGTAGCACGCACCCGGTTCACGTCGCCATCGTAGCCGTTGATAAGAACCACCAGATGGGTAGTGCCGAGAGTAATCTTAGTGCGCTCGTGGTCGCTCGTGGGAGTACCCACACCGCCTTCGGCATCGCGATAGACCGGCAGCCCCTCGATGTTCAGTGTGCCGCGGCCAATACCCTCATACGGTTCGCCGGGCCTGCCTATTCCAAGCGACAGCTTGTCGCCTGCAAACTTGTCGGCATCAAATCCCCCCATGCTATAGCCGTAGGCAATGCTTGCAAGGTTGATGGTGTCTACGAGAGTGTCTATCTGATAGAGCTCTTTTCCCTGAAGCACGCGGCGTATCAGAGCCTCTGCCGAAGGGCGATAGCGCGACGGGTCTTTGCCGCAGAGCTTGTAGATGCGGCGTGTGGCCTCGATACTTGGGATTTGCTTCACCGATTCGGTAGTCAGTTCCGAGCGAAACAGGTTGCCCATAGCGCCCACCTCAGTCCATAGTTGCTCCGAATACTTAGTGTTTTTTACCTTTGCTTCAACGCAGGCACCTACAAATTCAGGGCAAACCTGCTTGATTTCCTTTGTTACAACAATCTTCATTTCGGCGGCAAAGTTATTGATATTCTGCTTGATAGACAAATGCCTGCGGCTTTTTCTCGCGTTTCGGTCAGAAAGAATGAGCTATGTCAAGGTATAGTTTGAACAGCCATGAATGGCCGGTGACAATCAGTTTGGCACACCATGCAAAGAGATAGAGACCTCCGATGACTGCAAGGACAAAGAGCAAGCTGAACGAGAAGAACAGCCACAGGTCGCCGTCGTCGTAGCGCGACTGGAAAGCAGCTATCTTGTTTGATGTCCAATTGAGCGAAGCCGACGTGTAGCGAAGGGTGGCTTTGCCTTTGTCAACGATGCTGCTTGCTGTCTGTCGTGCCGGCTTAGGCTTGCTTTTGCTGCCGCTGACGGGCTTAGCCTCCACCACGGGAAGCGACTCGCGCAGCTCGCACGTTACCGTAGCTCCGCAATACGGGCACCGATAGCGAAGACGTCCATAGCGCTCGCTTTGGGCTACGAACGTCTTTTTGCAGTTTTTACAGGCTACAGAGAACTTCATCTTTGGCAGGTTCTAATTGAAGAAATTCCAGCTCAGTCCAAATCGCAATATCCTCGGATTGAGCGGATAGTGGGCTGTGAGGAAGTAGTTGCCGCCGTGGCTGGCATTGAGATGGCTCATCATCACGAAGAAGCGGGTGTTCTTCAGGTGGAAGTTAGCATAGGCGTTCACTATCGGATAGCCGCCTACCTTTGCCTTGTAGCTGTCGCTCTCAATGACGGTGAACTGTCCGATGGCCGGGCTATAGCCCATGCCGTTGCATTTAGTAAACCATCTGACATCAGCTCCGAGGTCGCATTTCAGCACTTTGGCTATCTTGAAGCGGATGTAGAGGTTGGAATAGATGTTGAGTGCGGGCAGCGGCAGCACGTCCTTGTTGCTTGAGTTCTGGAAGGTAATCTCGTTCTCCCAGTTCAGTATGCCCAGCGTGAAATCCTGTCGCAGCTGCAAGGTGAGCACGTTGATGGGGCTGCCCTCCTGTCTGACGGCCAGAGCATTGTTTTGCAGGGTCCATTTGTTGTCGTTCTTCACTACGTCACACGACTGGCCGAAGTAGGTATAGTTCTTCAGCACGTCGGCGGCCACGCGCAGCTGGGTGCGTGTGCGCTTGAGCGAGAACAGTCCCTCGATGCGTGTATGTATGGTGCTTGAAAGCTCATTCTCCCACCAGAAGTGGCGTGAGTGGTATTTGACCATGTAGAGAGGCGCTTTCTGATTGTGGAAGAAAGCCTTTGCAGCCAGCTGCACGGTGTCGCCCAGCAGTGGGAAATTTACGTCGGCTGTTCCGCCGACGTACACTTCTCCGGCTTTGGCACCCGCTACTCCGAACTCTGCGTAAGCGTTGTAGTGAAGCGTGCGGCCTGCGGTCTTGCTTAACTGGCCGCCGACATACAGTGTTTGCTCGTTATATGAAGTATATCCCCCTTCTGTATTGGGCAGCGTATAGTGGATTAGATAGTGGTTGGCGAACGCTTTGAGTCCGGCCTTAGCCCACTTGTTGAAGCCCTCGAGCAGCGCAACGGCTGCGGTGTTGCGCAGTTGCCAGAAGCGTGTCTTGTCGTAGATGGAGTCGCCGGTGAGTTCCAGGTTGTCGTAATACTGGTTGAGATAGTAGTTCTCTGGTGTTTCGTAAGCCTGGTAGATGCGTCGGTGGTTGTCGAAAGCCACGGTGTGGATGAAGCTCGTCACCGGGACATACTCATCTTTCATCCATGTGGTGTCCTCCTTCACTTTATTTTCAGCAGCCAGAAGACTGTCGCGCACGGCAGCATTGTCTACTATGATGCGTGTGCTGTCGGTTGGCTGTGGCTTGTTGGCTGCCGACACGTCGCCTGCTATGCGTGCGTTGTCGGGGCGACCGCTCAGTCGCACTTCCTTGTCATATTCCTCTTCGTCGAACTCCTCGCCGTTGCGTTCAGCGCGTTCGCGTGCCTTGCGCTTGGCCTCGGCAGCCTCCTTCTCCTGTCGGGCCTTGATAGCAAACTTCCTGGCCTTTATCTCGTCCTCGGTCATGGGCACCTTCTTGCTGAAGCCCAGGCTGTAGCGGTGGTTGAAGAAGACGTGCTGGTGGTCGTTGCGGTTCCAGTTTTGCGACAGGGCGGTGGGTATCTCGTCTTCGTTGAAGCTCTCGTTGAAGCTCTCGGGGTGTCTTATGTAGTCGTCGTTGGCAAGTCCGCCGTTCTCGGCAACCTTCTGGTGATTGGTCGAAAACAGCAAATGTGCCTGATAGCGGTCGCCGAGATAGGAGCCGTAGAGCTTGAAGGAGAAGAGCGAAGTGCTCTGATTGCTGTAGTAACCGCGTCCGTACAAGTAGTCGAAAAGCATACCGACACCGAGCCGTTTGCCTGCATTGACGGCGAAGAGAGCCTTCAGATGGTCTTCGCCGTTGGTGCGGTTGCCGCACGTGTTGTAGGATAGATTGGTTATCGGCGACAGGGTATTGGTAAACTGAAACTCGCTTACGGGCTTATAGAAATATGTGTATGGGTCGGTGAAGATGAAGTCTGTATGAGGAGTTCGGTCGATGAATATGCGCTCAATTCTCGGCGTACCGAGGTTGCCGAGCGTGTTGTATTCGCCTCTCAAGCCCGTTGTGAAGATGCTGTTCATATACATGTGCGACACGGTATCGGGCTGAGCTGGAGTGCGGTCGCCGAAATACTCGTCGATAGTCCATACGTGCAAGCCGCGTGGAATTTCCTTGTGTTGGCTTTGTATGCTGTCCGAGCGACCGAATTTGTTTCGGTTTGTGTTGTCGGTCTGTGAGATGTTGCCGTCTGTGTCAATTTCGTTCATCACCTGGGCGCTGACCCGTTGAGTTGCCGAAAGCACAAGGGCAACCGCGAGCAGCAGCCTTAGTGGGAGGGTATAGTGTCTGTTCATTGTCATTTAATCAGTCTTAGCACACATTCAACCATCTTGAATACCATTGCGCCAAGGATTATAATTGTGCCGGTTGTGTTGTCAGCAAGGAAGTAGACGCATAGTCCGACGATGGCTCCGAGCATGAAAATGATGTTCAGCCACTGGCGCAGTGTCTTCAGCTGCTCGCTTTTCTCGCCACGGCTGTGGCGGTTCATCTGGTTATTTGGTTGCATTTGCTATCGTGTTGAATAGTTCGTTCTTAAGGTCTATCGTGTGGCGGCGGAACTTTCCGTAGTGGGGGAACAGGCGTGTGCGCTTTTTGTTCACTGCATAGTGGTCGGTAATCAGTTCCTCGGCTTTGTATTGATAGGTCTTTCGCTGGTCGCTGTAGGTGTAGTTGATGCGAGTCATGGTCACTGTTGCCTTGCCGTCGGTGCAGATAGCGTGCAGGATATAGCTTATGTCGCTTGCATCGAGCGAGAAGAATGACGACGACATGACCATTTTCTCTTGCATACTGGCTACTATATCGCCCTTCTGCTTGTCTGAGATGGCTATTCGGCTCTTTTCGGAATGTTGCTTGTCCTGGGTTATAGCAGTCAGGCAGGCCAGCATCTTGTCGTAGACCAGCGCAGCCGAAAGGCC
>ONLG01000069.1 GCA_900318625.1 uncultured Prevotella sp.
TTGTGGTAAAAACAAAGGTAACAAAAAGGCTGAAACCCAAACGAGGGCTTCAGCCTAATTTTATATCAAGAAAAAAGTTTTAGCGGACAGCAATAAAATAGAAAAGGTGGTGCAATGTGGCTTCGAGGACGGCGCACTCTATAACGATGAGCTGCTGAAGTTGACGGATGTGGAGCTGCGCGACTTTGACGAACTGAAGAAAACCATCGGCTCGACAAAGGCAATGGCAAAGACGGGCGACATTGACGTGAACAACCAAGGCTTTACCAACGAGCAATATGCAGAGAAAGAGAAGCTGGAGAAGAAGAAAAAGAAAGACCTGACTCCAGAGGAAAAGGCGCGGCTGGAAGAACTGAAAGCCATGAGCAATCAGCGCCGTAATGCCATCAGCATCCTTCGCGGCATCAGCATCCGTATGCCACTATTGATATATGGAGCACAACTGAAGGAGCAGCGAGAGCAGAGCGGAACAGGTTCCGGCTCTGCCGAGTCGCGCCTGAAGTCGACCGAAGGTCAACTAAATGACGAATCCCAAGAGATTACCATTAACAACTTTGCTTCGCTGATAGATGACCAGTCGTGGGAGGAGTTCATGCCCAAGGGTGTTGATAAAGAGCGTTTTGAGAAGTTTAAGAAATACTACGACCCTGACATCTTCCGGGAGGCTGGTAAACGCATCCGCGAGATGGCCCGAGCCGCCGATAAGTTCACTATCGAGGAACGCATTGAGCGCATAGCCGCCATCTTCAACACCTTCCGCAATCCCGACAAGGAAACGGTGCTGACTCCCTGGCGAGTGGTCAACATGCACATGAGCGACTGTCTGGGAGGCTGGTGTTTCTACGATGAAGAATTTAAGAAACCTTTGTCAGTACCTCGTTATGTAGACCAAGGCAAGGTGACGAAAGATGTGTATCGGCCTGATGCCCACATCTTGGAAATCAATTCCAAGAGCGGTCTCTATCCGCTCTACGTAGCCTACAATATCTATCGCGCAAGAGTTGAGGCTGCCAAGCAGAAATACGGAGAGGTGTCTCACGGCTTTGCCATGAACCTGTGGGATGCCACCATCGAAGAGAACATCCTTGTGGTATGCAAGACCCCGATGGCTAAAAGCATCACCAAGCGCACGCTTGCTGGTTTCCGCAATACCCGTGTGAATGTCCAATATTATCCCGACTTAATCAAAAATATTTCAGAACGCCCAGAGGCCGTTGTCAACACCTTACGCGATGGCAAGCGCTTCTGGAAAATCAATCAAGATACTAATATGAAGTTAGATGCAATAGTAGGTAATCCGCCGTATCAGGTGATGGATGGAGGGGCAGGTGTTAGTGCTGTACCTGTTTATCAGCATTTTGTAGACATCGCAAAACAAACAAAAGCAACTTATATTTCAATGATTATGCCAGCTAAATGGTATAATGGGGGTAAAGGATTGGACGATTTTAGAACCTCTATGCTTAGTGATAAAAGGATTTCTTTTTTATTTGATTTCATTGATGGTCACGATTGCTTTCCTACGGTTGATATTGCAGGCGGAATTTGCTACTTTCTATTTGACTCAAAGCATAATGGGCTTTGTAATGTAATAACTCAATTTAAGGGTAATCGTGTCGAAAACATTCGAGACCTTAGTAAAGAAGAAGTATTCATAAGACATATTGAAGAACTACGCATCTTAAAAAAAGTCAGAAATTCAAAAGAATTCCTGAAAGTATATCCTCGTAAACCTTTTGGGCTGTCTACAGATATAAAACCCTTGAAAGATGGCGATATAACGCTTAGATACAAAGGCGGTCGTGGTCCATATAAAAGAGAGGAAATATCAACTAATGCAGATTTAATTGATAAGTGGAAAATTATAACATCAAGGCTTACTGCAGAACATGCAGGAGAAACGGACAAAAATGGACAAAAGAGAATAATATCTACATTAGAAATAATCGAACCTAATGTTGTATGTGCAGAAACGTATTTAATGTTAGCGGTATTCGAATCTAAGGCAGAGGCCGAAAACTTTCTGATTTACATTAAGACCAGATTTGTGCGCTGCTTAATTGCGATGATTACATCTACACAACAATTGGCCCGTGCTAACTTCCGATTTGTCCCCCTCCAAGACTTCACCCGTCCTTGGACGGATGCCGACCTCTATGCAAAGTACAACCTGACGGATGAGGAAATACAGTTCATCGAGTCGATGATTAAGCCGATGGATTAACGCGGGTAGCTTATTATAATATAAGGTGAGAAGCTGTAAAAGGCTTTAATAAAGAAAGAGCCCCCAATCAAACCGATTGGGAGCTCTTTAGCTACTTGGTCTCAATCTCTTCTTTCATGTCGATAAATTGCCGGTTGCTGTCGTAGAACTCGTATTGCAGCATGGCAAGTTTCTGTGAAGGGATGATGCGCACTCCAAATCCGTACTTCATCTGCCACCTTCGCTTCAGCGAAATCATGCCTTGGTTGATGTAGGCGGCAACGTATGGATGCACGTGGAGTGAGAATCTGCGTATGCCAATCTTGTTTACAAGGTAATCAATCTTGTGTTCCAGCTGGTCGGTAAAGAGTATGCTCGACTTGATTTTGCCGGTGCCGAAGCAGGCCGGACACGTTTCCTCGACATTTACGTCGACAGCTGGGCGCACTCTCTGGCGTGTTATCTGCATCAGTCCGAACTTGCTCAGCGGCAGGATGTTGTGGCGTGCGCGGTCGTTTTTCATCTTCTCGCACATCCGTTCGTAGAGCATCTGCCTGTCTTCGGCAAGGTTCATGTCGATGAAGTCCACCACGATGATGCCTCCCATGTCGCGCAGTCGCAGCTGGCGGGCTATCTCGTCGGCAGCTCCGAGGTTCGTCTCGAGTGCGTTTTGCTCCTGTCCGTTTTCCTTCTTGGTGCGGTTTCCGCTGTTCACGTCGATTACGTGCATTGCCTCTGTGTGCTCAATGATGAGATAGGCGCCGTGCTTGTAGTTCACTGTTTTGCCGAACCCCGACTTCAGTTGCTTCGTAACGTCGAAGTTGTCGAATATGGGCAGCTTGCCAGTGTAGAGTTTCACTATGCCCGCCTTTTCAGGGGCTATTTGAGAAACATAGTGTCTCACGGCTGTGCATATCTCCTCATCGTTTACGTAGATGTTCTCGTAGGTGGGATTGAACAAGTCGCGCATCATGGCCACAGCCCTGCCTGTTTCCTCAAACACCAGTTGTGGCAGCTTCTGACTCTTCTGTACCTTGGTGATGGCATCGTTCCATCGCTTCATGAGAACTTTCATTTCGGCATCGAGTTCGGCAACACGCTTGCCTTGAGCAACGGTGCGTACTATCACGCCAAAGTTTTTGGGTAGTATGCTCTGCACGAGCTGTTTCAGTCGGGCCCGTTCCTCGGCACTGCGTATCTTCGACGATACGCTCACCTTGTCGTTGAAAGGCATCAGCACCATGTATCTTCCGGCGAAAGAAAGCTCGCAAGTCAGTCTGGGACCTTTGGTGGAGATAGGTTCCTTGACTATCTGCACCAGCACTTCCTGTCCTCCTGTCAGGGTGGTCTGTATGCTTCCGTCTTTCTTCAGTTCGGGTTGTTTCTGTGCTTTTGCTATCGGGAAGAGCCGACGGCGGTCGCTTTGCACCTGCTTGAGGTACTTGGCATAGGAGTTGAATTGATTACCCAAATCAAGATAGTGCAGAAAGGCATCGCGTTCATAGCCGACATCTACGAAGCAGGCGTTGAGCCCAGGCATGAGCTTCTTCACCTTAGCCAGGTAGATGTTGCCAACCGAGAAGGAAGCCTCGCGCGGTTCGTTCTGGTATTCCACGAGCCGCTTGTCTTCAAGCAGTGCGATTGATATTTCCTTCTGGCCGGCGTCGATGATTACTTCGCTCGTCATTTCTTTGCTTCTTGGTTTGTTACTTTAGGTTGTAAAGGGGTCAATGTATGAAAAAAGGTGATGGGTCTTGGCTCTTGAGCCGTTTCCTCCATCACCCTAACCCTTTCAGCGAACAGGCTTACTTGCTCTTGTGTCTGTTCTTTCTCAGTCTCTTCTTACGCTTATGCGTAGCCATCTTGTGGCCTTTCTTCTTTCTTCCGTTTGGCATAATTTTGAATTTTATTGATGTTTATATTGTGATTTCTTGTCTGCAAACCCGGTCTTGCAACTTATCCCTTCATCTGTTCGATGAAGCTCTTTGCCGGCTTGAAGGCTGGGAAGTCGTGGGCAGCAATAACGAGTGTGGTGTTCTTGGAGATGTTTCGTGCGGTCTTCTCGGCTCTGTGCTTGACGATGAAACTTCCAAAACCGCGGAGATAGACATTCTCCTTGTTCTCGAGCAAACTGCCTTTTACTTTCTCCATGAAGGCTTCAATGACAGCCGAGACCTCTTTCTTAGCTATGCCAGTCTCGTCTGTAATCTGGTTTACTATATCTGCTTTTGTCATTGTTGTAAATGAATAATGATTGTTATGTCCGTTATTATCTCTTTGTTTTCTAACGGTTTGCAAAATTAGTGCTTTTTAGCGGTTCTAAAAAATTTATTTACCATTTTTTGCAATTCTCATATTTCTTTTCTTTATCGGCAATAGGATTTTTGCAGGTTTGTGTTTTTTTAGTAACTTCGCACGGAATTTTAAATATCAGGAATTATGAGAAGCAGAACAGCAATGTGGTTTGAAACCAAAGTGCGCTACGAGAAGATGATGGAGGACGGCAAGCAGAAGCGGGTGACGGAGACCTATGTGGTCGATGCTCTCTCGTTTGGCGAAGCCGAAGAACGCATAACCGAAGAGATGTCGGTATATATAAGCGGTGAGTTCGACGTGAAGGCTATCACACCGACGAGCTATGGCGAGATTTTCTTCTCCGAGAACACCAACGACGACCGGTGGTACAAGGCCAAGCTGTCGTTCATCACCATCGACGAGAAGACGGAAAAGGAGAAGCGCACGAGCGTTTACTACCTTGTGCAGGCATCGAGCCTGAACGTTGCCGTGAAGAACATCGACGAGGTGATGGGCGGAACGATGATTGACTATGTCATTGCCGCTATCAACGAAACTGCCATTCTCGACGTTTTCGAGCACAAGGCAAAGACAAAGGCTGTTGACGACAAGCCCGAATACGAGCAAGCTTAACACTATAGAGGCTATGGCGAGCTTAGGAGAGAATATCAGTAATGTGTTGTCGAGGCTGCCCGAAGGGGTGAGGCTGGTTGCAGTTAGCAAGTATCATCCCGAGGATGCAATACGTCAGGCTTACGATTGTGGACAGCGCATCTTCGGAGAAAGCCACGAGCAGGAATTGCGACACAAGGTGGCGGCTCTGCCCGATGACATAGAGTGGCACTTCATTGGCCACTTGCAGACCAACAAGGTGAAGTATATCGCACCTTATATCTATATGGTTGAGGCCGTTGACTCACTCAAGCTGTTGCGCGAAATCAACAAGCAGGCTGCCCGGAATGGGCGTGTGATACGCTGTCTGCTGGAGTTGCACATTGCAGAAGAGGCCACCAAGTATGGCTTTTCGCTTGACGAGTGTCGGAAGATGCTTGCCGAAGGCGAGTGGCGCGAGCTTGGCAATGTGGCTATCTGCGGACTGATGATGATGGCTTCAAACACCGATGACGAGAAGCAGATAGCCAGTGAGTTCCAGACAGCTTACGACTTCTTCAACGAAGTGAAAGCTGAGTATTTCGCTGATGATGACAACTTCAAGGAGCGCAGCTGGGGAATGAGCGACGACTATGCTATTGCCGTCAATCACGGGAGCACTCTTGTCAGGGTGGGCAGTGCGATATTCGGGCCGCGCGTTTATTAGGACGCGGCTCGAAACACCTTTCAGGTGATAAAAAGACAAGGGGCTGAGGAATAGCAGACTATTCTTCAGCCCCTTGTCTTGTGCTGTGCTGACGATGGGGTAGAGCTTAATACTCGTCGTCGACCACTTCGTCGTCGGCCAGTTCGAGGTCTTCGGGGTTGGTCTCGAACGTTGTGCGATAGCTCTCCTCGGTGAGCTTGTCCTCGTCGAACTCATCGTCCTCGTCAATGTCGTTGTAGTGGTCTTCTATTTCGGGCAGATCCTCGTCGTCGTTGTCATAGTTGTCGCTGTCTGTCTTCTGCAAGTCAGACTGGTATGTGATGCGAGGCTTCTCCATTTCGGGCTTCTCCTTGGCAAAGATGGCCTCAACCCATGTGCCTTTTGCAATCTCCAGAACCTCGAAACCGTCGGCCACTTTCTTGTCGTACATGCCTCCCGGCTTCTTCAGTCGGTCCTTGGGCAGGGTTGTGGTGCTTATGTCGAAGCCGCTTTCGATGATGTCCTGAACGCTCTGCGACAGCGATTCCCATCCGCCGCCGAAGTTGCGGTCGATGACCTCAAGCAGCTTGGCAGCCGTGATATGGCGTATGTTCTCGTAGGTAAGGTCGGTTACGCGCAGAATAGGCTTCTTTGCAAGAGCCCATTTCTGCTTGGTGTTGTCGTCGAGCTTCACCTGACCAATCTTGAAACCGCGGTCTTTGTATTTATTCACAACCTCGGGCCTGTCGATTTTTATCTCTTCAAGGTTGAAGGCACTGCGGATGATGTCAATGTAGTGGCGTGCGTTGTCTTTAAGGTCGGGTTCTTTCTCGGCATATTCCCAGATGCGGAAGATGTCGTTTTCCTGCAAGTCCCACACGTTGCTCTTTGTGAGTGTCTTCAGAGTGAGTGTTTTTTTGTCTGTTACTTTCATCTATTTATAGTTTTTTTGGTTCATAAATGTTTTAATACAGGAAAAACCTGACGGAACCTCTGCTGCTCTTCCAAATCGAAGTTTGCTGTTATGGCCGTTGCAGTGTGCCTTTCGTCTGCCGCCAGCACATTTCCCCATGCGTCGATAATGGCACTGTGTCCGCTGTAGTGGTTGGCTGGGTCATTGCCGGAGCGGTTTGCAGCCACCACGAGGCATTGGTTTTCGATAGCCCTGGCGCGTGTCAGCACGTCCCAGGCCGCTATGCGTTGCTCGGGCCAGTTGGCCACACACAGTATTGCATCGTAGTCGCCACGGTAGCGGCACCATTCCGGGAACCGCAGGTCGAAGCATATCGTGAGCAGAAAGCGCACGCCTTTGTATGTTACCACGGTGCGGTCGGCACCTGGCTCGTAGCTCAGATGTTCGCCGGCAGGCTCAAACAGATGGTGCTTGTCGTAGGTGTAGCTGCTGCCGTCGGGGGTGCAGAAGTAGCAGCGGTTGCGGAAAACGCCGTCGTGATGGATGGCAATGCTTCCGCATAATGCGGCATCCATGCGCCGTGCCGTGTTCTGCATCCAGATGACCGACTGCGGTTCCTCCTCGGCAATACCCTCTGGATGAGGCGCAAAACCAGTGGTCCAGGTCTCTGGAAGAACATAGAGGTCGCTCTTCGGAGCCGTAGCCAACAATCTCTCGGCTTCTGAAATGTTGAAGTCGGGACTGTTCCACTTTGTGTCAAGCTGAAGTATAGTTATCTTCATCATAGGCTTCCGAAGTGCTGCAAAAGTATATACTTTAGACTGAACAGACAACTTTTTCAAAAAGAAATTTGATATTCAATATTTGTTTTCCTACTTTTGCACAACAACCGATTTTCATCACCACATTATTTATATATAAATGGAACCTTTAGCCGAGCGTTTGCGTCCGCGAAATCTTGACGAGTACATCGGACAGAAGCATCTGGTGGGGCAGGGCGCAGTGTTGCGACGCATGATAGACAGCGGACACGTCAGTTCGTTCATACTCTGGGGACCACCGGGAGTGGGCAAGACCACCCTGGCGCAGATTGTCGCCCGAAAGCTCGACGTGCCGTTCTACACGCTTTCGGCAGTAACGTCGGGAGTGAAAGACGTGCGCGACGTTATTCAGAAAGCCTCTCAGAACCGTTTTTTCAATACCTCGTCGCCAATACTTTTCATCGACGAGATCCACCGTTTCTCAAAATCGCAGCAGGATTCGCTGCTCGGAGCTGTCGAGAAAGGTGTGGTGACGCTCATTGGTGCCACCACTGAGAACCCGTCGTTCGAGGTTATACGCCCGCTGTTGTCGCGCTGTCAGCTCTATGTGCTCAAGTCGTTGGACAAGTCCGACCTTGAAGAGCTGCTTCAGCGGGCGTTGACAACCGATGTTGAGCTGAAGAAGAAGAATGTGGTCGTTGAGCAGAGCGAGGCGCTTATGCGCTATAGTGGTGGCGACGCACGCAAGCTTCTCAATATCCTGGAGCTGGTTGTGGAGTCTGCCGGCGACAATCGGGTGGTGATTGACAACGA
>ONLG01000031.1 GCA_900318625.1 uncultured Prevotella sp.
CCTCGTCGGTGTAGTATTCAGGGTCGCCGGTGATGGCTGTGTTGAGCGGAGCATCGGTGAAATGGAACAATCCGTAGATTTTTCCGTCTTTCGGATTGTAGCTGATACCAGCCGACTCAAGGTTTGCCGACACGTTGTAGTAGTCATCCTTTCCGCTCAGCAGCTGGCCTGTAGCAGCATCCCACTTGCGCACGGCAAAGAGTTCCTCGTCGGTGGTGGACTGATAGTCGCGCGACATGACGGTGACTATCTTTCCGTCGACATAGCCTGCGCCTGAGTTGCCGACCATGAGGTTATAGTTGATGGCGATGTTGGCCTTATCCATATCTACGTTGCCGCTTGCATCGACCACGTCGGCCCTGTTGAGGCTGGGTTCCTTGACTGGTGCGGAGAGCGTTGAGCTGTAGCTGTCGTAGGTCATCGAGTAGATGCCCTGGGGTGGAAGAAAGAGGTATTTATCAGTGTATGTCCACCCTGTCTGACCGTACTTGTTGAGAGCATATTGCCCATCTTTCTCATAGATAGAGCCGACGGATATCAGGCTGACGTCGCCATCGTTGTTGCGCATATTCTCATAGACACCTTTTATTTTCACGCCCTGAGCGTATGCTCCCGTAGCGACAAGGGCGGCTACGGCCAAAAGTAATGATTTCTTCATGGTTGTATTGTTTCTTATTACAGGTTTGCCAGCTTGCCGCATGAAAAACTTAAAATCCTTTAAAATTGCAGACTTATAGTTACAATTCATAAGACAGCCCACAAAGATAGCTAATATTCTGAAACTAAAAAGAATATTTATTGATTTTTTAACTGGCTGCAATAAAAAACTGGTTGACAACGAGTGCGTTATCAACCAGTTACGAGTTTTATTGTTCTATTTCTAACCTGTCGCGGTTTAGAAGTCGACGTTGTGGTCGAGCGAGTCGTTGAAGTCGCGCGGCTCGCGGTCATAGTTGTTGTTTGAGAAACGCTCGTGACGCGGCTGACGGTCGTTGCGCTCAGGGCGCGGACGACGGTCGCTGCGGTCGTTGCGCTCAGGACGTGGACGACGGTCGCTGCGCTCAGGACGCGGACGGCGTTCGCGCTCTACATATCCCTCGGGTTTCGGTGTGAGCACCTTGTGCGAGAGCTTGTACTTGCCCGTCTTCGGGTCAATCTCCATGAGCTTCACGGTAATCTTGTCGCCCTCCTTGAGTCCGGCTTCCTCAACAGTTTCGAGGCGGCGCCAGTCTATTTCAGAGATGTGGAGCAGCCCGTCCTTGCCTGGCATGATCTCTACGAAGCAGCCGTAGGGCATGATGGAGCGCACTACGCCCTCGTATATCTCGCCCACCTCGGGCACGGCCACGATAGAGCGTATCTTGCGGATTGCGGCGGCAATGCTGTCGGCATTGGGCGCACTGATCTGCACCTTGCCCACTCCATCGATTTCGTCGATGGTGATGACGGTGTTGGTGTCTTCCTGCATCTGCTGGATAATCTTTCCGCCCGGGCCTATCACGGCTCCGATGAACTCCTTGGGTATCTCGATCTGCTCGATGCGCGGTACGTGCGGCTTCAGCTCGGGACGCGGTTCGGCAATGGTCTCGGTGAGCTTGCCGAGGATGTGCTCACGACCGGCCTTAGCCTGCATGAGAGCTTTCTCGAGGATGTCGAACGAGAGGCCGTCGCACTTGATGTCCATCTGCGTGGCAGTGAGTCCGTCGCGTGTGCCGGTGGTCTTGAAGTCCATGTCGCCGAGGTGGTCTTCATCGCCGAGGATGTCGCTCAGCACGGCATACTTGTCTTCTCCGGGGTTCTTGATAAGTCCCATTGCGATACCGCTGACGGGCTTCTTCATGGGCACACCGGCATCCATCAGCGCCAGCGTACCGGCACAAACGGTAGCCATCGACGACGAGCCGTTGGACTCGAGTATCTGGCTTACCAGACGCACGGTGTAGGGGAAGTCGGCAGGAATCTGTCCTTTCAGTCCGCGCCATGCCAGGTGTCCGTGGCCAATCTCGCGACGGCCTACGCCACGCTGAGCCTTAGCCTCGCCGGTGCAGAACGGTGGGAAGTTGTAGTGGAGGAGGAAGCGCTGGTAGCTCTTGTCGAGCACGTCGTCGACGAGCTTCTCGTCGAGCTTGGTGCCGAGCGTACAAGTGGTGAGCGACTGTGTCTCGCCACGTGTGAAGATGCTGCTTCCGTGGGGCATGGGCAGCGGGTTCACCTCGCACCAGATGGGGCGTATCTCGTCGGTGCGGCGACCGTCGAGGCGCACTCCCTCGTCGAGGATGCAGCGACGCATGGCATCGCGCTCCACGTCGTGGTAGTAGCGGTCCATCATGGCATCGTACTCGTCGTGCGAGATAGCATTTTCGTCGGTTTCATCAGCAGCCTTTGCATCAAGCTCGGCAAAGAACTTCTCCTTGAAGTCGGCGAGTATCTTCTCGAAAGCCTCGGCACGTGCGTGCTTCTCGAGTGCCTGCTTCGTCACGTCGTAGGCGGGCTGATAGAGCTCGTCGTTCATGCGCTGGCGCAGAGCCTCGTCGTTGATTTCGTGGTCGTACTCGCGCTTCACGTCGGTGCCCAGCTCCTTGGAAAGCTCGGTCTGGAGCTCGCACATAGGCTTGATGGCGGCCATGGCAGCTTTCAGAGCGCCGAGCAGATCCTGCTCGCTCACCTCGTCCATCTCGCCCTCTACCATCATAATGTTCTCAGCCGAAGCACCAACCATGATGTCCATGTCGGCGTGCTTCATCTGCTCGAAGGTGGGGTTGATGACATACTGTCCGTCAACGCGTGCTACGCGCACCTCGGAGATAGGACACTCGAAGGGAATATCTGAACACGCCAGAGCTGCCGAGGCAGCAAAGCCTGCCAGAGCATCGGGCTGGTCTACGCCGTCGGCAGAGAGCAGCATGATGTTGACAAACACTTCTGCATGATAGTTGCTCGGGAAGAGGGGACGCAGCACGCGGTCAACGAGTCGCGAAGTGAGAATCTCGTTGTCGCCGGCCTTGCCTTCGCGCTTGGTGAAGCCGCCGGGGAAGCGTCCTGCTGCGGCATACTGCTCGCGGTAATCAACTTGCAAGGGCATGAAATCGGTGCCTGGTACAGCATCTTTAGCTGCGCAGACCGTTGCCAGAAGCACGGTGTTGTTCATTCGGAGGACAACAGAGCCGTCGGCTTGCTTGGCTACTTTTCCTGTCTCAATGGTGATGGTTCTTCCATCAGCCAACTGAATGGTTTTCGTAATTACGTTCATCTAATCTTAAAAAAAACTTACTGTTGTATCTAAAACATCTAAAAATAAAAGCATTGCTTCACAAAACAGCGCAAAGGTATGCAAAAAATATTATAAACCTGCATCTTACGCGTTTTTTTCAGATTTGTTAAGTATGTGGAAAGCTATTCGTTTTGTGATGTTATGCTTTCTTCTTACCTTTGCTGATGGATACTACGGTAGTATCACTACAATCATATAGAGTACTCTTATGAACAAGTTATCATCAGAAGAACACAGCGCACAGATGGCAAGCATGAAAGCTTTTGACGAACAGATGCCCTGTATAGGCATTTTCTGGTACGATGCAGAAGACCATTCTTTCTTTGGAGTCCGCAAATCAGAGCTTACGCCAAAGATGGTGGAGGAGGCTGCCGAGAAGGGCTTGCCGTTCATCAACTATCCCCACCTGCACCGCCAGGTGTGGGCAAAAGAGTATTTCCGCGCCCAGGCCAAGCGCGAAGATACTAAGTTCAAGGGTGATTACACCCAGATACCACGCGGACGTGTGGCATGGAACATCAACAAGTTTATAGTCCTTGTAGGCAAATGGGCTTTTCCGATTGAAGAAGAGCTTACTGCGCTGATTGAAGAAGAGTTCTCACTTCCGTATTTCGAGTTCGTGTATGACGAACATTGGGACTTGGGCCACGGATGGTCAGGCGATATGAAATGAGAAAGTCTGCTCCGCCTCTCCTCTTGCGAGGGGCTTGGAACGGTGCGACTGGCTGGCAATGACAGCGCGGCGAGCATTGCAATCTCAGGTTTAGCTTCTACTATATATAATAAGGTGTACGGCGAATTTGCACAGCCTTTAGCTCATGCCGCGCACAGCCTCCCGACACTCGCCTCTGACCTTGGCTGAAAACAGCCGCGCAGCTGCGAAAAGCAAAACAAGTTGTTTTGGTCTCCAATTTGGTACTTATTGCAATGCAATTTGGCCCTTATTGCAAGGCAAAACAACTTGTTTTGGTTTTTGCCGCTCAACGGTCATCTCGCCGAAAGGCGCAAACGGCACCTCAGCCACCTGCAAAAGGGGAAGCAGACAGCCTGCTCCGACGACTGTCCTGCAACCGTGAAGGGTGGCTGCTGCTGGCTGATGCGTGCAGCACCGCAGCCGGAACTTATCTGAAAGTTAACCCGTAAACATCAAAGTTGAAAACAAATGATTTTGCAGATTGGCTGATTTACATTACTTTTGCAACGCGTATGCACTTCCGCGAAGTGCAGCTGCGCACGCTGCCATAGGCGAAACAGACAGAAAAAACAAACACTATATGAAGATTTCGATTACGAGGCCACTGATAGCCGTGGCCGCAGCAGCCCTGCTCAGCTCCTGCATGGGCGAGAAGTTCCACGTTGAGGGCAACGTGAAGAACGCCAAGGACTCCGTGCTCTACTTCGAGCACAACGGACTTGAGGGATTTACGGTTGTCGACTCTGTTAAACTCGATGAAACCGGCACTTTTGCGTTCAGCGGCGATGGCACCAAGTGTCCCGACTTCTACCGCCTGCGCATAGCCGGACAGATAATCAACGTGGCCATCGACAGCACCGAAACGGTGAGTGTGGAGGCCAGCTACCCCATGATGGCATCGAACTACAAGGTGACGGGCTCGGCTGAGAACGAGAAGATACGCGAGCTGGCACTCTCGCAGATGGCCCTGCAGAGCCGCTGCCAGGCACTGGCCAGCGACAACAGCCTCAGCCCCGACTCCACGGCAATGGCCATCGAGCAGGCCATAGATGCCTACAAGGAGCATCTGCGCAAGAACTACATCTACAAGGAGCCCATGCGCGCCTATGCCTACTTCGCACTGTTCCAGTATATCGTGGTGAACAATCAGGCGCGGATGGTGTTCAACCCGAGCCAGAACCGCGACGACGTGAAGGTGTTTGCCGCCGTGGCAACAAGCTGGGATACCTACTATCCCGGCTCGGAGCGCGGACTGAACCTGCACAACATCGCTCTGGAGGGCATGAAGAACAAGCGCATCATCGACGGACAACGCCAGGGACTGGTGGTTGACCAGTCGAAGGTGATTGACTCGGGCGTGATTGACATCAACCTGCGCAACAACAAGGGCCAGATGGTTAGCCTGACGAGCATGAAAGGCAAGGTGGTGATGCTCGACTTCCACCTGTTCAACACCGGCGACGAGTCTACCAAACGCATTATGATGCTTCGCGAACTCTACAACAAATACCACGCTCGCGGATTTGAAATCTATCAGGTTTCTGTCGATGAAAACGAGCATTTCTGGAAGATGCAGACTGCCAACCTGCCGTGGGTGAGCGTGTTCGACCCCGACGGCGAGGAGTCGCAGTACCTCGTGAAATACAACGTGCAGGAGCTGCCCACGTTCTTCCTCATCGACCGCAACAACCAGCTGCAGAAGCGCGACGTGCAGATAACTGACCTGGAAGCAGAGATAGAGAAGATGCTGTAATCACCCACCCCTAACCCCTCCCCAAGGGAGGGGACACTGTTAAACAACTAACAATACACATCTATCCTGCACTCCCCCTCCCTTGGGGAGGAGACAGGGACATGGTCAAACAACGAACAAACAAGCCTACTCCGCTCTCCCTCTCCCTTGGGGAGGAGACAGGGACATGGTCAAACAACGAACAAACAAGCCTATTCTGCTCTCCCCCTCCCTTGGGGAGGGGGTTGGGGGGTAGGTCAAAAATAACAAAAACAAGCCTATCCTGCACTCCCCCTCCCTTGGGGAGGGGGCTGGGGGGTAGGTCAATAAACAACAAAGTCCGTGGTACTTAATTATATCTGGATAGCTTTCTTCATCATTGCCTTTGTCGTGGCACTGGTGAAACTCTTGTTTCTCGGCGACACCACCATCTTTCCGGCAATGATGGACTCCACCTTTGAGACATCTAAGAGTGCGTTTGAAATATCGATAGGCCTCACCGGTATGCTGGCACTGTGGCTCGGAGTGATGAAGATAGGCGAGAGGGCCGGCCTGGTGAACCTTCTGGCGCGCGTGCTCTCCCCCGTGTTCGTCAGACTCTTCCCCGACATACCGAAAGGACACCCTGCCACAGGCTCCATCTTTATGAACATAGCCGCCAATATGCTTGGCCTCGACAATGCCGCCACCCCTTTGGGACTGAAGGCCATGGAGCACTTGCAGGAGCTTAACGACAAGAAGGACACAGCCACCAACCCGATGATCATGTTTCTGGTGCTCAACACGAGCGGCCTGACCATCATCCCTGTGTCGATACTGGCCTATCGCGCACAGCAAGGCGCAGCACAGCCCACCGACGTGTTCATTCCCATACTGCTTGCCACATTCGCGGCAACGCTGGCAGGCATCATCATCACCTCCATCTACCAGAAGATAAACCTCCTCAACCGCACGCTGCTGCTCACTCTGGGCGGCGTGAGCCTGCTGATGGCACTGGTGGTGTGGGGCTTCGCACAGCTCAATGCCGCCGTGATGAACACGGTGAGCACCTCCGTGGCTGCCATCATGCTGATGACTATCATCGTGGGCTTCATCATCGTGGCCATGCTGCGCAAGGTGAACGTCTACGAAGCGTTCATCGACGGTGCCAAGGACGGCTTCACCACCGCCGTGAGGATTATCCCTTACCTCGTTGCCTTTCTCGTAGCCATCGGAGTGTTCCGCGCTTCGGGAGCTATGGACTGGCTCATCAGCGCCATACGGTGGCTGATAGGGCTCACGGGCTGCGACACGGCGTTCGTCGACGCACTGCCCACGGCAATTATGAAGCCCCTCTCGGGCAGCGGTGCGCGCGGCATGATGATGGAAGCCATGACCCACTACGGCCCCGACTCGTTCGTGGGACGCATGAGCTGCCTCTTCCAAGGCTCCACCGACACCACCTTTTATATATTGGCAGTCTACTTCGGCAGCATCGGAGTGAAGTACACGCGTCATGCCGTGGCCTGCGGACTGCTTGCCGACCTTGCCGGCGTGGTGGCGGCTATAGCCATCGGCTATATGTTCTTCGGATAAAGACCCACAAACCAGCAATAAAAAAACATGGCAAACCTTAAATCACTGGCCAAAGACACGGCCATCTACGGTCTGAGCAGCATACTGGCACGCTTCATCAACTATCTGCTGGTGCCCATACAGACGGCCAAGTTCAATGCTGCCGGAGGACAATACGGCATCATCACCAACGTCTACGCCTACGTAGCGCTGCTCATCATACTGCTCACTTACGGCATGGAGACCACCTTCTTCCGCTTTATGAGCAAGGAAGGCGAAGACCCAAAGAAGGTTTATGCCACCTCTCTGCGCATGGTAGCCACCACGTCGCTGGTGTTTGCCTGCGTGGTGAGCGTGTTCATCGGTCCGCTGTCGGCCATGATGGGCTACGGCGACCACCCGGAGTATGTGTGGGTGATGTTTGTCACGGTGGCTGTCGATGCGTTTGCCGCCGTGCCGATGGCCTACCTGCGCTATCAGCACAAGCCCGTGAAGTTCGCGTCGATACAAATCTTCAACATCGGGCTAACTATCGCGCTCAACCTGCTCTATCTCGTGGTGCTGCCGGCACTCAGGCTCAACCCGCTGGGCATCTACGACGACGCGTTCACGCTCGACGTGGTGTGGGTGTTCTACATCAACATCTTCTGCAGCTGTGTGAAGCTGCTGCTGCTATGGCGCGAGCTGAGCGGCTGGAGCGGCGGTTTCGATATGCAGACGTGCCGCCGGATGCTCACCTACACGTGGCCGCTGCTCGTCATGGGACTGGCAGGACAGCTCAACCAGTGCGCCTCGCAGATACTCTTCCCCTACTTCTACGACGGCAGCCGCGCCGAGGCACAGACACAGCTGGGCATCTACGGAGCCTGCATCAAGATAGCAATGATCATGGTGATGATTACTCAGGCGTTCCGATATGCCTACGAGCCGTTCGTCTTCGGCAAGTCGAAGGACAAGGACAACCGCGAGACATACGCTCAGGCCATGAAATACTACGTCATATTCACGCTGCTGGCCTTTCTCGTGGTAATGGCCTACATGAACCTGCTGCGCTTCGTGGTGGGCAGAAGCTACTGGGAGGGACTCGACATAGTGCCTATCGTGATGGCGGCAGAGATTATGTTCGGCGTGTTCTTCAACCTCTCGTTCTGGTATAAGCTCACCGACCGCACAATCTGGGGAGCCTGGTTCTCGGGACTGGGTGCCCTGGTGCTGATTGTTATGGACGTGCTGCTCATTCCGCGGTTCAGCTACTGGGCCTGCGCATGGGCCGGCTTCGCTGCCTACGGCGTGTCGATGGTGGTGAGCTACGTGGCCGGACAGCACTACTACCCCATCCGCTACCCCCTGAAAGACATTGCCTTCTACACCGTAGTGGCTCTGGCACTCTACGGCGGCATCCACGCAAGCAACATCTACCTATCCACATGGGGGGCACTGGCCTTGAACACGCTGCTCGTGGCAGCCTTCGCCGCAGTCTTCGCCCTCAAGGAGAAGGTCTTTAGGAGAATATGCAAGAGATAAGGAGCAAGAGAAAGCCCCACCGACAGACAACTATAAATCAACAATAAACCTATGAGAAATATGAGAAAAATCCTTTTGCTTCTGGCCGCAGCCATGACGATAGGTCATGCCAAGGCCGACGAGGGTATGTGGACGATGTACGACCTCGACTCCACAGTCTACAACATGATGGTTGCCGAAGGCTTCCAGCTGCCCTACGAAAACCTCTACTCAAGCCCAAATGCCATCAAGAACTGCGTGGTCAACTTCAGCGGCTACTGCACCGGCGTGGTGGTGTCGCCCAACGGACTCGTGTTCACCAACCACCACTGCGGTTTCTCGGCCATAAACAAGCACTCCACCGTTGAGCACGACTATATGCGCAACGGCTTCTACGCCAAGAGCTACGCCGAGGAGCTGCCCAACGAGAATATGTTTGTGTCGTTCATGAAGGAACAGAAGGACATCACAGCCCGCGTGGAAAGCCTCATCCAGGGCAAGGGCATGGCCGAGCAAGAGAGCATTATCGACTCGCTCACCAACGTGCTCACCGACTCGGTGAAGCAGAAAGACAAGACACTGCACGTCACTATCGATGCTTTCTACGAAGGAAACAAGTACTACGCCACCACCTATCAGGACTTCCGCGACCTCAGACTGGTGTTCACAGTGCCCAAGTCGATGGGTAAGTACGGCGGCGAAACCGACAACTGGATGTGGCCCCGACAGACTTGCGACTTCTCGGTGTTCCGCATCTATGCCGACCCCGAGACCAACGGACCAGCCGAATACTCTGAGAAGAACGTGCCCTACCACTCGCAGAGCTGGGCACCAGTGTCGCTCGAGGGCTACAAGGAAAACGATTTCTCGATGACCGTTGGCTATCCCGGCACCACCAACCGCTACCTGTCGTCGTATGGCATCAAGCAGATGCGCGACGAAAACACCTCACGCGTACAGATACGCGACATCAAGCTCGCCATACTGCGCAAGTACATGGCCCAGAACGACCAGACGCGCATACAGTACGAGGATGCTTTCGCCCACAGCTCCAACTACTGGAAGAACTCGATAGGCATGAACAAGTGCATCGACAGCATCGGACTCATTCGCCAGAAGCAGGAATACGAGGCACGCATCGCTCAGTGGCTCGACACGGCACGCATCGACAAGCAGCGCTACGCAGTGGACCTGGCTGCCCTCGACAGCCTCTATGCCAAGAGCAGCGTGGCAAACAAGGTGCAGAACTACTGGTTCGAGTCGTTCTGGCGCAACACCGAGCTGTTCACCAGAGCCTTGTCACTGGCTCGCGGCGTGAAGCTGCAAGGCCCCGAGGACAAACCCGAGAAGCAGTACTACGTATTCGAGGACAACAGCAGCAAGTGGAACGCCGACCTCGACAAGGAACTGTCGGCTGCCATGCTGCGCAACTACTGCGAGAACGTGCCTGAGAACTACCGCCCGGAGTGCTACGCCACCGTGATGGAGAAGTTCAAGGGCGACTACACCAAGTATATAGAGTGGGTTTGGAAGAAATCGAAGATTATGAAGAGCGGTGCCAAGCTCTACGTAAACAAGAAAAACATTGCCAAAGACCCTGGAGTGATGCTCGGCGTTGACCTCTGGGCAAGCTATCTGTCGATAGCACCGTCGATGCTGTCTACTCTCGAGAAGATAGAAGGCCAGGAGAAGAAGCTCTGCGCTGCCAAAGTGCGCATGGAGCAGGACCTGCCCCACTACTCGGATGCCAACTTCACCATGCGACTGAGCTACGGACAGGTGCGCGACGTTGAGGTGGGAGGCCGTATGTCGGGCTATTACACCACTGCCGAGAGCATCGTCGAGAAGATGAAGCAGGCCGACAAGAACGAGGAATACTTTGCCGAGCCTGTGATGCACGAGCTAATGTCGGCCAAGGACTTCGGAAAATACCAGGACAAGACCACCGGCAAGATGCAGCTTTGCTTCATCACCAACAACGACATCACCGGCGGCAACAGCGGCTCGCCAATGTTCGACGGCAAGGGACGCCTCATCGGACTGGCCTTCGACGGCAACTGGGACTCGCTGGCCAGCGACATTCTCTTCGACAAGGTGCTCGCACGCTGCATCGGAGTAGACATACGCTACGTGCTCTACCTCATGGACAAGTGGGGACACGCCGACCGACTGCTCAAGGAGATCGACGCAAAATAATCCCAACCCCATAACAGCAATCTCCCCCTCGCCGACCGACGAGGGGGAGATTGTTTTTTCAGCTCTCCGAAAGACAATAGTCAAGGAGCTTGGGGCAAGAGACAAGGAGCAATATGGCTACTTTTTCTTTTTTCTCCGTGCCCAGCCCTCTTCGCTGAAGTCGGGTTCCTCGCCCTTGAAGCCTGCCGGGTTCTGGGCTATCAGCGAGCGCCAGTCGTCCTTTCCGAAGTGTTTCTTCGGCGAGTCGGGGCGGTTAGCCTGCCGCTTCTGCTGGCGTGCACCGTGCCATGGAGCTCCCTGCTCGCTGCGACCACTGCGGCGCGGCTTAGCAGGAGCATCGTCGTCGGCATCGTTGCAGCGCACGCGGCGACCTTTATATATAGCTCCGTTGAGATATTTCATCACTCGCGGAGCCACATCCTCGGCCACCTCGATGTATGAAATCTTGTCGAGCAGGTCGATGTGACCCACCTCCACCCTTGCATGGACGTTGCGATTGATGAACTGCATGATCTCTCCGGGATAGAAGCCGTCGGCCTTTCCCAGGTTGACGAACAGCTTGCGGAAGCCCTGCTCGGCCTTACGCGGCGACCGCTTGGAAGCCGAAGCCTCCTTCTGCTTGCGCCGCGCCTCGCGGCCCGATGCCGGACGTTCTATCTCCGGCGCGTCGGCATAGTAGGAAAGGAATCGTCCGAAGGTGAGGCTCACTATCTTCTTGAGCACATCCTCCTTGTCCCAGTACTCGAAGTGGCGCATTATCTCGGGCATGAAGGGAGCTATCTGCTCCTCGTCGACATCGATTTTCTCGATTTCATCGATAGCCTTGAACAGCTGCTTGGTGCATATCTCCTTTGGCGAAGGCAGCTCGCCGTCGACAAACTGCTTGCCTATCTCCTTCTCTATGCGGCGCACCTTGTGCTTCTCCTTCACGTGGATGATGCTTATCGAGGTGCCTTTCTTGCCTGCGCGGCCCGTGCGTCCGCTGCGGTGGGTGTAGTTCTCTATGTCGTCGGGCAGTCCGTAGTTTATCACGTGGGTGAGGTCGTCCACGTCAAGGCCCCTGGCAGCCACGTCGGTAGCCACGAGCAGCTGCGTCAGGTGCGAGCGGAACTTCTGCATCGTGAGGTCGCGCTGCTGCTGCGAGAGGTCGCCGTGGAGCGACTCGGCGTTGTAGCCGTCGCGTATGAGCTTGTCGGCCACCTCCTGCGTCTCCACTTTGGTGCGGCAGAAGATGATGGCATATATCTTTGGATGGTAGTCTACCACACGCTTCAGGGCCAGATACTTGTCCTTTGCGTTGACGAGATAGAACACGTGGTTCACGTTTTCGGCTCCTTCGTTGCGGCTTCCCACCACTATCTCCTTGTATTCTCTCAGGTAGCTCTTGGCTATTCGCTCTATCTCGCGGCTCATGGTGGCCGAGAAAAGCAGTGTGTTGCGCTCCTCGGGCACACCGGCGAGTATCTCGTCGATGCTCTCCGAGAAGCCCATGTTGAGCATTTCGTCGGCCTCGTCGAGCACCACGTTTGCCACCTTGTCGAGCTTGGCCACTCCGCGGTGCATCAGGTCGATGAGTCGTCCGGGCGTTGCCACGATGATCTGCACGCCCTTTCGCAGTGCCTTCATCTGCCCGACGATGTTTGCTCCGCCATAAACGGCCTCGATGTGTATGCCCGGCAGGTAGCGGGCAAAGTCCTTCATGTCGTCGGCTATCTGCAGACAGAGCTCGCGCGTGGGGCTGAGCACTATGGCCTGGGTGTCCTTGCTCGTGGTGTCGATGCGCTGGAGCAGGGGTATGCCGAAGGCTGCCGTCTTGCCGGTGCCCGTCTGGGCCAGTGCTATCACGTCGTTGCGGTTGCCAAGCAGATAGGGGATAACGGCCTGCTGCACGGGCATGGGCTCAACAAAGCCCAACTCGTCGATGGCGCGCAGTATCTCTTCCTGAACGCCAAGTTCCTGAAATGTCATTATGCTATTGGGTATTAAATGTGTGTAACAGGGTGCAAAGTTAGTTAATTTTCACGCAAACAACTAATTATGTGGCAATTATTGAATAAAATCAGTAATTTTGCAGACTCATTCTAACGATTGTTCTATTCTATGAAAGTAGCTGTTTTCTGTTCGGCAAACAATGCCATCGACCCCGACTTCTTCACTATGACCGAAGAGCTGGGCCGCCGTCTGGCCCGCGAAGGCCACACGGTGGTGTTCGGCGGATGCAACATAGGACTGATGGAGAGCGTGGCAAAGGCCACTGCCGAGGCCGGAGGCACCACAGTGGGGGTCGTTCCGTCGATTATAGAGAAAGGTGGCCGTATGTCGGAGCACGTCAGCGTGCATATCCCCTGCGACTCGCTCGACGAGCGCAAGTCGCTCATGGTGGAGCAGAGCGACGTGTGCATAGCCCTGCCGGGGGGCATAGGCACCCTCGACGAGGTGTTCACCGTGATGGCAGCAGCCTCGATAGGCTACCACCGCAAGCGCGTGGTGTTCTACAACATGAAAGGTTTCTGGAACCCGCTGCTCACCATGCTCCGAGAGATGAAGGCCACGGGAGTGATTCGCCCGGGCTTCGACGAGACGATGGCCGTGGCTGACAGCCTCGACGAGGTGATGCAGCTGCTGGCAGACTGATGCTTAAACCGAAAAACCCGACTACCATGAGAGATGTAGCTTTGGCACTTTCGAGCGGCGGTGCGCGCGGACTGGCCCACATCGGAGCTATCGAGGAACTGGAGCAGCAGGGCTACCGCATACGCAGCGTGGCCGGATGCTCCATGGGCGCGCTCGTCGGCGGAATGTATGCCGCTGGCCGTCTGGCTGAGTTCAAGGAGTGGATGCAGACCGTCGACCGCCGGAAGATGCTCTCGCTGCTCGACCTCTCGCTGAGCATAAACCATCTGGTGAAGGGCGAGAAGGTCATCGACGCACTGAAAGAGATTGTGCCCGACGTAGCTATCGAGGACCTGCCGGTTGAGTATCAGGCCATTGCCACCGACTGGAAAAACGGGCGCGAGGTGGTGTTCAGCAAGGGAAGCCTCTACGATGCCATACGTGCGTCGATCTCGCTGCCGCTGTTCTTCAACCCCGTAAGGCGCGGCGACATGATACTCGTCGACGGAGGAGTGGTCAATCCGCTGCCGCTCAAGCAGGCAAGCAACATGGCTGGCGATATGCTGGTGGCTGTCAACGTGAGCGGGTCGTACTGGGGCGGAGAGACAAAGGCCCGGCAGCTGTTCGAGGCGCGCCGGCGACACAGCCGTTCGCTGCCGCTCAACATCATTGCATCGCTCATCCCCGAGGGACTCGACGTGAACTACTTCTCGCTGACGCAGCGGATGTGCGGCCTTATGATACAGCAGAACGCGGCTCTGAGCATCGAGCTCTACAAGCCCGAAGTGCTGGTGGACATCCCGATGGACCGTTTCGGAAGCTTCGAGTACGACCACGTGGACAAGATTTCGACGTTCGGGCGCACCAAGATGCGCAATGCGCTGCACGCCTACGCCGAGCAGCTGTCGCAGCAAGCCACCGCAGCAAACCATTCTTTCACCTCACAAGCAATGGCATGGCTGCAAAAACTCCTCGGCCTGAAGCATGAAACACTGCCAGAATCACGCCCGAAGTAGTGTTTTAAATCACCAATCACCCACCACCAATCACCTTTTAACATTTTAATATTTCAACTTTTTAATCTCTCAACGCCCCACTCACCCACCACCAATCACCTTTTAACATTTTAATCTCTCAAAATTTTAATCTCTCAACGCCCCTATCCCCCCCACGTCACTCACTCAAAAAATCCTTACAACAGCCTTTCCGAGACTCGGTTATTTGTCAACCAGACCACTTCTGCGGTCATACAACCGAGTATTCAGCATCGCTGAAAGTCCCCAAAAGCACTATTCTCCTCCCCCACCGCTGCCCGGCAGCGAGTCCTTGGGGCGGCAAACGGCGGTTCCCAAGGGCTTGGTAATCTTTCTCCGGCAGCCCCGGAGCATTGCTCCAGCATAGCTGGAGAAGTTCTCCAACTATGCTGTAAGGCTTCTCCAAAGCCCTTGGAGAAAGTTTACGGACGCGCCCGTAAAACCCTGCGCGCCCCTTCCGAGAAAGCAATCAAGCGTGTTACAGCCTGTGAATGAGAGCGTTGCACAGATGCAAGGAACAGCAACTCCGCCGCTGCTTCCAGCCCCTCGGCATCGCGCAATGCCCTCACAGCCATACCGGCGGAGGGCAAACCACCAGACCAAAGCAGCGCGGCAGACAGCCCTTCAGCCAATCGGCGAAAAACGAAAAAGCAGAAAACCAGAAGCCGCCGGCCCGACAAAACGAACAGAAAATAGCCCTTTCTGCACCACAAAAAGTCTTGCTGCGGCTGCAAAAAGGGCCTTCCCGTGAGTGCAGAAGCCTCTCAAGCCTCTGAAACGACAATATTCCAATGAGCCTTTTCCGGCAATTTTCCTTTACAAAACACACGAGAGTCTACCTATATCCGTTGGACTTTTACTGACAAAGAGAAGCAAGTTAGACAAAAATTTGTACCTTTGCTGACGACAACAACTCAACAACCACATAGTGCCATGCCTAAAAGCAACCCCATAGCAGAAGTTTTTGGCTTCCCGGTATCTAACGAAAGTGAAACGGCAAGATATTATCGGGAAAACAGACTGTGCCCTTTTCACAACCGCTTTCCTAACTGCACCAAAGACAAGACAGACAATCCGTTGGGAGTGTGCAGCGTCAATCATGGCGAGCACAAGGTAATCACTTGCCCTTCGCGCTTTCGTGAGGACTGGAAGATACTTCACGATGCAGCATCTTTCCTGTGGCCGAAGGGAACCAAGTGGACTTCACTGCCCGAAATACGGCTTACAGACGGCAACAGCCAGTCGGCAGGCAACGTAGACTACGTGATAGTGAGCTATGACGACGATGGAGTTATCACCGACTTTGCCTCTATCGAGGTGCAGGGAGTCTATATCAGTGGCAACCTGCGCAACCCGTTTCAGGAATATATGAAAGCGCCAACAGCTGACTTTGAGTGGAGCGGACGTAACTTTCCCCATCCCGACTACCTCTCCTCGTCGCGCAAGCGCCTGATACCGCAGATGCTATACAAGGGAGGCATCTTCAAGGCTTGGAACAAGAAGCAGTGTGTCGCCATGCAGAAGTCTTTTTTCGACACGCTGCCTGCACTTCCACAGGTCACAAAGGAAGAAGCCGACATTGCCTGGTTCCTGTATGAGCTGGAATACAGCGAGCAAGACCAACGCAACCACCTCGTTTTGGTCGACACTATCTATACCGAGTTCCATGCCGCCTTGCAGCAAGTGATTTACACTAAACCCGGCGAGATGTCCGATTTCATGGCACTTCTGCAAGGCAAACTCGACGAGCGCATCAGCAATGAGCCTGAACCTCATTCAGCATTTGAACTATTATGAAGCCACAAACTGCACAACTGAGCCTCTTCTCCATAGAGGAAACGCAAACCATCGCGCCCAAACCACACGTCACTAACGTGGCTTCTGTTCCGCAACGCAGCCCTTTCCGCTACCCTGGTGGAAAGACATGGCTGGTGCCTACAGCCCGTAAGTGGTTTGCCGAAGCCCGCACGGGCTCGCATCTCATAGAGCCGTTCGCAGGAGGAGGCATCATAGGCCTGACGGCAGCAGCCGAACACTATTTCAGCCACGTCACGATGGTCGAGCTCGACGAAGATGTGGCGGCTGCATGGCAAACCATTCTCTCCGACGACTGCCACTGGCTGACCAAGCAAATAGCCGATTTTGTGGTGACACCGCAAAACGTGAGCTCCGTCATAGCCCACGCTTCAGACGGCATGAAGGAGCGCGGCTTCTCCACAATAGTGAGAAACCGCACCAGTCATGGCGGCATACTTGCCAAAGGTTCGGGCATGATAAAGACGGGAGAAAAGGGAAAAGGACTTGCCTCACGATGGTATGCAGCAACGCTTATAAAGCGTATTAACGAGATATATCGTATCCGTGAGCGGATAACATATATCCACGGCGATGCTTTTGACATAATGGAGAAGCATCTGAACGACAGCAATGCCTTTTTCTTCATCGACCCACCATACACCGTGGCAGGCAGAAGGCTCTACACCCACCACCAGGTTGACCACCGCCGCATCTTTGAGCTGACAAGCCGGATGCGCGGACACTTCCTCCTCACATACGACAACACAGAGGAAGTGCGCGGCTGGGCCGACGAGTTCGGCCTCAAATACATTACTATCCCCATGCAGACGACACACCTTCTCACAAAAGAAGAGCTGCTTATATCAAACCGCTTCGACTGGTACGGGCTGAAAGAAAAGGCATACAAAAAGAAATCAGCGCACTCGCAGCAATCGGAAAACTTCCTGTCGCTGCGAATACGCTAAATGACAGTCATGCCACTGCCAATGTTTCCAATGTGAACACACTGCCCCGTGGCCTTTTGTCCATATCCTACTCCGAGAGAAGACGCGCTGCCATAGCCTGTCCGAGGGCACGACACTCGTCAACGGTCTGCGCCGTGAGGCCCTGCTTCATGTCGACAGGCGAGCCTACAGGCTCGAACTTCAGGCGTTCGGTGTTGAGCTTCTCGATCTCCGAGACAGCCTTGCTGGCCCAGCAGTGCGAGCCAAACCATCCCAGGAGGTGGTTCTTGATGTCCTTTCCGGCCAGCTCGTTGAGCAGAACGTCCATCTCGTGGTAGAGTCCGGCGTTGTAGGTCGGTGCTCCGACGATGAGTCCACGGTAGCGGAACACGTCGCGTATGATGTAGGAGTGGTGGGTCTTCGATACGTTGTAGACCACGATATTCTTCACTCCGGCCTCCGACGCGGCGCGTGCCACCTGCTCGGCCATGCGCTCCGTGTTGCCGTACATGGTGCCGTAACAGATCACCAAGCCCGGTTCGGTCTCATAGCGCGACATCTTGTCGTACATCGAAACGACGCGGCTGATGTGCTCGTGCCATACGGGGCCGTGGGTGGAGCAGATATAGTCGAGGCTCACTCCGGCGAGTTTCTTGAGCGCGTTCTGCACCGGCGTGCCGTATTTGCCCACGATGTTGGAGTAGTAGCGCACCATCTCGAGCCAGTAAACGTCGCAGTTGATGCTGCTGTCGACCACTCCTCCGTTGAGCGCACCGAAGCATCCGAAGGCATCACCGGCAAAGAGCGTGGTGGTGCCGCAGCCCTCGCAGAGGGTCATCATGGTCTCGGGCCAGTGCACCATCGGCGTGAGCACGAAGCTCAGGGTGTGCTGTCCCAGCTCCAGACGGTCGCCGTTCTTCACCTCGTGCAGGCCGTCGGCGATGCCGTAGAAACCCTGCATCATCTGGAAAGTCTTCTTGTTGCCGATGATTTTCATGTCGGGATAGTACTTCTTGAGCAGTGCCATCGAGCCGCTGTGATCGGGTTCCATGTGGTTTACAACCAGATAGTCGATCGGTCGGTCGCCTATGGCCTCGCGTATGTTCTCGAGAAACTGCATGAAGAAGTCCACTTCGACGGTGTCGATGAGCACTGTCTTGTCGTCGCTGATAAGGTAGGAGTTGTAGGAAACGCCGTCGGGCAATGGCCACAGGCCCTCGAAGAGCTGCTTGTTGCGGTCGTTGACACCCACATAGTGGATGCCGGCAGTAATGGTTGTTGTCATATCAAAATGCTTTGTTTATCGGTTTATAAGTAATCAAGGTGCAAAGTTAACGTAAAAAAACTAAAAGCTTGTGCCTTTTATACATCTATATTGCAGGTTTTTGCTACCTTTGCCGACAATATAAAAGCATTATAACAATGAGAATAGCACTTATCGGCTACGGCAAGATGGGCAAGATGATAGAGCAGATAGCCCTGGACCGCGGCCACGAGATTGTGAGCGTAATCGACATTGACAATCAGGAAGACTTCGACAGCGATGCTTTCGCCTCGGCTGACGTAGCCATAGAGTTTACCAATCCTACCGCAGCCTACGACAACTACCTGCGTGCCTTTGCCAAGGGAGTGAAGGTTGTGAGCGGCTCCACGGGCTGGATGAAGGACCACGGCGACGATGTGAAGAGGCTGTGCGGCGAAGGCGGCAACACGCTTTTCTGGGCATCGAACTTCTCTATAGGCGTTGCCATCTTCTCGGCGGTGAACCGCTATCTGGCAAAGATTATGAACGGCTTTGCCCAGTACGACGTGAGGATGGAGGAAACGCACCATATACACAAGCTCGACCACCCCAGCGGCACGGCAATAACGCTTGCCGAATGCATCATTTCAGAGATAGACCGCAAGAAGCAGTGGTGTCTGGGCAACCTGACGCAGCCCGACGGCACCACCCTGACCGAACACGTGCCTGCACAGGACGAGCTTGCCATCGACAGCATACGCCGCGACGAGGTGCCGGGAATACACTCCATCACCTACGACTCGCCTGCCGACAAGATCACCATCACCCACGATGCCCACTCGCGACAGGGCTTCGCGCTGGGAGCAGTGCTCGCGGCAGAGTTCACGAAAGAGCACAGCGGACTGCTCACCATCAGCGATATGTTCAAGTTTTAACGGTCTAACATTCAGCAAAAGACAAAATGATTGACAAGGAAAAAGCCAAACTCAATCCCCGTTGGCAGTGGACCAAGTTTATTGTAGTCACTCTTCTGTATCTCGTTTTCCTGCTCTGGGTGAAGAGCTGGTGGGGTCTTCTCGTCGTGCCTTTCATCTACGATGCCTACATAAGCAAGAAAATCCACTGGCAGTGGTGGAAGAACTCCGATGGCCCCGTGCGCTTCGTGATGTCCTGGGTGGACGCTATCGTGTTCGCGCTGGTGGCTGTCTACTTCATCAACCTGTTCTTCTTCCAGAACTATGTGATACCTTCCTCGTCGCTCGAGAAGTCGCTTCTCACGGGCGACTACCTCTTCGTGTCGAAGGTAAGCTACGGACCGCGCATACCGCAGACACCCCTCACCATGCCGCTGACGCAGCACACGATGCCCCTTTTCAACTGTAAGTCGTACATAGAGTGGCCCCAGTGGGACTACCGCAGGGTGAAAGGACTGGGCAAGGTGGAGCTGAACGACATCGTGGTGTTCAACTATCCCTCGGGCGACACTATCGTAACAAACGACAACTATCAGGCTCAGGACTACTACACGCTGGTGTATATGCTCGGCGAATCAATCCTAAGCCAGAACAATCCCAACATCAGGCTGGCCGATATGACCACCGAGCAGCAGCGCGCGTTCTTCAGCAAGGCATACGCCACGGGCCGGAAGTACATCCTGGAGAACCAACCCACATACGGAGCCATTGACTCAAGGCCCACAGACCGCCGCGAGAACTACGTGAAACGCTGCGTCGGACTGCCCGGCGACACCCTTCAGATAAGGAACAAGGTGGTCTTCATCAACGGCAAAGCAAACAAAGAGCCCGACAACGTGCAGTACACCTACTTCGTGAAGCTCAACAACGTGACCCTCACAAAGCTGCTCGGCGACGAGTATGAGCCTATGCGCAAGGAGCTGGGAATAAGCGAGGAGGACCTGCAAAGCCTGTCGCGACTCCACGGCTACGATGTGGACAACAACCTGATACTGAACGACAACGTCAAACAGTACGACGGATATATGCCGCTGACGCATAAGGCGGCAGAGGAACTGAAGAAACGCGGCGTAGCCAAAGCCGTGGTGCCAGTCAAGGACACCGACATCTACGGCGGAATGGTATATCCGCTCAACGCCTTCACGGGCTGGACGCGCGACAACTACGGTCCCATCTGGATACCGAAGAAGGGCCAGACGATACGGCTCACGCTGGAGAACCTGCCCATCTATGAGCGTTGCATCCGCGTCTACGAGGGCAACGACCTGCAGACAAAGGGCCGACAGATATTCATCAACGGACAAAAGGCCGACCGATACACCTTCAAGCTCGACTACTACTGGATGCAGGGCGACAACCGCCACAACTCGGCTGACTCGCGCTACTGGGGTTTCGTGCCCGAAGACCATATCGTCGGCAAGCCGCTGTTTATCTGGTGGTCGTCAGATCCCGACCGCAACGGACTCTCGGGAGTGCGCTGGAACCGCCTCTTCCGCTGGGTAGACAACATCAAATAGCCCGAAAATGAGCTGAACAGAATGACTACGCTGCTGTCGACAACCTACTTCGGACCGGTGCAGTGGTACCAGAAACTGCATCGGTCGGAGCGTGTTCTCATCGAGAAACACGAGTCGTTCGTGAAGCAAACCTACCGCAACCGCTGCGTGATAGCCACCGCCAACGGCGCGCAGACACTCTCGCTGCCCACCTGCCACCGTAAAGACAGCACCCTACGGAGCAAAGGAGTAGAGGATTCTTATCCTTCATCTCCTTTCACAGGCACATCCTCCTCCCATCGGGGGGAAAGAGGGGGGCTTCCGATTACCTCGACACTCGTCAGCAGCCACGGCAACTGGCAGCACCAGCACTGGAACGCCATCGCGTCGGCCTATGGCGAGAGTGCGTTCTTCGACTACTATGCCGACGACTTGCGCCCGTTCTTCTCCGGGCAGTGGCCTTCGCTCTTCGAGTTCAACATGGCCATAACACGCAAGATGTGCGAACTGCTCGACATCTGCCCCAACATAGAATACACCAGCGAGTATATCCCAGCCGAGAAGCTCGCTGCCGACGGCTCCATAACCGACTTGCGCGAGGCCATTCGCCCCAAGAACCCGCTCCCCGACGACGCGTTCCACCCAAAGGAATACTATCAGGTGTATGGCCGCAGGCACGGTTTCCTGCCCAACATGAGCATCCTCGACCTGCTGCTGAACATGGGAAACGAAGCCATTTTCTACCTTTAAGCACCATCAGAAACCATAACTTAAACCCTAAAATATTATGAAAATCCGATTGACTTTACTGGCATTGCTCTGCTCCATGTCGGTCATGGCACAGAGAAAAGAGGTGAATCTCAGTACCTGGAACTTCTCACGCGACGGCAAGACGTGGGAGAAAGTAACCATCCCGCACGACTGGGCCATTGCAGGACCGTTCGACAAGAAGTGGGATTTGCAGACGGTGGCCATCGTGCAGAACGGCGAAACCGAAGCCACCGAGAAGAGCGGACGCTCAGGCGCGCTGCCCTGGATAGGCGAAGGCTGGTATAAATGCACCGTGAGGGTGCCCCGCGAG
>ONLG01000032.1 GCA_900318625.1 uncultured Prevotella sp.
GGTGCCCCTGACAGGCTTCGCAGCCTTCGTGTTCGACGGCATCTTCATCGGCATAACGGCAACACGAGCAATGTTCATGTCGTGCTTTGTGGGGGCAATAGCCTTCTTTCTTATCTACTACTCACTGTTCGGAGAATGGCATAACCATGCCCTTTGGCTCGCACTAAACCTATATCTTGCCCTCCGCGGCGTAGTCCTTGCTGTTGTTTTCATGCGCGGCAACAAGCAAAAAACACAGAAAAGAGTTTGACAAAAACTCGTTTCGGCATATTTTTTGCTTTGTGATTGTTAGAAAAAACTAAAGAAAAGGAGGACAGGATATGGCATTTATAGACTATTACAAGATTTTAGGAGTTGACAAGAACATCCCTCAGAAGGATGTGCGTGCGGCTTACAAGAAGCGCACCAAGCAGTTTCACCCCGACCTTCACCCCGATGACCCGAAGGCGAAAGCCAAGTTTCAGGCTCTGAACGAGGCTTACAGCGTTATCGGCGACCCCGAGAAGCGCAAGAAATACGACCAATATGGCGAGAACTGGAAGCAAGCTGATGCCTTCAACGGCAGCAGCGGGGGCTTCGGAGGCTTCGGAGGAGGCAATCCTTTCGAGGGTTTCGACTTCAGCAGCTTCGGTTCGGGAGGCGGCTTCAGCTCGTTCTTCCAAGACCTTTTCGGCGGAAGACGCCGTGCAAGCAGCGGCGGTGGCTTCGGACGAACGTCGTCGGGCGAGATGAACGCTACCGTAAACATTGACTTCTACACTGCAATGCTTGGCGGAGATGTGGTTATTCAGCTCAGCTCAGGCAAGAAAATACGCTTGAAAGTGAAGCCCGAGACACAGCCGGGAACCAAGGTAAGGGTTCGAGGAAAGGGCTACGACCGTGGCAACGGCACCTTTGGCGACCTGATGATAACGTTCAATGTCACGCTGCCAACGAACCTGTCGGAGCGGCAGAAACAACTGATAATGGAGATGAGAAACGCTTAGCGTCTCATCTCCATTTTCTTTTTGTGGGTCAGTAGCGGTTTCCTAACCGCCAATCTCCATAGCTTTCACCTTGCCGTCGGCAGTGGTAGTGGCCGTAACCGTGAACTTACGGTCCGACTTTATGCTGCCTCTCTCTATCACGCGGCGTGCCGGAATGGTTATCCTATATTCCGTCTTGCCATCGGCTGTGACAACTTTCTTCACCGATGAAGCCTGTCCGAGATGCCAGTTCAGGTTTGTGACATCAGCCTGATACAGGTCTTTCATAAACGACAAGACATCAATCCTTGAGGCATTAGCCTTACCACGGAACGACGACAGCTTCTCGGTTGTCGACGAGCGCAGCGCAGTCTCGTTCTTAGAGTTTATTGCAAGGAAGAACTTCCTTACCGACTGAAACGACGTTTGCTTCTCTTTGTCGGTTATGGTGACGTTCTCCGGCTTTTCCTTTTGCGGCTCCTCCTGCTGCTCCACAGGCTTCTCAGCCACCTCGGCAGGCTTCTCCTCGCCCTTTGCCACTACCAACTGAGGCTTCACAGTGTCTATTTCCTCAGTGGCAACAGCATCTTGCTCCTGTTTCTCGGCTATGTCTTCAGCGACTTTCTCGGTAGAGTCAACCACGGCATAGTCGGCTTGCTGCTGTGCCTGCTGCTTGTCGGTGGCATCCTTGTAGAAGTAAAGCATCGTGGCTAATATCAGTGCGGCAATGATGAAAGATATGAAGAAGACACTTCGGTTGCTACCTTCTTCGCTGTCGTCATCGTCATCATCCTCTTGGCCGATGGGCGTAGCGCTGACCACGGCAACCTTTTCTTTCATCGGCACCACTATCTCCGGCTCCGGGGCGACAACTTCAGCAACACGAGGAGCCTCCTCCTCGGCTTCCGAAACGTCCTCCTTGATGGGCGTCACCACTATCGGAGCAGCCTCGGCAAACGTTTCGGCCTTCGTCACGTCAGGTTCGGGCTTACTCTTGCGCCCTCCATGACAGTGGGGACAGGTCCTTTCACTGTCGAAATAGGCTTTTCCACATTCATCGCAAATCAACACGTGGCCGGATATTTCTATGCCGCAACCAGGACACACAGGTGCCTTGTCGCTCACTTTGTGGCCACATTCAGGACAATTAAGTATCATAATAAGGTGTAGGTATTACCTTCGGTTTTTGTGAATAAATCGTATTTCGCGCATGGTATGCCTGCCAAGGAGCCGGCTTTTGTCTACGAAGCCGTTGACACCGTTGATGTGTCCCTTGCCCGTATACTGCCAGGCAAAGATGTCGCGCTCGTCGTTGAGCACCGGTTCTCGCTGCGTGTACTGCGCAATCATAAACTTATATTCGGGGAATTGGCCCGACATATACCTGTTGTAGAAGCTTGTATATGTGTAGAGAAGTGGTTTCTGGTGATACTCTGCCTCGAAAAGCGCGAGGAACTTGCGTATAGAGTCGCACAGAGCCTGCGGTCCGAGTCCTCCGTTTGTTTCGATATCAATCATCGGCAACAGGTCTTGCAGCTCGGGCTGCACCTGCGCACGCATATTGCGAAGCTGCTCAGCCTGCGGCTGCTTAGGCCGGTAGAAGTGGTAGGAGCCCACCTTCACCCCGTTCTGCCGGGCCATATTGATGTTGTTCACGTAGGTTTTGTCGATGTTGCTGCCGCCTTCCGATGCCTTCAGATAGCAGTAGTACATACGTCCGTTGTCGCCTATGGCCTCCCAGAACACCTTTCCCTGATAGTGGCTCATGTCCAATCCGTGGATGTGGTTGCAAGTGTCTTCGCACTGTATGGAGTATTGCGCATTGGCAAAAGCAAAGGAAGCCAGGCACAGTATGATAGTAAATAGTCGTTTCATGTTCATATTTGCAAAGTTACGAATTAAACTTCAGAGAGGGCGCAGTTAGTTTGCGCCGTTTAAGGGATTAAAGAAATTTTAAAGTTTCTTTGCTATTCATCCATCTCTTTGAGGCTTTTGCCAATCTTTCCGAGGAAGCTCGATGCCGTTTCGATGGGCGCAAAGCCATAGTATCGCATACTGCGAGAGAGGTTGCGGCGCAGTTTCCTTGAGGTGTTCGACCTGTATTCGCCGTCCGACCCCTTCTCCAAAGCCTCCTCGGCGGTGTCGTTGGCCAGATTGGTAATCGAGCGGACAGCCATGGCATAGGCATCTTTCTCCTCCTTGTGTACGAACGGCACCTCGTCTTTCTCGAAGCCGAAGACCGCTATCAGCACACTTCCCTGAAGCTGAGCCATGCGCACCAGATGCAGCACTTCGAGCCAGTTGTCGAGCTTGACGAAGTCTACCTTGTCGCCTTTGTTGCGCAGATACTGTCCCAGACGGATAATACCGTGCAGGCTGATGCCGCTGCTGAGCATATTGCATGAGTTTTCGACTATTATCCTGAGCAACTCGAGCGACTCCACCGAGGTGTCGATGCTGTGGTGTTCGTTGTCGATGAGCTTCCGCAGCCTGCGGTCGAGGAAGCGGTTGTTCATCTCCGGGAAGTTGCGCACGTCGATGCGCGGCGCAGGCTTGCGCGCGTCGAGCTGGCGCTGTGCCATCTCGGTGAGCTCGGCAGGTATGGCAACATAGCTCTCGAGGCCGTGGCGGGCGGCTCCTTTGACAAATTCGGGCAGCACATTCTGCTTCTCCACCATCTCAAAAAGCCTGCGCCACTTGAAGCGCGACATAGGTTCTATGGCTTCATTGTCGTTGAAAGCTCCGGCTCTGACCAGCCGGAAGAAGTTGCGTTCGATAACTCTTGTCATTTAACTATAGTGTTTTGGATAGCGCAGCACTATGGCCACGAGTGCCACAATGCCTGTTATCATCGGATAGTACAGATACGGAATAATCTCTATCGGGCTTATCTTGGCCAGCCCTGCGGCCATAAGCATCTGTGCGCCGTAGGGCAAGAGTCCCTGCACGGTACACGAGAAGGTGTCGAGTATGCTTGCCGCCTTTCTGCTGTCAACGCCAAAGCGGTCGCCAATCTGTTTGGCTATGCCTCCCACGGTGATGATGGCGACTGTGTTGTTGGCCGTACACACGTTAACGATGCTCACCATCAGGGCTATCGACAGCTCTGCTCCGCGCTTGCTGCTGACGTGGCGCGTCACCCTTCCTATGATGTAGTCGATGCCGCCGTTGGCTCTCACTGTCTCGAGCAGGCCCCCTGCCATCATGGTGATGATTATCAGTTCGCCCATGTTGGTGATGCCCTTGCCCATCGCGCCGAACCATCCGTAGAGGTCGTAGCTGCCGTCGGCCATGCCTATCACGCCCGTCATGGCCAAGCCTATGGCAAGCACGGCCATCACGTTCATGCCCAGCACGGCAGCAACGAGCACCACCAGATAAGGCAGCACGCGCAACCAGTCTACCGGCGGCTGCTCTCCCACTTCCGGCATACTGCTGCCCATGACCACGTAGACCACCAGCACCACCACGGCGGCTGGCATAACGACAAACGAATTGGCGCGAAACTTGTCGCTCATCTTGCATCCCTGCGTCCGCGTTGCAGCCACGGTGGTGTCGCTGATGAACGAAAGGTTGTCGCCAAAGAACGAGCCTCCCACCACCAAAGCCGTGACAAGGGGCAGCGACAGGTCAGCTGCCTGCGAGATGCCGGCGGCTATCGGCGTGAGTGCCACTATCGTACCGACACTCGTTCCGATGGAAACCGAAACCAGACACGAGGCGAGGAACAGTCCTGCCAGCACCATATTGCCGGGCAACACCCGCAGCGTGAGCCCCACGGTGGCCTCGATGCTGCCCATCTCCTTTGCCGCAGCAGCAAACGCCCCGGCCATAACGAAGATCCAGAGCATGAGCATCATGTTCTCGGTAGCTGCCCCGCGGCTGAAGGTCTGTATGCGTGCGGTCAGCGATGCGGCATTGGGCGAGGTGGCTATAGCAAAAACACTGGCTATCAAGAAGGCCACTGTGATAGGCACTTTGTAGAAGTCGCCTGCCACAATGCTTGCCACCAGATAGAGCACTACGAACACTATCAGCGGCGAGAGAGCCATCATGCCTTTGCGGTTAGATATTCTGAGCATTATTGAATACTTATTTATAAATGAGGTTATGGGCAGCAGTCAAAATGCGAATGTTTTGTTTTTTAGGAGCAATGGGTATGGAACATAGAGCAAGAGATTAGTTCCTTCTCTTGCTCTTGGGCATAGCTCTCGGCTCCCGGCACTGAACTTGCTGAATGTCGGTCCTCGGCTGCCCTGAGCTATATTGAGTCGCGCTTGTAGAAGTCGATGTTTTCCTTCATTATAAGCTCTATCGGCATATAGTTGATTGGCCTCACCTCCTTCTTGAGCACTATCGAGCGGAAGAGCGTTTCCACACACGAGTAGCCCTGCATATAGGCGTGCTGGGCTATGAGGAACGATATGCTGCCTCGCTTCACGCACGCCACGTTCTTGCCCACGAGGTCATAGCCCATTATCTGAACGTTGCTGCGGCCCGTGTCGAGCAGGAACTCGCCCACTATGTGGGCCTTCGATGCCAGCGTGGCGCAGTGGTGTATCTGCGGATTGCGGGCGAAGAAGTCTTCCAGTATGCCGTCGTAGAGTTGCCGTTCCTCGTCCATAGGCAGGTCGAGCTCGGTGATGCGCACCTCCGGGAAGTGCTCCTTCATGTAGTGGCGGAAACCTTCCTCGCGGCTGGCCTGCTGCCGCGAGCCCACGCGCCCGTTCTTGGTCTGCTTCATCAGCATTATCTCCTTCTCGTCGGAGGCAATGAGCATCAGCATCTTAGCCGCGAAATAGCCGCTCTGGAACGAGTCCTGACCGAAGAACGACAGCGGTCTGAGTTCGGGAATATAGCTGTCGAGCAGCACGAAGGGTATGTTCTGCTCGTGCAGCTGGTCGGTGAAGGTGCGCGTGATGGCCTGCTCTGCCGGCACGAGAATCACTCCGTCGGGGTTCTGGCTCAGGCACTGGGCATAGCTCTTGGCAAACGACTGTGCGTCGAGTCGGCGGTAGTAGATGGTTCGCACCTCGATGTGGAAGTCGCGACGAAGCTCCACAGCCTTAGCTATACCGTGCTCTATCTCTTCCCAATAGGCAATGCTGGCGTGCTCGGGCATGATGCAATAGAACACATACTGCTTGTTATAAGCCAGTGCGCTGGCATACATATTGGGCTGATAGTTCATCTCCTTGAGAGCTTTCTCTACCTTCTCGCGTGCCGGACGCGACACGTTGGGGCGGTTGTGGAGCACTCGGTCCACCGTACCCACCGACACTCCCGAACGCTCGGCAATGTCTTTTATCCTTATTTTCTGTGTCATTCCTGTGGTTTTGCTGCCGCCCTGTGTCATGCTTGCCTGCCTGTCATAAATCTGTAAGCAAATGGCTGCAATCGGCAAAGCGGTTTGCAAATTTAATAAAATTAGCACATCTGTGCGAACACACAGCCAATTATTTGTCCAAAAATATTGTTTTTCGCCTTCACGAAGTCCTTTGGCAGGCGGTTCAGGGGCTGTTTCGGCAATTCCGAAACATCCTTACAACCGTCTTCTCACTGCTCCGTTATTTGCAGGCAAGACTGCGCTTGCTGCCAAATATGCGAGTTTTGAACATGGCTGAAAGCCTGAAAAAGCGCAAAACAGCACCAGAACGTACTGCAACCTCGGCCCCGGGTGCTTTTTCAAGCTGCTCCGTAAACTTTCTCCAACTGCTCCGTAGCATCGCTCCAGCAGCCCCGTTGTACTTCTCCAACTATCCCGTAGCATTGCTCCAAGGCTCCCGGAGAAAGTTTACGGAGCCGCCGGGAGAAATGTTAAAAGCCGCTATCACCCTCGCTTTAAGGCTCTTAGGCACAACATACGCTTTATTAAAGAAATGAAGTCTGGCATCTGAAGGCTTCACAAAACATTGCGAGGCAACGACCGAAAGCCTAAACTGCCGAGCTGACAAAAACTGGAACAGCGACACTTTCAGCAGCGAAACAGCCGCGAAAAGCACAATTTCAGCACCTGCATGAAGCTCTCTCGCGTCGAGAAACCACCTCCGCAACTCGCAGAAAATCCGTTTCCGCATCTGAAACGGCACTCTTGCGAAACACGGTTTTCTGCATTTTAATTTTACAAAAGCATCAGTCTGCACGCATTTTTGCATCCCAAAGCTACGGTGAAGATACACAACCAAACACAACAAAGAAAGCTATTTTCTTTGTTTTGCGTCCGTTTAGTAGTACCTTTGCAAGCATGAAACCGACTATTATAGCAGGTCCGTGCGTGATAGAGTCACAAGAACTGCTAAACACCGTTGCCGAAGAGCTTGTCAGATTGAACAAGCTGTTCGGACTCGAAATAATCTTCAAAGCCTCGTTCGACAAGGCCAACCGAACGAGCATCAGCTCTTTTCGCGGTCCGGGACTGCAAAAAGGCATCGAGATGCTCGCCGAAGTGAAAACGCGCTATGGCCTGCGCATACTCACCGACATACACGAGAGCCATCAGGCAGCACCCGTGGCAGAGGTTGCCGACGTGTTGCAGATACCGGCTTTCCTGTGCCGGCAGACCGACCTCGTGGTGAGCGCGGCGCGCACCGGACGCATAGTGAACATCAAGAAAGCCCAGTTTCTCGGCGCGGCAGATATGCGCTACCCGGTGGAGAAAGCCCGGCAGAGCGGTGCCTCCGACGTGTGGCTCACCGAACGGGGCAACAGCTTCGGCTACAACAATCTGGTAGTAGACTTCCGCAACATCACCGACATGACTGAGATAGTGCCTACGGTAATCATGGACTGCACCCACAGCGTGCAGCGGCCAGGCGGAGGCAACGGCAAGACCACCGGCGACCGCCGCTTCGTGCCTGCCATGGCATTGGCAGCAAAGGCGTTCGGGGCCACAGGATGGTTCTTCGAGGTTCACCCCGAGCCCGACCACGGGTTGAGCGATGCCGCCAATATGCTGGAACTCAGCAAGCTGGAGGGAGTTATCAGAAGTTTGCTTTAACCGCACTAAACCATCAGGAATGAAGACTTCAAGAGATTTTGCCATACAGTGCATCAAGGACGAGGCACGCGCCGTGACCGACTTGATACCGCAGATAGACAGCAACTTCGACCGCGCAGTGGAGATGATGTATAACTGCCGCGGCAAGATAATAGTTACGGGAGTGGGCAAGAGCGGCCACATTGGAGCCAAGATAGCAGCCACCCTCTCCTCTACCGGCACGCCGGCGTTCTATATCAATCCGCTCGACGTGTTCCACGGCGACCTGGGAGTGATGACTCCCGACGACGTAGTGCTCGCACTGAGCAACTCGGGACAGACCGACGAGCTGCTGCGCTTCATCCCCATGCTGCTACACATGGGCATACCAATCATCGGCATGAGCCGCAACCCGAAGTCGCTGCTTGCCAAATACGCGCAGGCACATATCACGGTGAGGGTCGAAAAGGAAGCCTGCCCCCTGAACCTCGCACCGACGAGCAGCACCACGGCAGCCCTGGTGATGGGCGACGCGCTGGCTATAGCGCTGATGGAGAAGCGCAACTTCCAGCCACAAGACTTCGCCCACTTCCACCCCGGCGGCGAGCTGGGCAAGCGTCTGCTCACTACTGCTGCCGACGTGATGCGTACCGACGACCTGCCAATAATCCCGGAAGACACCCATCTGGGCAAGGCCATCATCGAGGTGAGCCGCGGCAAGCTGGGACTGGGGGTGTCGCTCGACGACGGCAAGGTGACTGGACTAATCACCGACGGCGACATACGCCGCGCAATGGAGAAGTGGCAGGCTGAGTTTTTCGACCGCACGGTGGGCGATATTATGACGCGCAAACCGAAAACCGTGAGTCCTGATACCAAGATAACCGAGGTGCAGCGCATCATGCACAAGTATAAGATACACACAGTGCTTGTGGTTGACACCGCCAACCGCCTGCTGGGAATAGTCGACAGCTACTCGTGCATGATATAGAACCACTCGTGACTGAAGCAGAAAGATGAAGGTAAATAGATTGTCCTGGACGAAACGCTGGTTCATGGCGGCACTGGCTGTGGGCACGTTTGCCACTGCCAGTGCACAGACTGCTGACTCCACGGCTGTGGGCAGCGACTCGCTCATAGTGCAGAAGCTGAGGAAAAAGAATGTGAAATTCTCCCACGACAACAGCGTTACGCTGCTTATGAACGGACAGGAGAAGTTCGACGATATGTTTGAAGCCATACGGCAGGCACGCAGCAGCATCCATCTGGAGTACTTCAACTTCCGCAACGACTCTGTGGCAAAGCTTCTCTTCACCATACTGGAGGCCAAAGCCGAGCAGGGCGTGGAGGTGAGAGCGTTGTTCGACGGCTTCGGCAACACCTCGAACAACCGTCCGCTGAAGAAGTCACACCTCGCTGCCATACGCTCACACGGCATTCAGATCTACGAGTTCAACCCCGTGAAGTTCCCCTGGATCGACGATATTTTCAACCGCGACCACAGAAAGATAGTGGTGATAGACGGTCAGCTGGCCTACACCGGCGGCATGAACGTGGCCGACTACTATATCAACGGCACCAAGCAGGTGGGCGAATGGCACGATATGCACTGCCGCATCGAGGGCGAGGAAGTGAACACGCTGCAAAAGATTTTCCTGCGGATGTGGAAGAAAGTGACCGGCGAGGAGATACACGGAGCTAAGTATTACCGATACGGAAGCGAGGGAGGATACTTCAAGGGACTGAAACCCGACACCACGGCGACAAGAGGCCGGAAGATGGTGGGCATCATAAACCGTGAGCCTCACACCTCGAACGAAATCATAAGGGAGTTCTATTACAATGCAATAAACTTTGCACGCGACAGCATAAAGATAATAAATCCCTACTTCACGCCCAGCCCACGACTGAAGCGCGCACTGCGGAAAGCAGCAGAAAGGGGCGTTAAGGTGGAGCTGATGCTGTCGGTGAAGAGCGACATTCCGCTCACGCCAGACTGCGGTTTCTACAATGCACACAGGCTGATGAAGCGCGGTGTGAAGGTGTGGATGTTCAAACCGGGCTTCCACCACACCAAGATTATAATGGTAGACGGCAAGTTCTGCACCGTGGGCAGTGCCAACCTGAACTCGCGAAGCCTCAGATGGGACTACGAGGAAAATGCCGTGATTGTGGACAAACACACCACCAAGGAGCTGTCGGACCTGTTTGAAAGGCAGAAGAAGGACTGTTTCCTCCTGACTCCGGAAAGTTGGAACTCGTTCAGGACACGCTGGCAGAAGTTCCGCGGATGGTTTGCCAACCTGCTGTCGCCCTTCCTGTAAAGACAGCAGGAACACCATTTCCCAATCACCACTCCCCTATCAAATCCTGTTAATATCCACGTAACCATTCATCACGGCATAGATGGTGAGGGCCGACACGCTTCGCAGCGAAAGCTTCTCCATGATATTCTTGCGATGAGTGATAACTGTAGTAACGCCGATATTGAGCTGGTCGGCTATCTCCTTGTTCATATAGCCCTGTGCTATGAGCGACAGCACCTCTATCTCGCGGTCGCTGAGTGCCTTGGGTTGCTGCGGACGAGGCGGCAGATGCTCGCCTTTGGGATGGCCGCGACGACCGAGGTGGAGCAGCTGACGGGCCAGTTGCTCTTCTGAAACGTTGATGCAAAGGCTGTTGAAGTCGGACAACTGCTTGTCGGGGCTTACCGTGGTGGTGAGCACTATGGTGCGCCGACGGCGTTCAATGAAGAACTGACGGTGCTCAAGAACGATGTTCATGGCCACGAAGAAATGAAAAAACTGTGACTCACCTTCGCAAATCATCTCGTCAAACGAACTGAACGACCTTACGTCGGCCAAGGGGGTGGCCGTCTGTAGGAGCTGTTTCATTCCTATTACGGCCAGTGTGTTGGGGTCTATGATAGCCAGCGAGGGACGGTTTTGCATTTCCATAGCGCGTTGTTGTTAGTTTATATGTTGGATATTAGACCATATCCGGATTGTTCAACATTATCATTTCGTCGTTTGCCTGGGCGGTATTGTCGGCCAATATCACCCCGAGTGCTGCGTCAAGGGCAGCCGTGATGCGAGGTGTGCGGCGTGGGAAGCCCATCAGCAGAGCCGTGGCACGGAACAAGTCGGCACGCGGGGCCGAACCGTTCTGCGACAGCACCCAGCGCAGAGCATTGATAAGCTCGATGGATGGAATGTCGCTGATGTCGCGATTGGCGCTCTTGCGGAACGACGTGTATGCTTCGGCAGTGGCGGCATCGGTGAAATAGTATTCAGGCAGGGTGCTTGCGGGCTGCTCCTTGTGGCACTCCCCGAGCACGCTGTCTATCGCCTGAGTCAGAGCGACGGACTTTCCTTGCGCCACTTCCGTCAAGCGACGAACCAGGAAGCTGCGTGTGACGGGTTGCTCGTGCTCCACTATGGCGGCTGCTACGTTCCTGAGCAACACCTTGTTGCGCTGAAGTATGGGCATCTCGACAAGGTCGAGCTTGTCGTAAGGGGCTGCTTCGGCTGTCATCTGAGCCGTCGAGGCAGTGTCGTCGGCCTGCAAGTCGTCGGCATCGAACGTAAATTCGGGCACGGCAGCAAGGCTGTTCGCCTTCAGTTCAGCAGTTGACTGCTCGGCTGCGTGCAGCATTTCGACCACCCTTTGGTATGCCCGGTCAGGGTTCTCGTACCAGTCAAGGGTCCACAAGCGCATCACTGTCCATCCAAGCGAGGCCAGAATAGAGGGTTGAACGATCTCTCGGTCGCGCGTGGTCTTGGTCGAATAATAGCTTCTTCCGTCGAGAAGAACGCCTAAGACATATCGGTTCGGGTTGTGGCGGTCGGCAACTGCCAGGTCGACTTTGAACTTGGAGCGGCCCACCTGGGTGCGCGTGGTGTAGCCATCAGCGTGCAGGCGGTCGGCAAGTTGGTTGACCACGACCTGCTCTTCGGGCTGTTCGGCTGTGGTAGGAGCAACCATGCGCCCTCCGCGCTCGGCGTATTCGAGGAACGACTTGAGGCCAATCACTCCCAGAGCATTAGAGCGGCGCAGGTCGATATGCTCGGAACGCAACGACGAGAAGACATACATCTCATAGCGCGAACGCGACACGGCCACGTTGAGTCGCCTCTCGCCGCCCACGTTGTTGAGCGGTCCGAAGTTCATGGAAACACGTCCTTGCCGGTCGGGACCATACCCGACAGAGAACAGTATCACGTCGCGCTCGTCGCCCTGCACGTTTTCAAGGTTCTTGATGAATATCGGTTCGGCAGAGTTATATGCCTTTTCCTCGAGTTCGGGATATGCACTGAGCTGCTCGCTGAGCAGGTCTTCGATAAGGTTTTGCTGCACCTTGCTGAACGAAACGACACCTATGCTCAGACGGGAAAGCTCCGGGTCTTTCAACCTTCGTATCACCTCGTCGACTATTGCCTGAGCTTCGACACGGTTGCTGCGGCTGTGGCCCTTGTCGTAGACACCCTTGACAGGAACCAGGTGCACCTTGCTCGTGCCGTCGTCGACGGACGGGAAGGTGAGCAAACTGTTGCCGTAGTAATTGGAATTGCTGAAAGCTATGAGGCTCTCGTGCCTGCTTCGGTAGTGCCAGGTGAGGTAGTGTGAGGGCACCGACAGGGCAATGCAGTCGTCGAGGATGCTTTCCATGTCGTCGATGTCTACTTCATCCTCGTCAACCTGCGAGGTAGAGAAGAAGCTTGTGGGCGGCATCTGCTTCGGATCGCCCACTACCACGAGTGCCTTGCCGCGCGCAACGGCTCCCACGGCTTCGCTTGTGGGCATCTGCGAAGCCTCGTCGAAGATTACGAGATCGAACTTCTCGCGTGCCACATCCACGTACTGCGCCACCGATATGGGACTCATAAGCATACACGGACAGAGCTTAGGCAGCAAGGTTGGTATGCTGTCGATTATCGAACGGATGGAATTGCCACGTCCGCCGTTCATTATGTTGCGCTTGAGAATACCAAGTTCGGAAGTGGCAATGGCTGCATCAATCGTTGTTGGCACGCGTGATACCATGCGGCAATAGAGCTCTTGCTTGGTTAGCTCCTGGAAATTGGCGGTCTGCTGGCGATATTCGGCTATCACTTTCTCGAACAGCAAGCCGTTGAACATACGCAACTGGTCATTGCTGTCGATGATATTGACAGCCAGTTTGTGGTAGACACCTTTGAGGAAAGCACGGAAGGCTGCTTCAACGGTGTCGCCCTCGTGCTCTATTCTGCCTGTAATGAGCGACAGGCAAGTGGGTTGAAGCTCGCGTTTCTTTGCCACCCACTGATACCATTCACGCATGAGGGAATAGTTGTCGAGCCATATATCAGCGCGATTGCTGAGTTCGGAATAGATGTCCGGCGAAGAAAGGGTTAGTTCCGAGAGCTTGCAGATGTTGTCGTAGATGCCGTCGAGCAGGCTGAACTGGGCGAGCAAACTGTCGAGAAGGCCAACGGTAGTGTCGCGGAAAAGTATCCACGGACTGTCGGTCATCGACGTGAAGGTGCTCAGGACATCCGAATCGTCCTGTCCTGAGGCTGCTGCATATTGCTTGAGGTAGGTCCACAACTTCGGCAAACCAGCCAACAGCTGTCCTATTTCACTCCACCGCTCGGCTTCGGGCAGTGCAAAAGTGGTGAAATAGCTTTGTGCGGCGGGGGCTTTCACAGCCACTTCCTTGCCAAGTTTCTGGTATTCAATGAGCTGGTCAAGCACTCCATCGACCTCTGTCTGCAGCAAAGAGCCATATCGGCGCAGGTCTTTCAAGAAACTGCGACGGGCAAAGAAGCGTGGAAGGAACCACTTCTGGCCAATCTCTTGCCACCTTGCCTGAAGCTGAAGACCGTCTTCTTGGAATATAAGTTCACTGAAACGCTGCAACAACGCGGCCTTGATGCTGTCGCGCCGGAGTCCTTTTGCGACATATTCAGCCATCACCGACTGCTCGCTTTCATTGATGGCAAGATCCATCAGCCGCTTGTTGAGCTCGGGAAGCGTGCGTATCACCCCAACTACGTCGGCAAGCCACAAGAAGCCTGTGCGCGAAACGCATGGCAACTTCCACTTGGCGTATGCTGCATCACGGCTCTTTGCAAAGACGGCGAACTGGCGCTGATAGTCTTCTAAGTGCTTACGCAGGCTCTCCAGCGTGTCGCTGCTGTTGTCTTTTGGCTCCAATCCTCTCAGCGGATGCTCCTTAGGCTGGCCTATCAATCGGCATATCGCCGACAGCTGAGCCTCCTCTTGCTGCCACCAGACAAAGTCTTCAGGCTGCACGCCTATGGCTACGTCCTGCCCGACGGGCAGTTCCTTCTCGTCAACAGAAAGATAACGGTTGATAATATCATGGAGCGAAAGGCCGCAACGGTGCTTCTCGTGCAGCGCTTCCATATTGTCGATGAGCTTGATGCGCTGCTGATGCAACGCCTCCGAAGCCTGAGCATAGTTCTCGGGGTTGCTGATGTGGACGGTCTCAAGGGCCTTTTTCATCTGCGAAAGGAAGTGGGTCTTGGTCACTTTGTTAGAGTGAAGCTCCAGACAGAACGGCGAAAGGCCAATCTTTTCGAGCCTTGACTGCACCACGGACAGAGCCGCCATCTTCTCGGCAACAAACAGCACGCGCTTGCCTTGGTACAAAGCATTGGCTATCATGTTGGTGATGGTCTGCGACTTGCCTGTTCCCGGAGGGCCGTGAAGGATGAAACTCCTGCCACTTCCCGACTCCACGATGGCTTCCATCTGCGAAGAGTCGGCATCAAGAGGTATTGCGTAGTCGGCAGGCGAGCTGCTGCGGTCTATCTCGCGGGGGTCAACAGTGGCTGTATCGGCAGTCCACTTAAGTTCGTTGTCAATCAGCGAACTGACAATATCGTTCTCCTTGAGTTTGTCGGCGTTATTGTGAATGTCATTCCACATTACAAACTTGTTGAAGGAAAACAGTCCCAACAACGACTCTTCCATCACATCCCAGCCCTGCATGTGGGCTATGGCACGGCGAACACCCGTAAAAACGAGCTTCACATCTACCCCACTCTCGTCTAAGGGCAGTGGATTGAGGAAGTCAAGATTAATCTTGAACTGCTGTTTGAGCAGTTCCACGAGGGTGATATTAAGCAAAACGCCTTCGTCGCGCATACGAAGCACATAACTGTAGACACCTCCTTTGCGCAGAATTTCAATCGGCAGAAGCAGTATCGGGGCGAAACGGGGCACCGTACTCTTTGGATTCTCGTACCACTTCAACATTCCAAGCACAAGGAAAAGGCTGTTGGCACCGTTCTCTTCTATCGCGGTGCGCGACGATCGATAAAGATAAGTAAGCGATTCTTGCAGTTCTCGCTCGGAGAGATAGCTCACTACCTGGTTCTGCTGTATGATTGCAGTAACGAAATCCTTTGACTGCAATGCTTGCAAATGCGAGTCATAGATACCCCATTCGCCCGGTTCCACGCGCTTGCCGGTCCACGGCACCACCCTGAAATCCTCTCCGGCCTGGAGCTGATTCTCTATATTTTCGATGGCAAACGAGACAAACGGTATCACCCTTCGCCCGGCTTTAGTGTTTATAAGGTTGTTGCGCAGTGAGAAGTCGAGCAGCTTGCGCTCCCATATCTCTTGGCGGGTGATGGGTCTTGTATGCTGTTCGAGGTGGAGCGAATAGTGCGACAGCTGGCTTACTCCCTCCTGGCTGACTTCGCCTACCTTAATTTCAGCAGGCTCCATAAGCATCTGTCCGTCGCGTTTGGTAAGCTGTGGAAGAGGCTTCACATGGTCGAGGCGGCAGCGGTGAACGTCAATGAAGTACTGGAAAGCTCCCGGCTCGCGCACTGTACGCAGTGCAAGGTCTACCGCTTCATCGAAACTGATTTTCTTTCCCTTAGTCAGGGCTGTCGTTTCAACCAAGACAATGTTATTGTTGCCGTCTGCCGACTCTTTGAGCAAGAAGCTTTCATCGTCGCCTACCTTGTGAGTATAGACCTCACTTGTGAGCCACGCCCCTACGAGAGTATGGCCGCGCAGCACCACAACGATAGGATACAGCCCCACCGACTCTATCAGCGAGGCCATGAGCAGCGTGAGGTCGAGGCACGTTCCCAGCTTTTCGCCGAGCACTCTGTCGGTCATTCTGATGCGCTGGCCGCCGGTTTCAAAGCTGGCAGGTGGGTTTGCGTAGACTATATTCTCGTTTTTCAAGGTCTCATAGAGTGCCGCAACCTGCATACGCGCCCTGTTTCTGTCGAGCGACTGATAGCCGTCGAGCGATCCGTCGCCCGTCCAAGCCTCAAGGTAGTTGGCCGACAGTCTCGTAATCTGCGACAGCGCAGGAGCGTTGGGTACGACATAAGCCGCCAGCAGTTCGGGCAGAGTGTTGCCGCCGGCCCACTGGTCGTAAGGCAAGAGGCGCAAAGGGAAGGATTGTCTGTCGAGAACTTCGCCGTCCTTTGCCACTTCGGTGGTTAGTTCCGAATCCATAGCCTCAGTCAGGTTGAGCAAGAACTCAGCATCAGGGCGCAGTTCCACGTCGGTCAGAGTAAGTGTCATACCTGCCTGAAGGTTGTCGATGTGGCTCTGATACTCCCCCAGCCTGTTGCCCGTCACTGTGATATGCAGGTCTGACAAGTCCCCTTCACCACAGTTCATCACCTGCATCTGGCTCACCACTTTCACGCTATTGACGTGTTGCGCCAGGTTCACCGTGGGCAGATAGTCGAGAGACACTCTCAAGCTTATGTTCTTTTCTTCACTCATCAAGTCAGTTATTTATAGCGTAAAACCGGTCATGGTTTTCTCCAGAACCGGTAAGTTATGTCTTCAAAACTGTCGTCGGGCATCCGTTTATAGAGTCGCTGGTTTGTCGTGGGGCTTTTCAAGGGTCCCAGATGGCGGATATACGGCCCGATCTTTATATAGTCGAAGAGCTTCTTGTCTACCATTTTAGGCACCCTCAGCCGCCCGCTATACCAGGCAACCTTGAACATCGGGTGCTCTTCCTTTATGTAATTGGCCAACATTGCCACCTCGCGCGGCTCGCTGTCGCCCCCCATGAAGGCCACGCAGGTGATGTCGTTGCCAAACGATTCGATAAAGTCGTCGATTGCTTCCACGCCGAGTGGCAGCCCTATATCATCCCAAAGGTAATGGCTATGGCAACCGGGACAGTGACACGGGCAATTAGATATGTTAATTGCCAGTGTCACTTCGTCGGGTATCTCCTGGAAAACAATCCCTGTGTTGACGTATTTCAGCATCGCTTACTCCGCATGGGCATAGTAGCGGCGGGCCGCTTCCTGCTGACGGGGCTGCGAGAAATTGCTCACGCGCTTGAGGTATCCGATGATGCGCGTCATGTAATCGACATTGTGCGAGTGGCAATGCGGACACTCGTGGAGGTATCGCTTGTCGATAGTACCGCAGTCGTTGCAGATCGTGTTGGGAATATTGAATGTGAAATAGTTGCATCCTTCCTTGGCAGCCACTCTCAGCAGCTGTGCATACTGCTGCTTGCTGAGGTGCTCCTCGAGGTTCATGTGAAGGGCCGAACCACCGGTGAGATGCTCGATATAGGGTGCTCCGTGGAGCTTGAACTTGTCGATTATGTTCAGCGAGTCGTCTTCGACAACATAGAAATAGCTGTTGTAGCAGTCGCGCGGCACGAAATATCCATCCTCGCGGTCCCACTTGGCGTGCTTCACGCCTACGTTCTCTGCCGGAATCATCTCGCAGTTGAACATCACATCCTTGGTGCGGAACTTCTTGTTGGCCTTCTCAACCAGCCCCAGCACGCCCTGAACGAAGCGCAGGTAGTCGTCGTTGGGGGAGATCTTCAGGCCCATGAACTCGGCTGCCTCTACCAAACCGTTGATACCTATAGTAAGGTATTGGCGGCTGATGTTGATATATCCGGCATCGAACAGGGGCAGCATACCGTGGCTCTGCAGGTCCTTGAGGTTCTCGTTGTAGGCAATCTGCACCTTGTGACACAGTTCGATAACCTCTGTAAGGTACTCTTTATAGTCGATATGATGGTTCACTGCATACTGTATACAGCGGTTGAGGTTGATTGTGAGCACGCTTTTCGAGCCTGTCGACACACCTCCTGCACCCAGAGTGTAGCTGAATCCGTTGTCCTGTATCTCGTTTCTCAGTCGGCAGCATGAGCTCAGCGAGTCGGCATTGTCGCTCATGTAGGTGAAGAACGAGTGTCCCTCGGCATACATCTCGGCTGTGAAGTCGCCCCACTCCTTGTCCATAGGCTCGCCGTCCTTGGTCAGAAGAGCCATCGTTTCGACAGGGAAGGTGAGCATGGTCTTCGTGCGTTCCTTGTTGAACCACTTCATGAAGCGCTTCTGCAACCACGAAAGGCCGTTCCAGTCGGGCTGGCTTCCGTCGGGGAAATAGAACTCTCCGAAGAGGCTCTTGAAGTAGAACTCGTCATAGTAGGCCACGTTCCAGAACACAGCCTGATAGTTGCGGGCACCCGTGGGCTGGTTAAGCGTGTAGACAATCTGCTCGAAACAGTCGGTGATAACCTTGTCTATGGTGCGGCGTTTGAGCGAGAGGTCAACCACTTCATCGCTCCGCTTGTAGTAGTCCAGGCCGTATTCCTTACCTATAAAGTAGTTCATATACATGAGGAACTCGGGTGTGGCACACGCGCCGGAGAGCATACTCGAGACCATGAACACCATGTTGACGAAACCGCCGCAGAAGCTCTTCAGGTTGGTAGGAGCCGTGCTGTTGCCTCCAATGGAGATTGTGCCTCCGATAAGCCACGGATACATCGTGATGCTCGCGCAGTAGTTGGCAAGCGAAGTCTCGTCGTTCTTATATATAAAGTGGTGTGTCAGCTTGTCGATATACTCGTCGGCCAATGGCTTTCCGTACATCTTCTTGATGCGGTCGGTGAGCAGGCGGCGGTTGAGGCGGATAAAGTTCGACTTGGGCAGCTCGCCGATGAGCGTAGCTATGTTCTTGTGCTCCACGTTGGCATTGGCATCATACTTCGAGCCTGTTGCCGCGTTGGCAGCATCGCAGTAGTCGGTGAGGAACTGCAGCTTGCTCAGGGTCTCACGGTCTTCGCTGTGCTGCTGGCGATAGAGCATGAACGACTTGGCCACCTTGTAGAAGCCTTCGCGCATGAGCGCCTCCTCCACCTGGTTCTGGATGTCCTCCACCTTTATGTCGTCACATATATCAAGATGGCTTACAATCTTGGATATCGTACCAAGGTCCACTGGTTGCGACACACTCTCAAAGGCTTTGAGAATGGCATTCATTATTTTGTCTAATGAAAAGCGGTCTTTCGATCCGTCGCGCTTCGTAATTGTAAAGTTCTTAATCTCCATTATTGCAGTATGATTATATTATTTTTTGGTAACATTCCTCGTTTAGGCAAGTCGAAAGTTCTCCGTTTTGGGAAACTTTTTTCCGAACAGACCGACAAAAGTTTTCCGTTTTTGTTCACCGAAATCGACCACAAAGTTAATACAATATTTCAATATCGTGCAATAGCAGCAGCGTTTTTTTAGCGATGAAACGGCATTTTTTTATCGCACAAAACACCCGCCAGCATAGCTTCCGCCACCGTTTTCCTCTGAAATTCAGCACTGTTATTGCAGCAAATTACAGCAAAGTTGCGGCAGCCGCGAAGTGGCAATTTTACTCCAGCTGCTATGTAACATTGCTACAGCTATCCTGGAGCAATGCTACAGCTATCCTGTAACAACACTCCAGAGCCCTTGTAAAAAAGTTACGGCGGCATCCGTAAACTTTTTACGGAGCCGCCGGAGAAAAATATCCCACGAACTGGGTCATAGCTGCACGCTGGCAATGTCGACCCAGTTGTTCACTATGGCATAGATGGTAAGCCCTGCCGGGCTGTGTATCTGCAACTTACGGGCTATGTTGCGGCGATGGGTAATCACGGTGTTGATGCTTATGCAGAGGTGGTCGGCTATCTCCTTGTTGGTCATTCCCTGCACAACGCCTATCACCACGTCCTTTTCGCGCTCGCTCAGGGTTTCGCTGTTTTCGCCTCCGGGATTTATCATGTTGCTAATCTTCACCGCCACATCGTTCTTGCGCAGCTGTTTCTCCAACCGCCTGATAGCCGGCAGAAAGATGTTCTCCTCCACTTCGGCATGTTGCGAGAGCCACGTCTCGCAGTTGTAGATGTCGTAGAGCGCAGCCGTCAGGCGGTTGTTGTGGTGCATATCCGAGGGAAGATACTTCAGGATGATGTTCTTCAGCTCGCGGAGTTTCTGGTTTGTCTGGCCGTGATGCTTCGAGAAAGTCTCTATGTCGAAGTCATCGTCGGACTCGCCAGCCTGCAATCGCTCCACATAAGGGAACACCGTCTTCTCCTCGTAGCGCATGTGGTTCTGTATGGAATGGGTATATTCGTCGTAGAGTTTCATTATCAGGCGGGCCAGATTGTCGTTTTCGTCGAGCGCGGCGACAAGTTCCTTGCGTATGAAAGGAAGCTCGAAGTTGAGGAAATACTCATGGCTGGCCTGCAGGTAGTGGAGCAGCGTAGGAACCGAAAGGCGCCCGTCATCGTCTATGTCGCGGTATCCGTTGATTGTGAAGTTCACAACCGCCAGGAAGGTATAGGTGTCCACCTGTTGGTCTTCGCACACTTCGCGCACCGTCTTGTCGCCGAAACCCAGGTTTATTCCAAAGCGTCCGAGTCCCTGTAGTATGTCATAGTTATCTCTGATGAGCGAGATCATCTTGTCATCAGCTTCATACATCTTTTGAGTTTTCATACTTCCACCTTATATTACATTATAAAACAACTGCAAAGGTAGCACTTTTGTGGCTATAGTTCAAATCACCAAAAGTAGGTATATTGCCCTTTTACCGACATTTGGCGATTGCAAACATTTAACAGTAAGAGTAATTTTGCACTCGCTTTTCAGGAATATCAACTGAACGGACACACTTACTTCCTCCACGACGGACGCGCACGCAACTTCACCGAGGCCATCATGTGGCACGGAGGCGAAGGCTGGGCATCGCGCCAGAAGTTCGCCAACTTCTCGAAAACCGAGCGCCAACAGCTCATTAAATTCCTCGAATCACTCTGATACACCTTATTTAATATATAAACGACCTCGAATCACTCTGATACACCTTATTTAATATATAAACGACCATGAACTTCAGACACATCATAAGCGTTGCCCGGGGCTGGCATATCAATGCCCCTTCGGGGCGTAACTAACACCCACCCCTTTATTTATGACAGAAGGACAAAAGAACATAATACCCCCTCCCTTCGGGAGGGCTGGGGTGGGCTTCACATCACCCCCAACCCCTCCCCAAGGGAAGGGAGTGTAGACGGTTGGGGTAAATACGGCCTAAAAGGCCAAAACAAGTCAGCCCAAGGCAACGCCTTGGGAATTGTTCACAACCAACATTCGCCCAGAATGGGCAAAAGAATTATTATTCCGTTCACTCCCTTTGCCACTCTGCAGTGGTGGGCTGTTATTCTTTTGCCCCCTTCGGGGGCGTATCCATGCTGCATCCTCTCCCCCCGGGCGTTGCCCGGGGCTGGCAT